>NZ_JASDCV010000003.1:0-451649 GCF_030407755.1 Rhodococcus sp. APC 3903
GTTCCGGTGGTGGCGCGTTGCAGTTGAACACGCCGATGCAGCGGTTCTGGCGTGATGCTCATGCCGGTCTCGCGCACGCGATCCATGTGCCTGGTTCCATTTTCCATTCGTCGACGCTCTCGCAGCTCGGTGGCGAGCCGAAGGGCATCCACCGGGCAATGATCTGAGCCGTCCTGGGGACACCCGGAGGTGTCCCCGTCGCGGTTTTCGTGGGGGTCGATGAGCATGTCGGTGAATCTGGTCGATGACCTCGGACTGTCCGCAGAACCCGGATCGGAGTGAGCGCCAACGCGCAATGTGGGTTATAGGACAAACACCGATAGGCTGGCGGTCATGGCTGAGTTCATTTACACGATGAAGAAGGTGCGCAAGGCGCACGGTGACAAGGTCATCCTCGATGACGTCACGATGAGCTTTTACCCCGGCGCGAAGATCGGTGTCGTCGGACCGAACGGCGCTGGTAAATCCAGCATCCTCAAGATCATGGCCGGACTGGACCAGCCGGGCAACGGCGAGGCATTCCTGGCTCCGGGCGCGACCGTCGGCATCCTCATGCAGGAGCCGGAGCTCGACGAGACCAAGACGGTTCGCGAGAACGTCGAGGACGGTCTCGGAGAGACGATGGTCCAGCTCAAGCGGTACAACGAGATCGCCGAGCTGATGGCCACGGATTACTCCGACGAGCTCATGGAAGAGATGGGCGAACTGCAGGAGAAGCTCGATCACGCAGACGCGTGGGAGATCGACTCGCAGCTCGAGCAGGCTATGGACGCCCTGCGCTGCCCCCCGCCGGAAGAGATGGTCACCCACCTCTCCGGTGGTGAGAAGCGACGCGTTGCGCTCTGCAAGCTGCTGCTGAGCAAGCCCGACCTCCTGCTCCTCGATGAGCCCACCAACCACCTCGACGCCGAATCTGTCCTGTGGCTCGAGCAGCACCTCGCTGCTTACCCCGGCGCAATCCTCGCCGTGACCCACGATCGTTACTTCCTCGATCACGTCGCGCAGTGGATCTGTGAAGTCGACCGCGGACGCCTGTACCCGTACGAGGGCAACTACTCCACCTACCTGGAGCAGAAGGCTGCACGCCTCGAAGTTGCCGGCAAGAAGGATCAGAAGCTGCAGAAGCGCCTCAAGGACGAGCTCGCATGGGTTCGTTCCGGCGCCAAGGCCCGCCAGGCCAAGAACAAGGCTCGTCTCGATCGCTACGAGGAAATGGCGAACGAAGCCGAGAAGACCCGCAAACTCGACTTCGACGAGATCCAGATCCCGGCACCGCCGCGCCTGGGTGACGTGGTCGTGGAGGTCTCGAACCTCGACAAGGGCTTCGACGGCCGCGTGCTGATCAAGGATCTTTCGTTCACGTTGCCGCGCAACGGAATTGTCGGCGTCATCGGCCCCAACGGCGTCGGTAAGACGACGCTGTTCAAGACCATCGTCGGTCTCGAGGAGCCTGACGCCGGTGAGGTCAAGATCGGTCAGACGGTCAAGCTGAGCTACGTCGACCAGAACCGTTCCGGAATCGACCCCAAGAAGACGGTCTGGGAGACCGTGTCCGACGGGCTCGATTTCATCGTCGTCGGCCAGACCGAGTTCCCCTCGCGTGCGTACATCAGCTCGTTCGGTTTCAAGGGCCACGATCAGCAGAAGCCGGCCGGCGTCCTCTCCGGTGGTGAGCGCAACCGTCTGAACCTGGCGATGACGCTCAAGCAGGGTGGCAACCTGATCCTGCTCGATGAGCCCACCAACGACCTCGACGTCGAAACCCTCGGCTCGCTGGAGAACGCTCTCGAAGAGTTCCCCGGCTGCGCCGTCGTGATCTCGCACGATCGCTGGTTCCTGGACCGCACCTGTACCCACATCCTCGCGTGGGAAGGTGGCTTCGGCGACAACGAGGCAGCTTGGTACTGGTACGAGGGCAACTTCGAGGGCTACGAGGCGAACAAGGTCGAGCGACTCGGCCCCGACGCCGCACGCCCGCACCGCGTGACTCACCGCAAGCTCACCAGGGACTGATCCGGTGTCCGACGTATACACAGCGCAGATCCAGGTCCGGTGGGGCGATTCCGACCGGTTGGGTCACGTCAACAACACGCGTTACGTCGAGTACATGCAGGAAGCTCGCATCCAGTTCCTGGAAGCGAAACTGGCGCCGCTCGGCGGCCGGCCGGGATACCTCGTGGTTCGAAAGATGACCATCGAGTTCCTCAAGCCGGTCACCGATCGGTCCGGTCCGTTGAACGTAGAGATCTTCACGACTCACGTCGGGACTTCCTCGTTCACGGTTCGGCACGTCATCCGTGACAACGCGGGTGTCGAATGCGCCTTCGGCGACGCGTTGATGGTCGGATTCGACACCGTGTCCGAAAAGTCCAGACCGCTGGCGGACAGCGAACGTGCGGTGCTCGAAGCATCGCTTGTTCAGATGACGACATCGTAGATTTCGTTTCTCAGTTCACCCTAGGTACTGGTTGCCGCGGCTAGTCTCGAGTCAGAGATTGGTCGCGGCGATCAGAACCCACAAGGATGTGAGCCAGGAATGACAGACCGTGTACGGCAGCAGGGCACAGGCCTCGACGAAGCGACGTTGTTGACGCGTCTTCGCGAGGCCTTTTTCACGCACATCGACGAGGGTGACAGCGACGACGTCATCAACGGTCGATCGGATCGAGTCCTGCTCGCGCATCTCGCGCTCGGGAGGCAGCGGACGCCAGGCACGGCCGTATGGCGTGTGTACCGCCCGTCCGGATCCGAGGGTCTCGGCGCTGCCGTCCAGATCGTCACCGACGACATGTCGTTGCTCGTCGAGTCCGTTACGGCGATGCTCAACCGACAAGGCGTGGGAATCAGTCAATTCGCCCATCCGATCCTGACGGTTGAACGCGACAACGCGGGCAATCTGATTTCCTTGGGCGACAGCGGTATCCAAGAATCCTGGATGCACGTCCAGTTGGACTCCGAAGTCGAGGATTTCGATCTCGACGCGATCGAAGCCCACCTCGGCAAAGTGCTCGCGGACGTCCGCCAGGTGGTTGGTGACACCCCGGACATGAAGGCACTGCAACTGCGCGTTGCCGACGAGTTGGAGAGTGCTGCAGAAACTGCCTCCGGGAGGATCACCCCCGAAGAATTCTCCGATACCGCTCGACTGCTCCGGTGGATGGCGGACGGAAACTACGCCGTACTCGGATACCGGCGATTCGAGGGCACGAAGGACGGCTCACGCACGGTCGCCGGCAGCGGGCTCGGCGTGCTGCGTTCCGACGCGGTCACCGAAGGCCCGATGAGTTTGCCTCCAGTTGCAGATCTCCCGGATCGACCGCTTCTGGTCCTGACGCAGGGATCGTTCCCCGCCACGGTGCACCGCGCTGTCTACCCGTACTTCGTGGGCGTGTCGATCCTCGACGACGAGGGAAACATCGTGGGGGAGCACAGATTCCTGGGTGTGTTCACCGTGGTCGCACTCCACGAGAACGTTCTCGCGATTCCCCTGATCGAGCGACGCGTCCGCGAAGTCATCGCGCGTGCCGGTGTCGACCTGCATTCGTACTCCGGGCAGGCGATGCTCGAGGTCATCCAGTCCTTCCCGCGCACCGAGTTGTTCTCGAGCGATGCCGAGACCTTGTTCGAGACCGTCCACGCCGTGCACAGCATCGGGCTCCGCCGCCAGGTGCGACTCTTTGTCCGCGAGGACACGTTCGGACGGTTCGTATCCTGCTTGGTGTATCTGCCTCGCGACCGGTACACGACGCGGGTGCGACTGGCGATGCAAAACCTGTTGTGGCGCGAATTCGGCCCAGGCACAGTTGATTACACCGCCCGGGTTACCGAGAACGATCTTGCGCTGTTGCACGTGACGATCCGGCGCGATCCGGACAGTGAGCCGGTTCATCTGGATGTCTCCGAGGCCAACCGCGAGCGAGTTCAGGCCCTGCTCACCGAAGTCAGTCGTAGCTGGGACGACCGCATCAACGACCTTGTTCGCGACATTCCGGGTGTGGATCCGGAACTGGTGCAACGGTATTCGCGGGTACTTCCCGATGGATACAAGGAGGACTTCGAGCCGTCACGCGCGCTGGCCGACATCGCCAGGCTCGAGGCGTTGGCGCCAGGCGCGATCGACGTACTGCTCTATCGCGCTGTGGACTCCGCGCCCGGTGCCTGGCGCTTCACGCTCTTCGTCGGCGGCGACGGCATCTCGCTGAGTCAGGTGCTCCCCGTGCTGCAGTCACTCGGCGTCGAAGTTCTCGACGAGCGGCCGCACGTCGTGCAGCGACTCGACGGCGTTCAGTGCTGGATCTACGATTTCGGATTGTCGGTACCGGCGGACCTTCGGGCGTCGGTCGAGATCGACCTCGATGCGCAGGTGCCACTCGAGACCAGTACCGCCCCGCTGACCGAGGTCCAGAAGCGATTCACGGCTGCATTCGGTGCAGTCTGGTTCGGCCGGGCAGAAGCTGACCGATTCAACGAGTTGGTGCTGCGGGCCGGAATGTCCTGGCGGCAAGCCGTGGTGTTGCGTGCTTACGCAAAGTATTTGCGCCAGGCCACATTTCCGTACAGTCAGTTCCACATCGAAGGAATCGCGCTAACGCACCCGCAGACCGCGTTTGCATTGGTGCAGTTGTTCGAGGCGATGTTCGACCCCGAGAAACAGGACGACATTCGCGTCGCCGAATTGGACGAGCAGTTGCGTGCGTCCATCGACGAGGTGCTCAGCTTGGATGCCGATCGCATTCTGCGTGGAATGTTCTCCTTGGTGAAGGCGACCTTGCGTACCAATTTCTACGTCGTCGACGCCGATGGCCGCTCTCGCGACTACCTGTCGGTCAAGCTCGATCCCTCGCGGATCAGCGAGTTGCCCAAGCCGCGGCCGGCTTTCGAGATCTACGTGTACTCACCCGAGGTCGAAGGCGTCCACCTGCGATTCGGCGCAGTCGCGCGCGGCGGACTCCGCTGGTCCGACCGGCGCGAGGATTTCCGCACCGAGGTGCTCGGCTTGGTGAAGGCTCAGGCCGTCAAGAACGCGGTGATCGTGCCGGTCGGCGCCAAGGGCGGCTTCGTCGTGAAGAATCCGCCTCTGCCGACGGGTGATCCGGCCGCTGATCGAACGGCGACGCTGGAAACGGGCAAGGCCTGCTACACCACGTTCATCTCCGGATTGCTCGACATCACGGACAACGTGCACGCGGCCACCGGCGAAGTTGTGACGCCGGATCGAGTGGTGCGCAAGGACGATCAGGATCGCTACCTGGTGGTCGCCGCGGACAAGGGCACGGCGACGTTCTCGGATCTCGCGAATTCGGTTGCCGCCAAGTACGACTTCTGGCTCGGCGACGCGTTTGCCTCCGGTGGCTCCGTGGGATACGACCACAAGGGCATGGGAATCACCGCTCGCGGCGCCTGGGAAAGCGTCAAGCGGCACTTCCGCGAACTCGGGGTCGACACGCAGACGCAGGATTTCACGACGGTAGGCGTCGGCGACATGAGCGGAGACGTGTTCGGCAACGGAATGCTCCTCAGTCGGCACATCCGTCTGGTGGGCGCGTTCGACCATCGACACATCTTCCTCGATCCGAACCCGGATGCACCGAGCTCGTTCGTCGAACGTCAACGACTTTTCGAGTTGCCACGGTCGTCATGGGCCGACTACGACAAGAGCCTGATCAGTGAAGGTGGCGGCGTCTGGGACCGCACGGTCAAGTCGGTTCCGATCGCCGAAAGCGTCAGAATCGCACTGGGTCTGGCCGAGGGGGTCACGAAGCTCTCGCCGCCGGAATTGATGCAGGCGATTCTGTCGGCACCGGTGGATCTGCTGTGGAACGGCGGAATCGGTACATACGTCAAGGCTTCGACCGAGACGAACGCGCAGGTCGGAGACAAGAGCAACGACGCGGTGCGAGTCGACGGTCAAGACCTACGAGTCAAGGTGATCGGTGAGGGCGGCAACCTCGGCGTGACTGCTCTGGGACGAATCGAGTTCAGCGCCAACGGCGGTCACATCAACACCGACGCCATCGACAACTCGGCCGGGGTCGACTGCTCCGATCACGAAGTGAACATCAAGATCCTTCTCGATTCGCTCGTGCGTTCGCAGTTACTGCCGACGCAAGAACGGAATCCGTTGCTGGCGTCGATGACCGACGACGTGGCGGCGTTGGTGTTGGCGGACAACATCGCCCAGAACGCGCTGCTCGGAATCTCCCGCGTGACCGCGCCGCAGATGCTCGGTGTTCACCGCCGTCAGTTGACGGATCTGACCAAGGCACGTGGCCTTGACCGCAAGCTCGAGGCGTTGCCGACCGACAAGGAGATCGAGCGTCGACTCGAGGCCGGTGTGGGTCTGACGTCGCCGGAATTGGCGACGCTGACGGCGCACGTCAAGCTTTCACTCAAGGACGATCTGCTCGCAACCGAGTTGCCGGACAACGATTTCTTCGCCCAGCAGATCCCGCAGTACTTCCCGACCGCTGTTCGCGATCGGTTCGAAACGGAGATCAAAGCACACCCATTGCGGCGGCAGATCGTCGCGACGATGCTCGTGAACGAAGTGATCGACAACGGCGGAATCACGTACGCCTACCGCTTGGCCGAGGAGACCGGAGCGAGCAGTACCGACTCGATCCGCGCGTACGCCGCTGTGCGAGAGGTCTTTGCGCTCGACGAGGTGTGGTCGCGAATCCGCTCGGCCGGCGTCAGTGCAGAGATCGAAAACGAGCTGATCGTGGAGTCATGCCGCTTGCTCGACCGCGCGTCGCGGTGGTTCCTGGCCAATCGGCCCCAGCCGATCGCGGTCGGCGCCGAAGTTGCGCGCTACTCGGCAGCGTATCGGGCGACGGCGCCGCTGGTTCCGGGGCTGCTCGCCGGCCACCAGCTCGACGATCTGCTCGTGCGCGCTCAATCCGTGATCGATCGCGGGGCTCCGGAAGCGTTGGCGCTGGACGTGTTCCGACTGCTCGACGTCTACTGCCTGCTCGACATCGCGGATATCGCCGACATCGCAGATCACGACATCACCGAAGTCGCGGAGCTGTATTACGCCTTGGACGCGCATCTGGGAATCGACTGGCTGCTGAGCGCGGTCTCGGGACTCGAGCGCGGCGATCGCTGGCACTCGCTTGCTCGGCTCGCGTTGCGAGACGACCTCTACAGTTCGCTGCGGCAGTTGACGATGGAGGTTCTGGCCGGCGGCGAGCCGGGGGAGTCGCCGCAGGAGAAGATCGACGAATGGGAATCGACCAACGCCTCGCGGCTGAGCCGAGCGAGGGCAGCTCTCGTCGAGATCTTCGAGTCTGGGACGCTTGACCTCGCGACGCTCTCGGTGGCGGCGCGTCAGGTTCGTAGCATGGTGCGCAGCATGGGCACCCGATCGGAGGTAGGACGTTGAGCGAAGGATTCCACGCCGAAGTTGTGGTTCGGTGGTCCGACATGGATGCCTTCCAGCACATCAACCACGCACGGATGGTGACGTTGCTCGAAGAGGCGAGGATTCCTTGGTTGTTCGAAGACTCGCGCCCGACGGTCACCCTGCGTGACGGGGCTGTGATTGCCGATCTCCATGTGCGGTACCGCGGGCAACTGCGGCACGACGATTCACCGCTCGATGTCTTCATGTGGGTGGAAAAGGTTCGCGCGGTGGACTTCACCATCGCGTACGAGGTTCGCCCCCGCGGCGCCGATCTCAGCGTCCCGCCGTCCATCGTGGCATCGACTCAGATCGCGGCCTTCGATATCGACACTCAACGTCTGCGCCGCCTCAGCGGGCCCGAGCGGGAGTACTTGGAGAGCTGGCAACGTGCATGAACGTGTCCTGACCGTGCCCGAGGAGGCCGAGCGAAAGAACTTGGCCGGCTTCATCGGTCACGCCTTGCGTTTGGACGAGTCCGCGGTCATCCGAATGCGTCGACGCGGCGATGCGCACCTGAGCGTCTGGGCGTCAACGGGTTTCGACGCTCTGGCGACGCGAACCGTGGCGGGCACCATCAACCCTGACGACACGTCGGCTGCCGGCGATCAGTTGCTCTCGGCGGTGGAGCAGGCAACAGGTGAGCTGATCGATCCGGGGTTCGCCATGGATTCGGCGTGGCGTGGGGCGTTGCCGCCGATGGACGGCTTCGAGCACCTGGACGACGTACCCGCCCGGGTGTTGATCGAACTGGCGCAGCGGGGCAACGCCTTGGCGCTCGAGCATGGAAGTAGCCACGGCCCGCCGGCGTCGTTGCTCGATCAGGACGTGCTCGAGGTCAGTGGTCCGTCAGGCACGGTCGGGATCTCGATGCGAGTTATTTTTGCCCTGACCGCAATGGGATTCGTTCCGCACGCCGGATCCGAAGCGATGACTGCGGACATCGATCTCGAACAGATCGACGCGTCGGAACTGGTTCGGGTGCGGGCGAGTAGATCGTGGGTGCGCCTCGATGCACGGTTTGGTTCGATCTACCGTCACCGCGGTGGTTCGATACCGCTGATGGTTGCGCGGTAGGAGTTCAGGCGACGGCCACCACCAGCGCGATGGGGCCGCCGCCTGACGACGTGCGAGAGTGTTCGGTCAGATCAGCCACGCCGCAGCGTTGACGGGCAACTGACCGTCGACGAGTGGTGCGCTGCTCAACAGCAGCTGCCCGCTCGGCAGTGCGATCGGCACCTCCGTGGTGTTGAGAGCACAGATCAGACCGCCGCGTCGACGGAAAGCGAGGCAGCCGGGGGGACTGCCGTACCAATCGATGTCGGTGCCGGAAAACTCCGGCCTGGCGCTGCGAAGTTCGAGGGCGGCGCGATACAGCGAGAGCATCGAGTCCACATCCTCGATCTGAGCCTCCACGGTGAGCGTCGACCACTCGGCCGGCATCGGCAGCCAGGTGCTCGCACCGGTGGTGAATCCGAAAGGCGGCTCGGTTCCTTCCCAGGGAAGGGGCACTCGACAGCCGTCGCGTCCTCTCTCGGCATGCCCGGATCGTTCCCAGACCGGGTCCTGTAGTGCATCGTCGGGCAGGTCGACGTTCGGCAGGCCGAGTTCGGCTCCGTTGTAGATGAAGCTCGCGCCCGGAAGCGCCAACTCGACGAGGATCATCGCCCGTGCGCGTTGCGTTCCGATCTCGCCCCCGCCGTAGCGCGTGACTTCACGTTCGACGTCGTGATTCGACAGTGTCCACGTGGGCACACCCCCGACCTCGGCGACGGCCGCGAGGGAGTTCTCCACGGCCTCTCGGACGGACTCGGCGGAGAATTCGGTTTCTGCAAGCCGGAAGTTAAATCCGAGATGCAGTTCGTCTGGCCGGATGTATTCGCCGAACTTCTGGTTGTCCTTCACCCAGATCTCGCCGACGGTCATCGCCTCCGGGAACTCGTCCATGACCTTGCGGATGCCGCGGTGGATTTCGTGAACTGCCGGATTGTTGAACCGCGGGTCGTCGTCGGAATTGCGCATGAGCTCGTTGAGCTCCCAGTCGTGGTCCGGCAAACCGTCCGGCTTGGCCATTCCGTGGGCCACGTCGATGCGGAATCCGTCGATTCCGCGCTCGAGCCAGAAGCGCAGAGTCTTGGCGAGGTCGTCGAAGACCTCGGGGTTGTCCCAGTTCAGGTCCGGCTGTTCCTTGGCGAAGATGTGCAGGTACCACTGGCCGGGTGTTCCGTCGGCTTCGCTGACGCGGGTCCATGCCGGGCCGCCGAAGATGCTCGGCCAGTTGTTCGGCGGTTCGTTGCCGTTTTCACCTTTGCCGTCTCGGAAGATGTAGCGGGATCGCTCCGCAGAACCGGGCGCCGACGCCAGGGCTGCCTTGAACCACTCGTGCTGATCACTCGTGTGGTTCGGGACCAAGTCCATGGTGACCTTGATTCCGCGCTCGTGGGCCGACGTGATCAGCGAATCCATCGTCGCCAGATCACCGAACAGGGGATCGATGTCGCGAGGATCCGAGACGTCGTAGCCGTGGTCTGCCATCGGTGACTTCATCACCGGGCTCAACCAGATCGCGTCGATGCCGAGCAGCTCGAGGTAGCCGAGTTTCTCCTCGACTCCGCCGAGGTCGCCGATACCGTCACTGCCCGAATCGGCAAAGGAACGCGGATAGATCTGATAGAAGACCGCCTCGTTCCACCACGGGGCTTCGGGCCGGCTTACAGAGGACGAATCCGCGGGGGTGCTCACAGCAGTTCATAGTGCCAAACGTCTGGCACTCTCACGACTTGGACACGGCAAAAGCGTGACTCTTTACCTAGCCTTGGTGTACTTTGCATTCACGCGGTGACTCCATGTGGCAACTTTGGTGTTACTGCCGGGGGAGAAGTATCGAGAATACAACCAAGGGGGCTTGGCCTTGACTTTGTCGGCAATCGAAGCGGTCAGTTTGGATCACGTACTGCTCGACGATGATCCGATCAACCGTGACTGGATAATCTTCGGCACACCGGTTGCACGGTCGGCGCAATGGTCGGCGAGTAAAGACGGGACCACGACTACGCACGTCTGGGATTGCACGAAGGGGCGCTTCCGCTGGTACTTCCATGCGGACGAAATCGTGCACATCATCGAAGGGTCGGTCACCGTTCAGGGCGACGGAATCGCGAAACGAACCCTGGGCGTCGGCGATGCCGCACTGTTCCGGGCGGGCAGCTGGTCGGAGTGGGAGGTCGAAGAGTACGTGCGCAAGCACGCAATCTTGAGTTCTCCCCTGCATCCCACGGTGTCGTTCGGGGTACGGGCAGCCCGCCGGATCGCGCGTGTGTTCAGGCCGAAGGCGAAGTAAACGGTCAGATGGCGGAGTTCACCATGGACGCAGCAGCCATCTCCATGTAGTCGATCAACTGCTTGCGGTGCACCGGGCTCAGGGTCTTCTCGTCGATGGACGCGATGGCGACGTGCATGCACCTAAGCCACGCATCACGCTCGATCGGGCCGATCACGAAAGGATTGTGGCGCATCCGCAGACGCGGATGCCCACGCTCCTCCGAGTACGTGTGCGGCCCGCCCCAGTACTGCTCGAGGAACATCCGCATCCGCCGCTCTGCCGGGCCGAGATCGGCCTCGGGGTAGAGCGGGCGCACAACCTCGTCCTTCGCGACTTCTTCGTAGAATCGCGCGGTGAGCTTGTGAAACGTCTCGGCTCCGCCGACGGCGTCGTAGAAGGTCTGCTGCACGTCGTGCTGTACGTCATTCATGGCAAGTTCCATTGTGCCTGACGGCCGTAGTGGTCGGTTTCCGGGTCGACGACGGTTGCATCGGGTCGGAATGCGTACCCATTCACCGGAAATTCACCGGCCGTCCTGGCAATTTTGTTCGAAATGGGAGTGCGTAACGCGATCATCCGTGGTCAACTTGGGGGCAGTCTCCCGGAGGTCGTATGAAGAACCGACATGCTGCACGCAATCACCGACAACTCCAGCCCACTAGCGCGCGGAACGACCACGCGTTAGGGGCTGTTCTGGAAGTTGTTCCTGACGGGTTCGCGCACACTGCTGACCCACTCTTTTCCGAAGAGCATTCTCACCTCGAGATGTTCCCTCCCGATCGCGTTGTGCCCGAGTGGGTAAAACGTCGGGTGCTACTGCTCAACGTCACGTACGAACCGCTGACCGCCCTTCCTGCCAGGCGCGCGGTCGTACTGATGGCCTGCGGCAAGGCCGATACCGTCCACGAGGACGAACAGGGCCCGGTAGTCCATTCTGCGGACTGGTCGGTGCAGGTTCCCTCGGTCATTCGATTGCGCACCTATGTGCGCGTTCCGTATCGCGCCCGCATCCCCATGACTCGTGCCGCACTGATGCATCGTGACCACTTCCGATGTGCGTACTGCGGAGCCAAAGCCGAAACCATCGACCACGTCGTTCCTCGCAGCCGAGGGGGCGGGCATTCGTGGGAGAACTGCGTCGCGTGCTGTGCCCCCTGCAATCACCGCAAGGCCGACAAGATGCTCAGCGAACTCGGATGGACTCTCCGTGCGGAATTGGTTCCCCCGTCCGGTCCGCATTGGCGTCTGCTCGCGGCGACCAAGGAATTGCATCCGGCGTGGATGCCGTATCTCGGCGTGGGCGCAGCCTGAGCTATGTGTCGGCGTGGGCGCAGCCTGAGCCGCGTTCTGTGGTCACGGAAACGAAATTGCCCGAGAATTTGTGGCCCTGACGCTTTCCTTCCTGGCGTTCTGGGCTACCTTATCTGGTGTGAGCATTCTCGAGGTAGTACTGATATACGTTGGGATTCCGGCCTTGATCACCGCGTTCTTCGCGGCTGCGTCCTTCCTCGGGAAGAAGACGCCGGGACCGGTTCCGCCGGCGTTCCATCTCGGTGAGTCGTGGGATCACGCTCCCGTGCTGTGGAGTGCTGTCGACGAAGTCACCGTTCGCGGTGGCCATCACGGCAGTGCACACGCAATCGAAGCCGGTTCGGCTGATCTGATCGGAGGGTCCGCAAGTGGCAAGTGGTGATCATTCGACCGCGCTCGCAGTAGCGCCCGAGGACCTGCCCGTCGGCAGCGTCGTCACGTCCAGCGGACGCGTTTCCGGTGTGCACCGCATCGGCGAGCCGTTCACCGACGATCTTCCGTTCGAGACCATGGATCTGGTCGCGCTCGACGTCGCGATGACCGAAGCGACGCGGGCCACCAAGGTGCGATTCAACGCCTACATCGGTGATCTCGGTTCTGATCCGGCAGCGGGTGCCGACGCACTGTTCCCGACCACGCCCGAAGCCGAGCGTTCCGTGCTGATCGCCGTCTCGCCCAACCAGCGCACCGTCGAGGTACGGAGCGGGCGGGCAATCGCCGATCGGGTCACTGATCGCGTTACCCAGCTCGGAGCAACGGCAGCTGTTGCATCCTTCAGTGAAGGCAACCTGATCGACGGAATGATCAGTGCCATCCGCGTTATGGCAGCCGCAATTTCAGCGCCGTAACTGTTTGTCAGACACAGGCCGGTGCCCGCGTCGATTCGTGAGAATCGACGCGGGCACCGGCCTTTCGCATGTCAGCTCGCGTCGAACTTTCGTGCTGCCAGTGAACGAACCACACCGGCCTGGCCTTCGACGACCAGACGACGTAACGCGGGAGGGATGTCGCCTTCGAGGAATCGGTCTGCCGCCGCGACGGATTCTGCGGAGATCGACCACGCCGGGTAGAGCCCGATGACGACGGTCTGTGCCACTTCGCTCGAGCGTCGTTCCCACACCGCCGCGATGTCGGCGAAGTAACGGGAGACGAAGGGTTCGAGCAATTCGTCCTGGCCTTCGCGAGCGAACCCGCCGATGATCGATCGCGCGGTGATGTTGGGCACCGAGTCGTCGCCGACGACCTTCGCCCAGACCTCTTCCTTGACAGCGGCCTGCGGACGTCCGGCCGCGGCCGCCGCGGCTTGACGAGCGCCCGCAGCGGTCGGGTCACGCTGGGCTTCGGCGTCGATGAACGGAGTTGCGGTTCCTTCGGCGTCGATCTCACCGGCAGCTGCCAGTGCCCCGACGATGCGCCAGCGCAGGTCCGTGTCGACGATCAGGCCGTCGAGCCCAACGGTGGAGGGATCGGCGTCGAGCAATTCGCGCAGTACCTCGGTGTGCCACGGGGAGAGTGCTGCACCGGTGAGTGCGTTGACGAATGCCAGCTGGTGGTCGGACCCGGCCTCTGCCTCACGTGCGAGTTCGAGCAACCGATTGGCGAAGCTCGCCGCACCTTCGGCCTCGGCCCAGGCCGGATCTGCGTAGGAGCCGATGGCGGTTTGGGCTTGGAGCAAGAGACGTTGCACCACACCGACTTCGGTCTCCGAACTGATGCCGCGCTCGACCAGTGCGACGAAGTCGCGCGCCTTCAGTTCGGCCTGACGGGTCATTTCCCACGCCGCCGACCAGACCAGGGTGCGGGGGAGTGAGTCGGTGATGTCGCCGACCCGCTCGATCGCCGTCGCCAAAGATTCGGGATCGAGTCGCACGGAGCCGTAGGTGAGATCGTCGTCGTTGACCAACACGAGTGCACCGCGGGCGACGCCGACAAGTTCGGGGACATCCGTGCTTTCCACAGCATCGAGGTCGAGTTCGACGCGATGGCTTCGTACCAACTTGCCGTCGACGTCGTCGTAGATGCCGATGGCGATCCGGTGGATTCGCCGCTCGCCGGCGCCTGGTGCCGCACCGTCCTGCAGGACGGCGAAGCGGGTGAACTTTCCGTCTGCGTCGACATCGAAGTCGGGGCGCAGGATGTTCAAACCGGTGGTCTTGAGCCACTGCCGACCCCAGTCGGAAAGGTCACGGCCCGAGGACTTTTCGAGTGAGCCCAGCAGATCGTCGAATGTTGCGTTTCCGAATGCGTGCTCACGGAAGTACTCACGCAGTCCGGCGAGGAACGGCTCGAGTCCGACGTATGCGACCAACTGCTTGAGGACGCTGGCGCCCTTCGCGTAGGTGATGCCGTCGAAGTTGACCTCGACGGCAGCCAGGTCCGGAATGTCCGCGGCAATCGGGTGCGTCGACGGCAACTGATCCTGGCGGTATGCCCACGACTTCTCGACGTTGGCGAACGTCGTCCAGGCGTTCGTGTACTCCGTGGCCTCGGTCTGGCACAGGACCGAAGCGAAGGTCGCGAACGACTCGTTGAGCCACAGGTCGTCCCACCACTCCATCGTGACGAGGTCGCCGAACCACATGTGCGCCATTTCGTGCAGCACCGTCTCGGCGCGACGCTCGTACGAGTAGCGGGTCACCTTGGAGCGGAAGACGTAGTCCTCGAGGAAGGTCACGGCGCCGGCATTCTCCATCGCGCCCGCATTGAATTCGGGGACGAAGAGCTGGTCGTACTTGCCGAAGGCATAAGGAACACCGAAGTTGCGGTGGTAGAAGTCGAATCCCTGCTTGGTCTCGGTGAAGAGCCGCTCCTCGTCCATGAACTCGGCCAGCGAAGCGCGGCAGAAGATTCCGAGCGGGATGTCGCCGTGCTCGTCGGAGTAGTTGTCGGTCCACTGCGCGTAGGGACCGGCGATGAGCGCCACCAGGTACGTGCTCATCTTCGGGGTGGTCCGGAAAACGTGCTTGCCGGGATCGGCGGCGAGGGTCTCGACGACCGCGGAGTTGGAGATGACCTTCCACGACGTGGGAGCGGTGACGCGGACGTCGAACGTGGCCTTCAGATCGGGCTGATCGAAGCACGCGAACATGCGCTTGGCGTCAGCCGTCTCGAACTGTGAGTAGAGGTAGACGGCGTCATCGGTCGGGTCGACGAATCGGTGCAGTCCCTCGCCGGTGTGGGAGTAGATGCAATCGGCCTCGATGACCAACTCGTTGTCGGCAGCGAGGTCGGGAAGGCTGATGCCCGTCGACTCGTCGTAGTCGGAGACGTCGAGTGCGGTGCCGTTGAGGACCGCGGAATGGACTCGGGCCGCGACGATGTCGATGAAGCTGCTTGCTCCGGCCGTAGCCGTGAACGTGACGGTGGTCTTCGAAGAGAACGTCTCCTCGCCGGGTGCGTCGTTGCCGTCGGTGAGATCGAGTTCGATCAGATAGTTCTCGACGGTCAGGATTGCTGACCGTTGCGCTGCGGTTTCGCGTGTCAGGTTCGGTGCGACCACAAAGATCTCCTCGTAGATGGTGCGGATCTATTACGCCCATCCCATCACGAAGAGAACGGCTTTACTCAAGCGGACACTTCTGCCAGCGGAATCTCCGGATCGGCCAGCCGCTCCGGATCGACAGGACGCGAAGAGGCGACCAATTCCTTGATGGCGTCACCGGCATCCCAGATGTTCACGTTCATGCCGGCGAGCACCTTGTTCGCGGAATCGAGCCAGAATGCCAGGAACTCGCGCTTGTCGACATCGCCGCGCGTGACGACACGGGAGTAGCCGCCGTGCGGCGCGTGACCCACGTATTCCATCCCGAGGTCGTACTGATCGGTGAAGAAATACGGCATGCGCACGTACTCGGCGGGCCGACCCAACATGGTGTCTGCGGCGGTCTCGGGTTGGTTGAGTGCGTTTGCCCAGTGCTCCACCCGAATTCGTGCATTCAGAATCGGATGCTGTGCGGCCGCGATGTCGCCTACTGCAACGACGTCGGGGTCGCTGCTCTGCAGACCGGCGTCGACGAGAACTCCGTTGTCGACGTCGATACCCGCCTCCGACGCCAACTCGGTGTTCGGCAACGCGCCGACAGCAATCAACACGGCGTCGGCCGGAATCACGGTGCCGTCGCTCAAAGTGACGCCGGCGGCGTGATCGCCGTCGACAGAGATTGCGCTGACGTCCGTGCCAGTGCGCAAGTCGACGCCGTTCTGGCGGTGCAGAGCGGCGAAGACCTCACCCATTTCCGGGCCCAGGGTCGATTCGAGCGGAAGGCCGGCATGTTCGAGCACGGTGACCTCGACGTCGAAACCGCGAGCCGACGCGGCAATTTCGAGACCGATCCAGCCGGCACCGATCACGACGAGCTTCTTGTCGGCGGCCAGGGTGCGCAGTAGCGCAGCGGCTTGATCGACTGTTCGTACGTAGTGAACGCCCTCGGCGTCGGACCCCGGGATGTCGAGGCGCCGCGAACGTGAGCCGGTGGCCAAGGCGAGCTTGTCGTAGCTGATCGTGGAACCGTCCGGAAGTGACACGGTGTGCGCAGCGGGGTCGATGGCCGTTGCCGTCGTTCCCGGACGAAGATCGATGTGATGGTCGCGGAACCACTCGCCGTCGTGGACGGTGAATTCGGGGAGTGTCTTCTTGCCTGCGAAGAACTCTTTCGACAGCGGCGGCCGCTCGTACGGAAGGTGGTCTTCTTCGCTCAATACGGTGATCTCACCGTCGAAATCTCTGTCACGCAGGGCTTCTGCGATCTTTGCGCCCGCGAGCCCGCCGCCGACGATCACGAATCTCCGGTTGGTGCTCATTACTGAACCACTCCTTCGTACTCGTTTCTTTTCGACACTACTGCGATCGGAAGGTGGTTCGGGGGAAAGCGCGGGAAGGATTGCGGGTTCATGATTGTTGGCAGAACGGGAGTATGTCCCAGAACTGATAGAACCTGACCGACATGAACTGATAGGGAGTTTCTTCGTGAGCGCAACCTCGAGTAAGACCACGGACACTGCTGACTTCTGGTTCGACCCGCTCTGCCCGTGGTGCTGGATCACCTCGCGCTGGATTCTCGAGGCCCAGCAGGTACGCGACATCGAGGCCAAGTTCCACGTGATGAGCCTTGCGGTTCTCAACGAGGGCCGCGACCTCCCCGACGAGTACCGCGAGATGATGACCAAGGCCTGGGGCCCGGTCCGCGTCGCTATCGCTGCAGCGCAGCTGAAGGGTGACGAGATCCTGCTGCCGCTGTACACGGCCATGGGTACGAAGATTCACAACGAGGGCAACAAGGACTTCGCCGACGTCATCAAGTCGTCGCTCGCCGAGGTCGGACTGCCGCCCGAACTGGCCGAGGCTGCCGACACCGACAAGTACGACGAGGCACTGCGTGAGAGCCACCACAAGGGCATGGACGCCGTCGGACCCGACGTCGGAACCCCGACGATCCATGTCAACGGCGTGGCGTTCTTCGGTCCCGTGCTGTCACGTATCCCGCGCGGCGAGGATGCAGGCAAGGTGTGGGACGGCGCCGTCGCGCTGGCCGGCTACCCGCACTTCTTCGAGCTCAAGCGGACCCGCAACGAGGATCCTCAGTTCGACTGAGCGGTAGTGAGCGCCGGATTTCGGTAGAGCTGACCGGGCCGGAAGAACAGATGCCCTGAGTGCGTGCGGTTGCGAAGCGCGGCCGCACGCCAGGTCAGCACCGGATGCGCCGACAAGATGTTGACGAACCACGGGAAGAAACCGGATTCGAGTGTCGCGCGATCGGCGAGTTCGTCGAACCCGACCAGACCCACGAGATACTTTCCGGCGCCGAGGACACCCATTGCGCCCGGTGCGCCCTGCGGGCGCATGTGAAAACCGAAGTTGTCTGCCGTGTACTCCATGGAACGCGACAGCGAAGATCCGATCACCGGAATGTAGTTCGACGCGAACTGTCCCCACTGGCGCCAGTACGACGCATGCCCAGCAGCGATGTGGCCGACCTCGTGACCGATGATGAATGCGAGCGCATCGGGCTCGCGGGCCTGCCCACCGACCTCGAACAGGTCGCTGTAGACGACGACGAAACGCCGAAATCCGTGCCCTGACGCAAATGCATTGATCCGTCCGTTCCCCAGCACGACGTAGGCATCCGGCGGAGTTTTCATGCCGAATCGTGCCGCAGCCTCGGCGACCAGCCGATACCCCTCGGGAAATTGCGAAGGCGTCATCTTGATTCCGTTGACCTGCTGCGATCCGTACAGCTGACCTCGCGCGAGGAACAGCAGGATCGGAGCCGCGAGCACCACGAGGATCCACGTCGACAGATCACCCGCAGCGATCAGAACGATCGCCACCACATAGGTGACGACTGTCGTCAGAACGGCGAGCACGAGTAGCGGGATTTCCCACGGGTGGCGAACCGCGTCACTGCCTGGTGACACACGAACGGCGGGTGCAGCGGCCTGGCCGTTGACGGGGTACATGGGCACCACGATAGGTGCGCTCGTGCGGCGATGCGTGTTCCTGAAAGTGTGACGTCGACCCGGGTGCGCCCGGCTGGTCGGGCCTGAGAGAATTGTCGCCATGCGCGTATACCTGGGTGCCGACCATGCCGGATTCGAACGTAAGAACGAGATCATCGAACACCTCAAAGCGAACGGCCACGAGGCCATCGACTGTGGTGCTCACGAGTACGACGCCGTGGACGACTACCCGGCATTCTGCATCGAAGCCGCAAAGCGCGTCGTTGCCGACGAGGGCAGCCTGGGAATCGTCCTGGGTGGCAGTGGCAACGGTGAGCAGATCGCCGCGAACAAGGTTCCCGGCGCACGGTGCGCTCTCGCTTGGAGCGTCGAAACGGCGAAGCTGGCCCGCGAGCACAACAACGCTCAGCTGATCGGCATCGGTGGACGTATGCATTCCCTCGAGGAATCACTCGCCATCGTCGATGCTTTCCTCGCCACCGCATGGTCGGGTGAAGAGCGTCATCAGCGTCGTATCGACATCTTGTCCGAGTACGAGAAGACCGGCGTCGCACCGGCTCTGCCGCAAGCCTGATCCGAAAGTTGTTCCGTGCCTGAAGGTCATACCCTGCATCGACTGGCACGGTTGCATGCCCGCAAGTTCGTCGGTTCACCGGTCCGCGTCCTCAGCCCGCAAGGCAGATTCGCCGAGGACGCGCGTCTGGTGGACGGACACGTACTCACGTCCTCGGATGCCTGGGGGAAGCACCTCTGGCACACCTATGACAACGGATTGACAGTTCACGTACACCTCGGGCTGTACGGAAAGTTCACCGACTCCGCCCTGCCGATGGAAGAACCGGTAGGCCAGGTCCGGATGCGAATGGTCGGTGCCGATTTCGGCACCGACCTTCGTGGTCCCACCGCCTGCGAAGTCCTACTGCCGCCTCAGGTCGCCGCGATCGAGGCCAGACTCGGGCCGGACCCACTGCGCCGCGGCGCGGATCCACACCAGGCATGGGTGCGAATCTCCAAGTCCAAGAAGGCGATCGGCGCGCTGCTCATGGATCAAGCGGTCCTGGCGGGTGTCGGCAACGTCTATCGCGCCGAACTTCTCTTTCGTCACGGAATCAGCCCTGAACGACCGGGGAATCTCATCTCTCACGACGAATGGACTGCCATGTGGGCAGATCTTGTCGAATTGATGAAGGTTGGTGTCAGGCGCGGGAAGATGCACGTCGTTCGCGCCGAGCACGACAACGGTGATCCGGCGTACGCGAAGGATCGTCCGCGGACTTACGTTTACCGAAGAGCGGGATCGCCGTGCCGCGTGTGCGGCACACCGATCCTGCATTCCGTCATGGAGGCGCGAAACCTGTTCTGGTGCCCGGTGTGCCAGTCGGTTTAGAAGTCGAAGCCGCCGAAGTCTCCGCCTCCGAAATCGCCGCCTCCGAAGTCCCCGTAGTCGCTGCCTCCACCGTCTGCGGTGAAATCGGTGTTGTCGACACTTCCTTGATCCGCGCCGGAGTCACCGGCGTCCATACCCTGATCTCCCGAGTCACCCTGATCTCCCGAGTCACCCTGGTCTCCCGAGTCGCCGGCTCCCGTATCGCCACCCTGCGCGAAAGCTTCTGCGCCGTAAGGAACCCCGGCCATGCCGGAGAACATGGTCGAGAACAGCATCATCGAACCCAGACCCCAGGCGCCGGCGACGAGGGCAGGCTTCCACCATGGCTCGGAGTACCAGCCGGCCGGGACCGGGCGTCCGGCGACTCGGCCACCGGGGTAGTAGTTGGGTGTGTGCGACGACGGATTGGGTGATGCCGCGACCTTGCGGCCCTCGAATTCGACCTCACGGTCTTCGGTGACCGAACCCGCAGCCTTCTGTCCGTCGATGGAAGGAACTTCCGGTCCCGGATCCATGCCCATTGCCACCCGCGCCGCGCGGATGTAGTAAAGCCCTTCCAGCGCAGTCTGTTTCGCGAGACGTGCCTGCACCGGCGTTGCGGCCTGATCGATCTGCGAGCCTGCGGCGTTGTACCGTTCGGCCGCGTCGGCGAGGGCTTGGCGCGACGCGTCGTCACTGCCGGTCAGGTTGTAGACCTGACCGCCGAGGCGTTCGATCGCCTGCCTGGCATCGGCTTTCGCGTCGTCGAGTTGTGTTGCGCTGTGGCCGGAACCGCGTTGCTGGCTTTTCATGACCAGAAATACGACTACGGCCAGAACGACGAGTATGAGAAGAATCGTGGTCACGAGTGGCCTCCCGAGCAGAATCGATCCGGACAACTCCAGGATACGGACCACAGGGGAGTGGCCTGAGTGCACAAAGTCTGAACACAAAAAATCCGCACCGGCCAGGCCGATGCGGATTTTTTTGGAGTTTCCCTCCTCATGGAGGGGATGACGGGAATCGAACCCGCGTGATCAGTTTGGAAGACTGAGGCTCTACCATTGAGCTACATCCCCGTGCATACGACAACTCGGGATCGCCGTGTTCGTCGTCTGCGATACGAAACTGTACCCAATGCCCCACCGGATTTCATAATCGGGGGGTTGGAGAAGTTCGATACCGTCGTTCACCTGGGGAATTGCCGAAATGCCCGGCGAGTCGGGGTGTCTTGCCTTGCGGCCCGGCTTCTGATTCCGGCTGTCATCACGTTTCGTTCAGCCAAGGCTGTATGTGGCGGCGGTCGGATGACATACTGACGGGGTCGGACAGGCGGGCCGTGTACAAACGACGGTCGGGTTCGTGAGAGAGTAGTGAGCGCGATAGGGTTGTGCGCGGTCACCGATGGTGGCTGCCTTTGTGGCCCGCTGTCTTTGTGGCCTCGGATGGCCGTATCGTGTGTTTCATGTGATCGGAAACGGGATGTAGCGCAGCTTGGTAGCGCATCCGCTTTGGGAGCGGAGGGTCGCAGGTTCAAATCCTGTCATCCCGACAAGTACGTACATGGCACTTCACCTCCAGTAAGTCCGGGAGTGAAGTGCCGCGCCAGACAGCAGTACCGATTCAACACAAGTTGTGAGCAAGACCAGACGAAGGAGCGAAGTTTCGTGAAGAGCACCGTCGAGCAGCTCAGCCCGACGCGAGTCCGTATCAACGTTGAGGTGCCCTTCGCGGAACTCAAGTCTGATTTCGACAAGGCCTACAAGGCCCTCGCGCAGCAGATTCGTCTCCCCGGCTTCCGTCCCGGCAAGGCTCCGGCTCGCCTCCTCGAAGCACGTGTCGGTCGCGGCGCTGTGCTCGAGCAGGTCGTCAACGACGCTCTGCCGTCGCGTTACTCCGAGGCTGTCACCAGCGCCGGCGTGAAGGCCATCGGCCAGCCCGAGATCGAGGTCACCAAGATCGAAGACGGCGAGCTCCTCGAGTTCACCGCCGAGGTCGACGTGCGCCCCGAGATCGAGCTCCCTGACTTCAGCTCCATCAACGTCGAGGTCGATCCGATCGAGATCACCGACGAAGCCATCGAAGAGCAGTTGCTTTCGCTGCGTCAGCGTTTCGGCACCCTCACCGGCGTCGACCGCGCAGTCGAGGACGGCGACTTCGTCTCCATCGACCTGTCGGCCACCGTCGACGGCGAGAACGTTGCCGAGGCAACCGCTAGCGGACTGTCGCACGAGGTCGGATCGGGCCAGCTCATCGAGGGCCTCGATGAAGCCATCATCGGCCTCAAGGCGGGGGAGTCCAAGGACTTCACGTCGACGCTGGTCGCCGGCGAGTACGCGGGCAAGGAAGCTGTTGTCACCGTGACCGTGCAGACGGTCAAGGAGCGCGAGCTTCCGGCTGAGGACGACGAGTTCGCTCAGCTCGCCAGCGAGTTCGACACCCTGGAAGAACTGAAGGCTGACCTCCGCGAGCGCGTCGCACGCGTCCGCAAGGTCGAGCAGGCCGGTCAGATCCGCGACAAGGTTCTCGAGCAGCTGCTCGAGACGGTCGAGGTTCCGTTGCCGGAAGCCGTCGTCAAGGCTGAGGTCGATGCTGCACTGCATGACGCCGTTCACGGTCTCGATCACGACGAAGAGGCACTGAACAAGCTCCTCGAAGAGCAGGGCAGCAGCCGCGAAGAGTTCGACAAGGATGCCCAGGAAGCCGCTGAGCGCTCCGTCAAGACGCAGCTCTTGCTCGACTCGATCGCCGATGCGGGCAACGTCACCGTCGGTCAGGACGAGCTCACCGAGCGCATCCTGTTCCAGGCGCAGCGTTACGGCATGGCTCCTGAGCAGTTCATCCAGCAGATCCAGCAGGCCAACCAGCTCGGCGCCGTCTTCGCAGACGTCCGTCGTGGCAAGGCTCTCGCGTCCGTCGTCGAGTCGGCCGGTGTCAAGGACACCTCCGGCGCCGTTGTCGACACCGCTGAACTGTTCGGCAGCAGCGAGGACGAAACCGAAGCGGATGCGTCTGATTCCGCCGAGAGCGAAGACAAGTAAAAACGCAGGCGGACGGGTGTTTTCACCACGATCGACTGCACTGAGTTTTCCGCTTTGAGCGAAGTAGGGCGGCACCGGGACTCCGGTGCCGCCCTACTTCGTTACTGTCTGTGTCAGTAGAAGTGTTTCGCATAGACGATCCACCGCACAAGTAGATCCACATAGAAGGCAGGTACCGTGACTTCCAATCACCTGGAGACTTTGCAGAGTCCCGCCATGACTTCAGCGACCGCTGGGTTGAACCTCAGCGACTCGGTGTACGAGCGCTTGCTGCGAGAGCGCATCATTTTCCTCGGTACCCAGGTCGACGACGACATCGCCAACAAGCTGTGCGCGCAGATCCTGCTGCTCTCGGCCGAGGACCCGACGCGAGACATCTCGCTCTACATCAACTCGCCCGGTGGATCTGTCACCGCAGGTATGGCGATCTTCGACACGATGCAGTTCGCCGAGTGCGACATCGCCACCTTCGGTATGGGCCTTGCGGCGTCGATGGGTCAGTTCCTGCTCTCGGCAGGCACCAAGGGCAAGCGTTACGCACTGCCTCACGCCCGCATCATGATGCACCAGCCGTCCGCCGGTATCGGTGGTTCCGCCAGTGACATCGCGATCATGGCCGAGCAGTTCAAGCACACCAAGCGCGAAATGGCCGAGCTGATCGCTCAGCACACCGGCCAGACGGTCGAGCAGATCACCGCGGACTCCGACCGTGACCGTTGGTTCACGGCGAAGGAAGCTCTCGAGTACGGCTTCGTCGACCACGTCGTCTCCCGTGCGAATCAGGCCGGCGGCACCGGCAACTGAGCCGGTTCGTCCATCCTTTCGCTGCCCAATTCATACTTTGGAGAACTGATGACCAATCTTTTCGGAGCTAACTCGCTGGGCGGCCAGGCGCCGTCGGGCCCCCAATCGCGTTACATCCTGCCCCAGTTCACGGAGCAGACCAGCTACGGCGTCAAGACGTCCGACCCGTACAACAAGCTGTTCGAGGAGCGCATCATCTTCCTCGGCTCGCAGGTCGACGACGTCTCCGCCAACGACCTCATGGCACAGTTGCTCGTTCTCGAATCGCAGGATCCGGACCGCGACATCACCATGTACATCAACTCGCCCGGTGGTTCGTTCACCGCGCTGATGGCGATCTACGACACGATGCAGTACGTCCGTGCCGACATCTCCACCGTCTGCCTCGGTCAGGCTGCTTCGGCAGCTGCTGTGCTTCTCGCCGGTGGTACGCCGGGCAAGCGCTTCGCGCTCCCCAACTCGCGCATTCTGATTCACCAGCCGGCCACGGGCGGCATCCAGGGTCAGGTTTCCGATCTGGAGATCCAGGCTGCGGAAATCGAGCGTATGCGTCGACTCATGGAGAGCACGCTGTCGCTGCACACTGGCAAGGATCCGGAGACCATCCGCGTCGACACCGATCGCGACAAGATCCTCACGGCCGAGCAGGCCAAGGAGTACGGCATCATCGACGACGTGCTGGCTTACCGGAAGCTCAGCGCACAGAAGTAGTCGATTTCCGCCTCGTGTCGAGGATCTGTATTCCGATTCCCGACACGAGGCGGACACGTCGAGAAGTGCCTGGTGGAGCGCTCGCCAGGCTGAAATCTCGACTCTTTTCTTTTTTATCCGCAGGCGAAACGCCGAGAACAGGTCGACCCCGTTCGGGATCTGCGGGTACCGTCACTTCACGGGCTGGTTCTCGACCGGCGTTCTGCGATTGTTCGACCAGATTTGTTCGATCGGTTTGTTGATCAGTTTGTCTGATCCGACAACTTCTGATCTGACAACTTCTGATCTGATACCGAGTACTGCGGAGCGTCTCGACCGATCGAGTGGCGGCGAGTGCACGTACATGATGGAAAGTAGGGACCTCACGAGATGGCACGCATCGGCGACGGCGGGGATCTGCTCAAGTGCTCTTTCTGCGGCAAGAGTCAGAAGCAGGTCAAAAAGCTCATTGCAGGACCCGGGGTGTACATCTGCGACGAGTGCATCGACCTCTGCAACGAGATCATCGAAGAGGAATTGGCCGAGTCGAGCGAGGTCAAGCTCGACGAGCTTCCCAAGCCTGCGGAGATCCGAGAATTCCTCGAGAACTACGTCATCGGTCAGGATTCCGCCAAGCGGACGCTGGCCGTGGCCGTCTACAACCACTACAAGCGCATTCAGGCCGGAGACAAGGGCCGTGATGCGCGGGGTGAGACGGTTGAGCTCGCGAAATCCAACATCTTGATGCTCGGCCCCACTGGCTGTGGCAAGACGTACCTCGCTCAGACTCTCGCGAAGATGCTCAACGTCCCGTTCGCCATCGCCGATGCGACGGCGTTGACCGAGGCCGGCTACGTCGGTGAGGACGTCGAGAACATTCTGCTCAAGCTGATTCAGGCTGCCGACTACGACGTCAAGCGCGCCGAGACCGGAATCATCTACATCGACGAGGTCGACAAGATCGCTCGCAAGAGCGAGAACCCGTCGATCACGCGTGACGTCTCCGGCGAAGGTGTTCAGCAGGCGTTGCTGAAGATCCTCGAAGGTACGCAGGCGAGCGTCCCGCCGCAGGGTGGTCGCAAGCATCCGCACCAGGAATTCATTCAGATCGACACCACGAACGTGCTGTTCATCGTCGCGGGTGCTTTCGCTGGTCTCGAGCGGATCGTCTCCGATCGTGTCGGCAAGCGCGGTATCGGTTTCGGCGCCGAGGTTCGGTCGAAGGCCGAACTGGATACGGTCGATCGTTTCGCCGAGGTCATGCCGGAGGATTTGATCAAGTTCGGTCTGATTCCCGAGTTCATCGGCCGTTTGCCGATGATCGCGTCGGTGACCAACCTCGACAAGGAATCGCTCGTTCAGATCTTGTCGGAGCCCAAGAACGCTCTCGTCAAGCAGTACCGTCGTCTCTTCGACATGGACGGCGTCGAACTCGAGTTCACCGAAGAAGCGCTCGACGCTATCGCCGATCAGGCGATCTTGCGTGGAACCGGCGCTCGTGGTCTGCGCGCCATCATGGAAGAGGTTCTTCTTCCGGTGATGTACGACATCCCCAGCCGTGACGACGTCGAAAAGGTGGTCGTCACCGCGGAGACCGTCAACGACAACGTACTTCCGACCATCGTTCCGCGTAAGCCGGAGCGTGGCGAGCGTCGCGACAAGACGGCGTAGAAACTTCAAAACGACTGTGGCCCGGTATCTCTCGCGAGATGCCGGGCCACAGTCGTTCGTGCAGGGTGTCTGGGGGTGTTCGGCTAGATCGGGTTGCCGAGTTCCTTGAGGGGAGTGCGGAACGTCTCCTTGGCGGTGAACGCGGAGATCGCGCAGATGACGCAGGCCACCGATGTCAGAATGGCAACGGGCATCCAGTGTGTCTTGTCCCCGCCCATGAGGGCGTTGCCGATGGCGGGTGCAAAGCCTGCGAGGGCGAAGCCGACCTGGGTGCCGATCGCGATGCCGGAGTAGCGGACCTTGGTGTTGAACATTTCGGAGTAGAACGACGGCCAGATGGCATTCGGGGCAGCGTAGAAGACGGACATCAATCCGATTGCGGCCAGGAAGATCAGCGGGACGTTGCCGCTGGCGATTGCGCCGAAGTACACGTAGATGAACACCGCGCTACCGAGGGCGCCACCGATGAACAGCGGCCTGCGACCGATCCGGTCGGAGAGAATCGCCCAGGCGGGCTGGCTGAGCAAGGCCACGGCGTTGGCTGCGATGGCCACCCAGAGCATGGTCGACTTCGGAATCCCCACTTCCTCGGTGGTCGCGAAGGCGAGTCCGAAGACGGAGAAGATGGTCGAGACGACGGCGATGAAAGCGCAGCAGATCACGCGAATCAGATTTGCGCTGTGGGTGCGAAGGAGATCGGCAACAGGCAATTTGGCGACGGCCTTCGACTCCTGCTGCTCGGTGAACTCTTCCGGCTCTTCGAGCTTGAGACGCATGATGTATGCAGCCACGAGAACGATCAGGCTGCCCCAGAACGGGATTCGCCAGCCCCACGTGTAGAGGATGTCGTCGGGGAGTGCGGCGATGGGCAGGAAGACGAGGCTGGCGAGGATGAAGCCGGCCTGGGTGCCGTTGAGGGTCCAGCTGCAGAAGAATGCCCGTCGACCTTCGGGAGCATGTTCGAGAGTCAGTGAGCTGGCGCCACTCTGTTCACCAGCGGCGGAGATGCCCTGAGCGATTCTCATCAGGACCAGCAGTATCGGTGCAAGAACTCCGATCGAATCCGCGCTGGGAATACATCCGATGAGGAATGTTGCTGCGCCCATCATGATGAGCGTGAGCAGCATGATCTTCTTGCGGCCGACGCGGTCACCGAAATGGCCGAGGACCACAGCGCCGAGGGGACGCGCGACGTACGCGACACCGAAGGTGGCCAGCGAAAGCAGTGCCGCATGTCCGCTGTCAGGGAAGAACACGGTGGGGAAGATGAGTGCAGCGGCGGAGGCGTAGATGTAGAAGTCGTAGTACTCGAGCATGCTGCCGAGAAACGACGACGTTGCGGCGCGCTTGACCTTGGTCGTGTCCGGCCTGGCCAAGGATCCCGCCTCGGGGCCGGACGGTGTAACCGTGCTAGCTGACATGCTCATCTCCTGGGTGGAAGCGTCGTGGAGGCTCTACATCCGCCGATGATGTTCGTCGAGGGTGTTCGTATCGAGAACGTCTGTGCGGAGAGCGATACAAGGAATGTAACCGACGCCACAGCGACTGCACAAGATTATTAACCAAATAGTTCATAAAAATCTACCGGCGGACTCTTCGCACGTCGAAACCGCAGTTCAGGCGGTCAGGAGCCTGGCTGCGCGGCGGCCGCCACCAACTGCGCCACCTGTTCCTCGGTGATGCCGAGGCCGAAGGTGGCGAGTTTTTCGAGCGGCATCGAGCCTGCGAGGGCCATCATCTCGGGGCTGACCGCCTGTGCACCGTCGCCCGCTGCGGCAGCCATGGCGGCGCCGAGAACTGCGCTGCCGACGGGATGGGCGAGCCATTCGCCGATGGTCGACATGGCGTCGAGCGTGCCGACGCCGACGTTCCCGGCCAGGGTGATCGTGTCGGTGGTTGCGATGTCCCGAGACGAGAAGCCGACGCGGATCTCGTAGTCGCCAGGTTCGATCGCCCAGTCCTGCGCCGCGACGGACCAATAGGCGAATGCCCTGGTGTCGAGCGTGATGGTCACAGTCGCGGATTCGTCGGGGTCGAGGTAAACCTTGGCAAAGCCCTTCAATTCCTGCGCGGGTCGATCGATGCTTGCCGAGGCGTCGTGGACGTAGACCTGAACGACGGTGCTGCCCGATCGGTCGCCGCTGTTGCGCACGGTGACGGTCACTTCGGCGGAGTTCTCACCGGCCTCGACGGAGGTATCGGTGATGTCGAAGGTGGTGTAGCTCAGCCCGAACCCGAACGGGTACGCCACTTCGCGCAGCGCGGAGTCGTAGTAGCGGTATCCCACGTACAGGCCTTCGCCGTAGCGGACGTGCTGCTGTGATCCCGGGAAATGCAGATACGACGGATTGTCTTGGAGGCGAAGCGGAATGGTCTCCGTGAGGCGGCCGGACGGATTCGTGATGCCGAACAGAAGATCGGCAATCGCCGAGCCGCCCGCCTGGCCGAGTAGCCAACCCTCGAGGATTGCGGCGGCATGATCCTTCCAAGGCTCGGTCGAAACCACACCGCCGTTGGCGAGCACGACGACCGTGTTCGGGTTCGCGCCGTGGACCGCTTCCAGCAGGGCGATCTGGTCAGCCGGCAGTTCGATGTCGGTTCGGTCGAATCCTTCGGATTCTGTGGCGGACGGTAGTCCGAGGAACAGCACCGCGACGTCAGCGCGGCGTGCGGCGTCGACAGCCTCGGTGACCATGTCGTCGTTCGGAGTGCCGTCGAAGGTGAAGCCCGGTGCGAAAGTGACGCGGTCGGCGCCTTCGAGGTCGAGGATCGCGTCCAAGGCATTGTCGAGCTTGGTGGGAACCACCTGTGAACTGCCGGCCCCCTGGTACCGCGGGCTGCACGCGAATTCGCCGATCACCGCGACAGTTTGCCCGCCGGGGGTCAGCGGCAGTAGTTCTCCGTCGTTGGCCAGCAAGACAGCGGACTCCGCTGCAGCGGTCCGTGCCAGTTCGTGGTGACGCTCGACGTCGTACGTGTGGCCCTCGGTGCGCGCGGCGGCGGTGCGTTTCACCAGCGTAGACAGGCGCTCGGCGGCAGTGGTGAGCACTGATTCGTCCAGGTCGCCGCCGCGCACGGCGTCGACGATCTGGGTATCGGTTCCGGTCGGCGGCATTTCCAGGTCGAGGCCCGCGGCGAGTGCCGCCACGCGGTCGTTGACCGCTCCCCAGTCCGAAACGACGAGGCCGTCGAAGCCCCACTGTTCGCGGAGTACCTCGGTGAGCAGCCAATGGTTCTGGCTCGAGTACACACCGTTGATCTTGTTGTACGAGCACATGACCGTCGTCGGGGCCGCGGTCTTGACGGCGTATTCGAAGCCGGCCAGATAGATCTCGCGCAGCGTCCGTTCGTCGACGTCGGCACTGACTCTCATCCGGTCGTGTTCTTGGTTGTTGGCAGCGAAGTGCTTGAGCGAGGTTCCGACGCCGCGAGACTGGATGCCGGTGATCAGCGCTGCCGCGACGCGGCCGGAGAGGAATGGGTCCTCGGAGACGTATTCGAAATTCCTGCCACACAAGGGTGACCGTTTGATGTTGATGCCTGGGCCGAGGAGGACCGAGACCTGTTCGGCTTTGGCTTCGTCGCCCAGAGCCTCACCGACCTGGCGGATGAGGTCGAGGTTCCACGACGAGCCCAACCCGACCGCCGGTGGGAAACATGTCGCTGGAATGCTGTGGCCGAGTCCGAGTGCGTCGCCGCCCTCGGGTTGTTTCCGGACTCCGTGCGGACCGTCGGTCAGGAGTATCGATTCGATTCCGGCAACGGACTGGCTGTGCCAGAAATCCGAGCCGGACGTCAACGACGCCTTCTCCTCGAGTGAAAGCCCGTCTACGTAATTCTCGGTCACGTCATTCCTCCCGGTGGCAGCTGTGAGTTCCACTCACCACCGTAGGGGGATTTTTCGGACTTCGGGGTAGGTCAGGACGGCGCCTTCGAGGTCAGGAACGCAACAACCATGTCGCCGAGCATTGTTCGAAGATGCTCACGATGCGTCGAGTCGGTCAGATCGCGGTCGAAGAGCGCTTTGAAGGTGTACCGATTGGCGATACGAAAGACGCAGTAACTGCTGATCAACATGTGAATATCGAGAGCATCGACGTCGGAGCGGAATGCCCCAGACTGCTGCCCGTCGTGCAGGATCTGCGAGACCAGGTCGGCGGCAGGGGCGCCGAGGCCGCTGAGTAACTCGGATTTCTCGATGTGCTCGCCGCGGAGCATGTTCTCGTTGGCCACGAGCCGAATGAAATTCGGGTGCTGTTCGTGGTGGTCGAAGGTGAGTTCGGCCAAAGCGCGGACTGCTGCCGTGGGGTTCAATCCCTCGAGGTCGAGTTCACGTTCCTGCGCACGAATGACGCTGTACGCATGCTCGAGTACCGACTTGTACAGCCCTTCCTTGTCGGTGAAGTAGTAGTAGATCATGCGCTTGGTGGTATGCGTCTTGGTTGCGATCTCGTCGACCCGGGCGCCGGCGAAGCCTTTGTCGGCAAACTCCTCGGTCGCGACGGCGATGATGTTCACCCTGGTCAGATCGCTGTTTCGGCGTCGTTTCTCCGGCTTCGACACCACAGAGTTCACTGACTGCTCGGAAACCATGTGCTCACTCTATCTGCCAGCAGTTTGTCGACTTTGCTTGTCGAGTTCACGTCGGGGGAGTAACGTCCAGTGAACTAACTCACTAGTTCGTACATTAGTTTCGAGCGTCAACCCCGAGGTGCCCCTGATGACTCCATCTCTACCGGTTCTGGTCCTCAACGGACCCAACTTGAATTTGTTGGGCCAGCGCCAACCGGAGTTCTACGGGAGAGACACCCTGGACGACGTCGTTTCCCGCTGTGAAGCGGCGGCCGAGAAGTTCGGAGTGGTGGTCGAGGCAAAGCAGTCGAACCACGAGGGCCAACTGATCGATTGGGTCCACGAGGCCAGGGGAAATGTCGCGGGCATCGTCATCAATCCGGGTGGGTACTCGCACACCTCCGTTGCGTTGCGCGACGCTCTGGTCACACTCGATGCCCCCGTCGTGGAGGTGCACATCAGCAACATCCACAGTCGCGAAGAATTCCGTCACCACTCGTATGTCTCCGGCATCGCCGACGCCGTCATCTGTGGATTGGGAATCGACGGATACAGCGCCGCAGTCGAATTCGTCTGCATCCGAGAAGGGAAGAACTGATGAGTGATTCGATCCTCTGCGGTCTGATCGGCACCGGAATCGGAGCCTCCTTGACTCCGATCATGCACGAGGAAGAAGGGCGCAGACAGGGCCTGCCTTACGTCTACCGCATCCTCGATCTCGACGTGATGGGAATGGCGCCGTCGGACATCGGTGAACTTCTCACCTATGCAAGACGTTTCGGCTTCCGCGGCCTCAACATCACTCACCCGTGCAAGCAGTTGGTGATCGAGCACCTCGACGAGCTCTCGCCGGATGCGAGCCGGCTCGGTGCGGTGAACACGGTCCTCTTCGACTCCGGCAAGGCGATCGGACACAACACTGATTGGTCGGGCTTCGGCCGAAATTTCGACGACGGACTTCCCGGAGCACAGCTCGATCGCGTCGTGCAGCTCGGTGCCGGCGGAGCCGGTGCGGCGGTTGCCTATGCCGCGCTCACCCGGGGCGTCGGGACACTGACGTTGGTCGATTCGAGCCTGCCTCGCGCGCAGGAACTTGCACAAACCTTCGCGCAGCAGTTTCCGGCGCAGGTTGTCGAGGCGCGGCACACGAGCGACCTCGCCGAAGTGCTCGGCAACGCAAACGGATTGATCCACGCGACGCCAATGGGAATGGCGGCTCATCCTGGAATGGCATTCTCGCCAGATCTGCTCCGTCCAGATCTGTGGGTAGCGGAAATCGTCTACCGCCCGCTCGAGACCGAGCTGTTGCGTCAGGCGAGGTTGATCGGAGCCCCGACGCTCAGCGGAGGCGGAATGACTGTCTTTCAGGCCGTCGACGCGTTCCGGATCTTCACGGGCATCGAGCCCGACAGTAAGCGGATGCTCGCGCACATGACGGAACTCGTGCACGGCGAACAGACTGCGGCAGCGCTGTGAGTGCCCCGGTCCGGACGTCGATCGCGACGGTATCGCTCAGTGGGACTCTCGAGGAGAAGCTCGACGCCATCGCTGCTGCCGGCTTCGACGGCTTCGAGGTGTTCGAGCCGGATTTTGTCGCTTCGCCGTGGTCCCCGAAGGAATTGCGAACGCGGGCTGCGGATCTGGGCTTGACCCTCGATCTGTATCAGCCGTTCCGTGACTTCGACACGGTGGACGAGGCCCAATTTGCTCGGAATCTTGTTCGAGTGCAACGCAAATTCGAGCTGATGGATCAACTGGGGTGCGAGACGCTCCTGGTGTGCTCCTCGCCCCTGCCGACCGCAAGTCACGATGACGGTCAGTTGACAGAGCAATTCGGAGCTCTCGCCGAACTGGCGTCCGAGCACGGCAAGAAGGTTGCCTACGAGGCGCTCGCGTGGGGTGCCCACGTCAATACGTACGGCCATGCGTGGCAGATCGTCGAGGGCGTCGACCATCCTTCGCTCGGTACCTGTCTGGACAGCTTTCACATCCTCTCGCGCGGTGACGATCCCGCCGGAATTCGCGAGATTCCCGGCGAGAAGATCTTCTTCCTCCAGTTGGCGGACGCTCCGTTCTTGGCGATGGACATCCTCCAGTGGAGCCGGCATCACCGAAACTTCCCGGGGCAGGGCAGCTTCGATCTCAGTGCGTTCGCTCAGCATGTCTACGCCACCGGTTACGACGGACCGTGGTCGCTCGAGATCTTCAACGACGTATTCCGCCGCGCGGACACCCAGCGGACGGCAATCGACGCTCATCGGTCGCTCCTCCATCTGGAAGAACAGGTCGCTGCCGCGAACCCTGCCGCCGGTGGACCCACGCTGTTCACCGCCCCGGAGCGCACCCCGCTCGAAGGGATCGTGTCTCTGCGAATCGCTGCGGGTCCGGCTAAACAGGACCAGGTGCACTCGATGCTCTCTCGCGTCGGTTTCCATCTGGTCGGACGGCACCACGATCACGACTTGCAGTTGTGGCGGCACGGACCGCTCACCGTTGCCGTCGACGCGACAGCGGGCACGGTGTGGACGGCGCCCGGGCTGCCCGCGGATCTGCCGGTTCTCACTCAGATCGGCATCAGGGCAACCGAACCCGAAGTGTGGGGAGAGCGCGCTCTGGCTCTCGAAGTACCGGCGACGCGCGTGCAGTTGCCCGGTTCGAGCGACGAGAACTCCGAGGTACCGGACGTCGTACGCTTGAAGGTCACCGATGCGACATCGATCGACCTTCGTGGCCCCGGCAGCGCTGCAGCGTGGGAATCGGCATTCGAGATCTACCCGCTGCCCGCCGAGCGCAATCGTGAACAGGGCGCGGTGTTCACCGGGATCGACCACGTGGCACTGGCAGTTCCGGCCGAGAGTTGGGACGGCATCATGCTGCTCCTGCGGTCCGTGTTCGAGATGCAACCGCACGAGGGGCAGGATGTCACCGATTCGGTCGGACTCATGCGGAGCCAGGCACTCACGCTCGTTCAGGACGGTGACGGACATACCCTGCGGATCTCACTGAACATGGTGGAGGGCAGTCGAAGCGGGCTGCCGACGGTCCGTCGCGGCGGCGTCAGCCACGTCGCTTTCGCGTGTGAGAACATCTTCGGTGCCGCTGCGTCCATGCAGGACTGGGGCTTTGCTCCGCTACCCATTTCCCCGAATTACTACGACGATCTGGACGCACGTTTCGGTCTGAATTCAGAACTGCTCGACCGGATGCGCAGCGCCGGAATCCTTTACGACGCTGACGCCCGCGGTGAGTTCTTCCACCTGTTCACCCCGACGGTCGGGGGAGACCTTTTCTTCGAGGTCGTGCAGCGAGTGGGTGGATACGAGGGCTACGGGGAGGTCAACTCCGCTGTGCGACTGTCGGCTCAGTTGCGCGCGAATCAGACGTGACCTCGACTCGGTGCGGGTGCGAGTAGATATTCATCGAATCGCCGCGGATGAAACCGGCGAGGGTCAACCCCGATTCCTGTGCCAGCTCCACGGCCAATGACGACGGCGCGGAGACTGCGCCCAGAATCGGAATGCCCGCCATGACGGCCTTCTGGACGAGTTCGAACGACGCCCGCCCACTGACGATCAGGATCGTGTCGTAGAGCGGCACTCGGCCGTCGGTGATTGCCCAACCGATCACCTTGTCGACTGCGTTGTGCCGGCCGACGTCCTCGCGCAGCGCCAGGAGTTCGCCGGTGGCGGTGAACAATCCGGCTGCGTGCAGGCCTCCGGTGCGCTCGAAGATCCGTTGGCTCTCCCGGAGCGTGACCGGCATGGCCGACAGGACGGTGGAGGTGACGGAAGTCGTGTCACCGACCAGGGGATGCCGCGTGGTGGTTCGGACGGCATCGAGTGACGTCTTGCCGCACACGCCGCACGCGGAACTGACGACGGTGTTGCGATCGGTGGTGTGATCGGGCAACGGCACTCCGGGAGCGAGCGCAATGTCGAGGACGTTGTATGTGTTCGCGCCGGTTTCGTCGACGCCGTCGCAGTACCGGACGACGCTCACGTCGTCGCGGGTACCGATGACGCCTTCGCTGAGAAGGAATCCGTGGACGAGGTCGACGTCGTTGCCTGGTGTTCGCATCGTCACGGCCAGCACCTGACCGCCAACCCTCATTTCGAGTGGTTCTTCGACGGCCAGCGTGTCGGGGCGCGTGACGACCCGATCACCCGAGATTCGAACGACCGGTGTTCGTGCGGTGACCCGTCCCATCTCAGGCGCCTGATGCTTCGAGTCGAACAGTGACGGCCTTCGAGACCGGCGTGTTCGACTTGGCTGCAACGTGTTCGAGGGGTACGAGCGGATTTGTCTCGGGGTAGTACGCCGCCGCATTGCCGCGGGGGGTGTCGTAGGAGACGATGCGGAATTCCGTGACCCGACGCTCTTCGAGTGTTCCGTCTGGTGTTGTCCACTCGGACACGATGTCGACGAGATCGCCGTCGCGGAATCCGAGTGCAGTGATGTCTTCGGCATTGACGAGGATGACCTTGCGTCCGCCCTTGATACCGCGGTATCTGTCGTCGAGGCCGTAGATCGTGGTGTTGTACTGGTCGTGGCTGCGCATGGTCTGCAGAATCAGGCGCCCGCTCGGAGTGGGTATCCAGTGCAGTTCGTTCACGCCGAAGTTGGCTTTGCCGGTGTGCGTGCGGAACTCACGCGAGTCACGCGGTGGGTGTGGGAGCTGGAATCCATCCGGCTGGCGAACCCGGGTGTTGTAGTTTTCGCATCCGGGCACCACTCGTGAGATGGAGTCGCGAATCAGGTCGTAGTTGCCCTCGAAGGCCGACCAGCGGACGGAGTGATCGCTGCCGAGTAGTTCGCGGGCGAGTTGGCAGATGATGGCGACTTCGCTACGTAGGTAGGGGCTGACCGGCGTGAGGCGTCCGCGCGACAGGTGCACCATGGACATCGAATCTTCCACGGAGACAAGCTGCTTTCCGCCGGCCTGGACGTCGAGGTCGGTGCGTCCGAGGGTGGGGAGGATGATTGCGGTCTGCCCGTGAACGACGTGGCTTCGGTTCAGTTTGGTGGAAACCTGAACGGTGAGTTCGCATTGGCGCAGCGCGGTTTCGGTGGCTGCGGTGTCCGGGCTGGCCTGGATGAAGTTGCCGCCCATCGCCATGAAGAAGCTTGCCTTGCCGGCATTCATCGCGCGGATCGCGTCGACGGTGTCCCACCCGTGCTTGCGGGGGCTCGAGATCGAGAACTCGGTGTCGAGCGCGGCCAGGAACTCTTCCGGCATCTTCTCCCAGATGCCCATCGTGCGGTCACCCTGGACATTGGAGTGTCCTCGCACCGGACAGACCCCGGCACCGGGTTTGCCCATCATTCCACGCATGAGCAGCAGGTTGACCGCTTCTTCGATGGTGGCGACTCCGTGTGTGTGCTGAGTGATGCCCATGGCCCAGCAGGTGACGGTTCGCTCGGATCGGGCAAGCGCGGCAGCCGTTTCCTCGAGCTGCGCCATCGACAGGCCCGTCGCCTCGAGTACCGTGTCGAGATCGACCGCGCGGATGTGCTTCTCGTATTCGTCCCAACCGGCGCAGTAGCGGTCGACGAATGCGCGATCGACCACCGTGCCGGGAGCGCGATCTTCCTGCTCGAGCAGCAGCTTCCCCAAGCCTTGGAACAGCGCCATGTCGCCGCCCAGCCGGATCTGCAGGAACTCGTCCGCGATGTCGACTCCGTGCCCGATCACGCCGGAGACTTTCTGCGGATCCTTGAACCGCCGCAATCCCGCCTCGGGGAGGGGATTGATGGCAATGATCTTGGCGCCGTTGCCCTTTGCCTTCTCGAGTGTCGAGAGCATTCGAGGGTGGTTGGTGCCGGGATTCTGTCCGGCGATGAGGATGAGATCGGCGTTCTCGAGGTCGGGAACCGTCACCGAGCCTTTGCCGATGCCGATGGATTCGGTCAGTGCGCTTCCGGACGACTCGTGACACATGTTGGAACAGTCGGGCATGTTGTTGGTGCCGTAGCTACGAATCATCAACTGGTAGAGAAACGCTGCTTCGTTGGACGTGCGACCGGAGGTGTAGAACACTGCTTCGTCCGGCGACGCGAGGCCGTTCAGATGTTCGGCGATCAGTGCGTACGCGCCGTCCCAGTCGATCGGCTGGTAATGGGTTGCTCCCGGGGTCAGGACCATCGGGTGCGTCAGTCGGCCCTGTTGGCCGAGCCAGTAATCGGTCTTGCCTTCGAGGTCGGCGATCGAGTGCTCCGCGAAGAATTCAGGCGTGACCGTGCGAAGCGTTGCTTCCTCGGCAACGGCCTTCGCTCCGTTCTCGCAGAACTCGGCGGGCTTGCGATGTCCGGGAGTCTCCGGCCACGCACACCCCGGGCAGTCGAAGCCGTGACGCTGGTTGAGCCTGGTGAGCGTTCGGGCGGTCCGCAAGGCTCCCATCTGCTCGATTCCTCGTTGCAGCGACACCAGAACGGCCGGCACTCCGGCGGCGTAGTCCTTGGGATGCGTGACTTCGAGATCCGATTCGTCGATGTCTTTCGAGGGGCCCTGGCGCGTCATGTCTCCATACTGGCCCGAACGGCGCGGTACTGCCATCGAATGGGCCGGTCGAACTCACCGGAATGCGACATTCATCGGCTAGCCTTACCTACCGAACGAGCGGACTTAAGGGGTAAGAGCATGGATCGAACGGACGCAGGTCGGCTGACCCGGCGCGGATTTCTGATCGGCACGTCGGGAGCGTTGCTGGCATTCGCCGCAGCCTGCTCCAGTTCGAACGACGAGGACACGCCCCCCAGCGGTGACTCTGCGGGATCGATCACCCACAAATTTGGGGCTACCGAGCTGCCCGAGGATCCGCAGCGGATCGTCAGTGTCGGATACAACGATCAAGATGCGATCCTCGCCCTCGGTGGGACTTTGGTCGGAACCTTCGACTGGTACGGCGATTACCCCTACGGTGTGTGGCCATGGGCGCAGCCGCTGCTGAACGGGGCGACTCCCGAGATCATCGGAACCGCGGGCACCACCATTCAGATGGAGAAGGTCGCTGCCACGACACCCGACCTGATTGTCGGCACCTACTCCGGGCTCACTCAGGCGCAGTACGACAAACTCAGTGCCATTGCGCCGACGGTGGCGCAGCCGAAGGAGTTCGCGGATTACGGAATCCCCTGGCAGAACCAGACGACCATCATCGGCGAAGCGCTGGGGCAGCAAGGAAAGGCCACCGAGCTGATCGCCGGCGTCGACAAGAAGTTCGCCGACGTGAAGACGGCCAATCCGGCGTTTGCCGGCAAGACCGTTCTGGTCGGCGCGTTGAAGGGGCCGGGGCAATTCGGGGTCTACGGACCGGAAGACCCCAAGGTGAGGTTCTTCACTGAACTCGGATTCGTGAATCCGCCTGTCACCGATCAGATCACGGGTAACTTCGCCGAGATCAGCACCGAGCAACTCTCGCTTGCGGACGTCGACGTACTCGTCTGGTACGCCGGTGGTGGCTACGGCGACAAGCTTCGGGCGGAATTGGACAAGACCCCGATCTACCAGGAACTCGACGTCGTGAAGGACGGCCGCGCGATCATTCTGGAAGACGCTGCTGCCGAAGCCATGACGTGGAGCACCGTACTGAGCTTGCCGTATGCGCTCGAACAGATTCCGCCGCGGATTGCGGGCTTGCTCGTCTGATCGGTTCAAGGACAGCGCTGTTCAAAGTCCAGGGATTCGGACAGTCGGCGGTACTCTCGCCTCATGGGTGTACACGTGCGGCCGGCTGTCCGATCCGATATTCCGGCGCTGTCGGCGGTGTTGGCCGAGGCGTTCGAAGATGATCCTTTGATGGCCTGGATGTTGCCGGACGAGGACTCCAGGGCTGAGCGCCTGACGAAACTGTTTGCCGCAGAAGCTCGTTACCACCACTTCGCCGGTGGCGGTGTCGAGGTGGCCACCGATGACAACGGCGTGATCGGCGGGGCAACTCTGTGGGATCCGCCGGGGCGGTGGAAGCAGTCGTGGATTTCCGGGCTCGTGAGCCTGCCCGCAATGGTGAGTGTCTTCGGCAGGGGGCTACGACACGCGGCCGAGGTCAGCTCCGTTCTCGAAGGAGCACATCCGAATTCGCCGCACTGGTATCTCGCGACGGTCGGGACCGGCAGCGCGGCGCGCGGTGGGGGATACGGCAAAGCCCTACTGAACTCCCGGTTGGAGCGTTGCGATCGTGAACACGTCGACGCTTACCTCGAGAGCAGCAAGGAATCGAACATCCCGTACTACAACCGCTTCGGTTTCGAAGTGACCCGTGACATCGTCATGCCAGGCGGCGGGCCGACGATCTACGCAATGATGCGTCAACCGCGGGGCGCGTGATACCAACTAGTGGTGACCCAGATTCCCGAGCTCCACGCAGGCACACCGTTCGACGAACTCGACGACTACATCGCCTTGGCCAGGTTGTCCAGCCTGGTGTTGTCACCCGACGGCTCGCTGCTGATCTGCGCGCGCGCCGTTCTCGACGACAAGAGCGCCGAATACGTGTCCTCGTTGTGGGAGATCGACCCGGAAGGTCGGCGTCCGGCGCGTCGGTTGACCTGGGGCTCGACCAGCGAGTCGGGTGCTGCCTTCGCGTTCGACGGCGACGTGCTCTTCACCGCCACGCGAGCCGTGCCGGGCGAGAGCGATCCGCAACCCGCACTCTGGCGCTTGCCCGCGGCGGGCGGAGAAGCTCAGCTGTTGATCTCACGTCCCGGTGGTGTCTCGTCGGTATCAGCGGCCAAGGCGGCGCCGACGTTCGTGGCCCAGACTTCGGTCATGGCTTCGGCGATCAGCCTCGACCAGGACGATCAGGTGCGATCGGCGCGCAAGGACAAGAAGGTCACGGCGATGCTGCACACCGGATATCCGGTGCGCCACTGGGACCACGACCTGGGCCCCGATCATCCGCATCTGGTTGTCGCCGAGACGGATTCGAAGGAATCCGTCGAGTTGCGGGACATCACACCGACTGCAGCCGCGGCGCTGCGAGAGACGTCGACCACGATTTCCGACGACGGTCTCTTCGTCGTGACAACGTGGACTGTCGGCGATGCGAGTGCCGCCCGCCGATCGACGTTGGTTCGGATCGACACGGTGACCGGCGACCGAACCACCCTTGTCGACGAGGCCGACGCGGACGTCTACAACCCGGTGCTCTCACCGGACGGAACCAAGCTCGCGTTCATCCGGGAGACTCTCACCACGCCGGAGTTCGCACCGCGAATGACTCTGCAGCTCTACGACTTCGGATCCGGTGCCGTGACCGGCGTCGCCGACGGCTGGGACCGCTGGCCCACCTCACTTGCCTGGCTACCCGACGGATCCGGGCTGGTGGTCACCGCGGACGACGGCGGCCGAGGGCCGATCTTCACCATCGACCTGTGGGGCCAGCCGGTGCGCCTGACAGCCGACGACGCGGCGTACACCGATGTTCGAGTGGCGCCGGACGGCGAGTCGATCTACGCGTTGCGAGCCTCCTACGAAGCGCCCCCGCACGTGGTGCGGGTGGATCTGGGATCCGGTGAGATCACCGCACTTCGTGGACCCGACGCATTGCCGGAGCTGCCGGGAACACTGACCGAGATCACCGCTCGCGCCGAGGACGGTTCGACAGTCCGGAGTTGGTTGGCACTGCCGACCGGCGCCGCACCGCACGCGCCGGTGCCGTTGCTCCTCTGGGTCCACGGCGGCCCACTCGGTTCGTGGAACACCTGGTCCTGGCGGTGGAACCCGTGGCTGCTCGTCGCCAAGGGCTATGCCGTACTGCTGCCCGATCCCGCACTCTCGACCGGATACGGGCAGGATTTCGTCCAGCGCGGGTGGGGTCAGTGGGGCAAGGCGCCCTTCACCGATCTGATGGCGATCACCGATGCTGCCGTCGCGCAGCCCGAGATCGACCCCAAGCGAACCGGCGCGATGGGTGGTTCGTTCGGCGGTTACATGGCCAACTGGATCGCCGGCCATACCAACCGTTTCGACGCGATCGTCACCCACGCAAGCCTCTGGGCACTCGATCAATTCGGCCCGACGACGGACGCGGCCTGGTACTGGCAACGCGAGATGTCGCCGGAGATGGCCGTCGAGAACTCGCCACACCTGTACGTCGCGGACATCACGACTCCGATGCTGGTCATCCATGGCGACAAGGACTACCGGGTTCCTATCGGTGAGGGCTTGCGACTCTGGTACGAACTGCTCGCCGAGTCAGGTCTGCCCGCCGACGACGACGGGAAAACGGACCATCGCTTCCTGTACTTCCCCGACGAGAATCACTGGGTGCTCAAGCCGCAGCACACCAAGATCTGGTACGAGGTGGTCACCGCGTTCCTCTCCGAGCACGTTCTCGGCGAAGATGTCGCGCTGCCGGAGATTCTGGGCTGAACGCGCGCATGCCTCGTTCGGCTGAAGCAGCCGAACGAGGCACGATCGTCTTCGCGCGGATCCGGACCGGACTCAGGCGCCGGGGCAACGAACGGTGTACGACCACTCGGTGTGGTCAGGGCCCGTGACGCGAACCAGAACGGACGACGCCCCACCGGCGGGCACGTTGACGACAGCTGAACCAGTTCCCTCGTTGATGTTGTCGCCGATGTATCCGCTGCTGTGGATCAACCGACCTTCGTAGTACACCTCGATCAGGTCCGGGACGTTTTCGGTCTCGTAGCCGAGCACGAACGAGGTCGGGCCACCGCGGCCGAGTTCGTGCTTGGTGCTGGTGATTCCTGCGCCGCCCGAGACGGTCGAGGCGTCGCAGCGCTGCGTGGGTGCAAACGATCCGCCGCCGCCGCTGCCGCTGGCCAGGCCACTGAGAATGTCCCTGACGTTGCCACTGGCCAGGCCGTTGACGATGTCCGTCGCGCTGGTCGAGCCGGCGTTCAGGCCGCCGAGGACGTCGTTGAGGTTCCCAGTGGCGATCCCGCCGACGATGTCGCCCACGCTGCCGCTGGCGATGCCGTTTGCGATGTCGTTCCCGATATCGCCGACGCTTCCGTTGATCGTGGCGCTACCACTGTCGATGCTTCCTTGCACACTTTCTTCGATGCCGGGGGCAGCGGACGCAGTCGCCGGAAGCACGAGGGCAACCGCCGCTCCGATCGTCGCGGCCGCCGCCAACGTTCGAACGCCGGGACGGCGAGAACTCCAGTTGTTCAACATATTTGCTCCACAGGTAGTTGGTCGGTCGTCCTTCAGAGCGATCCTGTCAGCGGAGCGGATCGGTGAATATCGTTTGTTCGGCTGACCCCGGACTGCGGGGCAGTCGTTCGTGTGCGCCGCGGCGGCCGACGGGCGAATTCGTTCACGACGGGGGAGTCATTAGGATCAAGTGGTGACCAGTGCAGCTCCAGAGAACCCCCAGACCCCCGCCGACGCCCTACCCAAGAGCTGGGACCCCAGCGCTGTAGAGGCCGATCTGTATCAAGGCTGGGTAGACGCCGGGTACTTCCAGGCCGACGCGACCAGCGACAAGCCCGGCTACTCCATCGTGCTGCCGCCCCCGAACGTCACGGGCAGCTTGCACATGGGCCATGCCCTGGATCACACCCTCATGGACGTGCTCAGCCGTCGCAAGCGGATGCAGGGCTACGAGGTGCTGTGGCTACCTGGCATGGACCACGCCGGTATCGCCACGCAGTCCGTCGTCGAGAAGCAGCTCGCTGCCGACGGCAAGACAAAGGAAGATTTCGGCCGCGAGCTCTTCATCGACAAGGTCTGGGACTGGAAGCGCGAATCCGGTGGAACTATCGGGGGCCAGATGCGGCGCATCGGTGACGGTGTCGACTGGAGTCGCGATCGTTTCACCATGGACGAGGGCCTCTCGCGCGCCGTCCAGACCGTCTTCAAGCGCATGTTCGACGAGGGTCTGATCTACCGCGCCGAGCGTCTCGTGAACTGGTCGCCGGTGCTGCAGACCGCGATCTCCGACATCGAGGTGAAGTTCGAGGACGTCGAGGGTGAGCTGGTTTCCCTGCGCTACGGCTCGCTCGACGACAACGAGCCGCACGTCATCGTCGCGACCACTCGCGTCGAGACGATGCTCGGTGATACCGCAGTGGCGGTCCATCCCGAAGACGAGCGCTACAAGCACCTCATCGGAACCACTCTCGATCATCCGTTCACCGGGCGTCAGATTCCGATCATCGTGGACGACTACGTCGACCCCGAGTTCGGAACCGGCGCAGTGAAGATCACGCCGGCTCACGACCCCAACGACTTCGAGATGGGCCTGCGGCACAACCTGCCGATGCCCACGATCATGGACAAGACCGGCAAGATCGCCGACACGGGAACCGAATTCGACGGTATGGACCGCTTCGAGGCTCGCGTCAAGGTTCGCGAAGCTCTCGCCGAGCAGGGCCGCGTCGTCGCCGAGAAGCGCCCGTACCTGCACAGCGTCGGGCACTCCGAGCGCAGTGGCGAGGCCATCGAGCCTCGTCTCTCGTTGCAGTGGTGGGTCAAGGTCGAGACGCTCGCCAAGGCTGCGGGTGACGCGGTTCGCAACGGGGACACCGTCATTCACCCGGCGAGCCAGGAACCGCGATGGTTCGACTGGGTCGACAATATGCACGACTGGTGCATTTCCCGCCAGCTCTGGTGGGGCCACCGCATTCCGGTCTGGTACGGCCCCGAGGGTGAAGTTGCGTGCTTCGGTCCCGACGAAACAGCGCCGGAAGGCTGGGTCCAGGATCCCGACGTCCTCGACACCTGGTTCTCCTCGGGACTGTGGCCCTTCTCGACGATGGGCTGGCCGGACAACACGCCCGAGCTCGAAAAGTTCTATCCCACCAGCGTTCTCGTCACCGGCTACGACATCCTGTTCTTCTGGGTCGCCCGTATGATGATGTTCGGCACCTACGTGTCCGAGGACGAGTCGATCACCGCCGGTCCGGGTAAGTCCGGTGCGCAGATGCCGTTCAAGGACGTGTTCCTGCACGGACTGGTCCGCGATCAGTACGGCAAGAAGATGTCGAAGTCTCGCGGCAACGGTATCGACCCACTCGACTGGGTCGATCGTTTCGGCGCCGACGCCCTGCGATTCACACTCGCGCGCGGCGCCAACCCGGGCAGTGACCTGTCCGTCGGTGAGGATTCGGCGCAGTCCTCGCGCAACTTCGCGACCAAGTTGTTCAACGCGACCAAGTTCGCACTGATGAACGGCGCTGCTCCCGCGCCGCTACCCGCTCGAAGCGAACTGACCGACGCCGACCGTTGGATCCTCGACCGTCTCGACACGGTCCAGGCCGAGGCGGACGCCGCATTCGATCGCTACGAGTTCAGCAAGGCGTGCGAAGGCTTGTTCCACTTCGCGTGGGACGAGGTCTGTGACTGGTACCTCGAACTCGCCAAGGTGCAGTTCGCCGCCGACGAGGCTGTCGCCGCGAACACCCGCGCCGTGCTCGGCAATGTTCTCGATGCACTGCTCCGCCTCCTGCACCCGGTCATTCCGTTCGTGACCGAAACCCTGTGGAAGGTGCTCACCGGCGGCGAATCCGTCGTCGTCGCCGACTGGCCGACGTTGTCCGGTGTGGCGGTCGACGCCCAGGCCGCCACCAGGATCGAAGACACGCAGAAGCTGATCACCGAGGTGCGACGTTTCCGAAACGATCAGGGGCTCAAGCCTTCCCAGAAGGTTCCGGCTCGTGCGTCCGGGCTCTCGGAGGCAGGCATGGACGGCCAGTTCGCCTACGTGGCGGCGCTTGCCAAGCTGACCGAACCCGAAGAGGGGTTCACCGCGTCGATCTCCGTCGAGGTGCGTCTGAGCCAGGGCACCGTCACGGTCGACATCGACACCTCGGGCACCATCGACCTCGGCGCGGAGAAGAAGCGGCTCGAAAAGGACCTCGCGGCAGCGCAGAAGGAGCTCGTCACCGCTGACAACAAGCTGGCGAACGAGGCCTTCCTGGCGAAGGCGCCCGACGCCGTCGTCGACAAGATCAAGACACGTCGCCAGATCGCCGTCGAAGAGATCGAGCGCATCACAGGACGTCTGAAGGAGTTGGCCGACAAGTGAGTTCGTACGAGCCGTCCCAATTCGACGCTCAGAGTTCGGTTCCGACTCCGGTCGACATCGCCGAACTGGCGCTGGTGGAAGCAGAACTCGACAAGCGTTGGCCTGAGACCAAGATCGAGCCGTCACTGACTCGTATCGAGGCGCTCATGGATGTCCTGGGCTCACCGCAGCACAACTATCCGTCGGTGCACGTCACGGGAACCAACGGCAAGACGTCGGTGACGCGCATGATCGACTCCTTGATGAGCGCTCTGCATCGTCGTACCGGCCGAACCACCAGCCCTCATCTGCAGATCGCGACCGAGCGGATCAGCATCGACGGTCATCCGATCTCCCCGCGGCTCTACGTGGACACGTTCCGCGAGATCGAGCCGTACGTGCAGATGATCGACGCACAGTCGCAGGAAGCCGGGGGACCGGCGATGAGCAAGTTCGAAGTGCTCACTGCGATGGCCTATGCGGCATTCGCGGAGGCTCCGGTGGACGTCGCCGTGGTCGAGGTCGGCCTCGGCGGACGCTGGGACGCCACGAACGTGATCGACGGACAGGTCGCGGTGATCACGCCGATCAGCCTCGATCACGCCGAGTACCTGGGCACCGACCTGGCCGGAATCGCGGAGGAGAAGGCCGGGATCATCAAGAAGGGCCGCGAGGACTTGGTTCCGGTGGACACCGTCGCGATCATCGCCGAGCAGACTCCAGAAGTCATGGAGGTATTGCTGCGCCGAGCAGTCGAGGTCGAGGCCGCGGTCGCGCGTGAAGGCTCGGAGTTCAAGGTGCTTGCTCGCCAGATCGCGGTAGGTGGACAGCAGCTCGAACTTCAAGGCCTGAGTGGTGTGTACACCGACATCTTCCTCCCCCTTCACGGTGAGCATCAGGCGCGCAACGCCGCGCTCGCGCTCGCTGCCGTCGAAGCGTTCTTCGGCGCCGGTCCGGATCGACAACTGGATCAGGACGCAATCCGCAACGGGTTCGCCTCGATCGTCAATCCCGGTCGCCTCGAACGTGTTCGGAGTGCGCCGACGGTCTTTCTCGACGCCGCCCACAATCCCGACGGTGCGCGTGCTCTCGCCGCCGCACTGGCCGCGGAGTTCGACTTCCGCAAGCTCGTGGGAGTTGTCAGCGTCATGGCGGACAAGGACGTCGACGCCATCTTGACCGCATTCGAATCCGTCTTCGACGAGATCGTCGTCACCCACAACGGGTCACCCCGGGCGATGGATGTCGAGGAGCTGGCGAACATTGCCGTCGCGAAGTTCGGCGACGAGCGCGTCGTCGTGGCGCCGGTGCTTGCCGACGCGCTGGAAGTCGCGATCGAAATCGCCGAGCAGGTCGCCGAACCCGGCGAAGCCGTATCAGGGGCAGGTGTGGTGGTGACGGGATCCGTCGTGACCGCAGGCGCCGCCCGCACGCTGTTCGGAAAGGACCCCGCGTGAGTACCCCGTCAGATGCCAATCCCGAGTCCGGAGGCCACGAGCCCGGAGACCCCGAGTCCGGAGACACTGCCGGCGAGTTCGGGCCTCCGACCAAGGACCCTTGGAAAAGTTTCCGCGGAGTGATGGCCGGAACCCTGATCCTCGAGGCGATCGTCGTGCTGCTGGCTTTGCCGGTTGTCGCGGTCGTCGGCGGTGGCCTCACCGCGGCCTCCGCGGGATTCATCATCGGGTTGGCGGTACTGATGATTCTGGGAGCCGGCGTCCAGGGCAAGCCGTGGGCGATGGGGTTCAACGTCGCACTGCAGGTGATTCTTCTATTCGGTTTCTTCGTCCACCCGTCGATTGCCGGTGTGGCGATCACCTTCGGGATCGTCTGGGGATACCTCGTCTACCTGCAGAGAGACATCAAGCGCCGGATGGACAAGGGCCTGCTTCCCGGCCAGCGGGACTGACCATTTAGGCTGTCCGCTGTGACTGAGCGCACCCTCGTACTGATCAAGCCCGACGCCGTTGCCCGTGGATACGTAGGAGAAATCCTCAGCCGTATCGAGCGCAAAGGCCTGACAATTGCAGCACTCGAACTCCGTGTAGCTTCCGAAGAGGTGGCTGGTAGCCACTACGCAGAACACGCCGAGCGCCCGTTCTACCCGAGCTTGTTGGAGTTCATCACCTCCGGTCCGCTGGTGGCCGCAGTGCTCGAAGGCCCCCGCGCCATCGCTGCTTTCCGTCAGTTGGCCGGCGGAACCGACCCGGTCGACAAAGCTCTTCCGGGCACCATCCGTGGCGACTTCGGACTCGAAGCGCAGCAGAACCTCGTTCACGGCAGTGACTCCGTGGAGTCGGCAGAGCGCGAAATCGCTCTGTGGTTCCCCGCGCTGTCGTCCATCTGAATCTTCGATCGGGGCCTCTGGCCCACATGTAACGGGCCTCTGGCCCACATGAACGGGCCTTCGGCCCACATCTCCACAGCGAATTCTCGGCACGTATCCCACATCGGTGCGCCCTTTGCAGTTGCAGGCGCGTTGGTGTGGGATAATGCTTTCAGTTGAACCGCAATTTGTTTTACGCACGTTCAACCGGATGACACCTAGGTTCGATGCCCTTTCATCGCTGCTCCAGGTCAACAGGAAATCCCTGGACCTCTGCACGCTGGATGATCAGGCGCTCGCGCACAGGACAACGGCCATCCAGCCAGGCACTTCATGTGCTCGCAGTGAATAACGGGCATTGCGGACCATGCGGAGCGAGACCTTACAATCTCGCACTCACTTCTGAGTGCGAGTACACACAGCACGCTCCCGCGTGGCCGCGTGACAACTCGACTTCTGGGTTGGACGCGCCCGGGGGCTGAGGAGACTTACGTGGCCGATCAATCCCCAACCGAATCAGATTCCAGCACCACCCCGGAATTTCCCGACAAGATGCGCGTACACGCGCTGGCGAAGCTGCTCGGTGTCACGAGCAAGCAGGTCCTTGCCGAAGCCGCAGCGCTCGGTACCGAGTTGCGCAGTGCGCAGTCGAGTCTCCAACGGGACGTTGCCCAGCGGATTCACGCCTCGCTGACTTCCGCTGCCGAGGCCATCGAGCCGGTCGTCGCCGAGCTCGATAGCCTCATCGACCCGGTTGTCGAGGCCCCGGTTGCCGAGGCCCCGGTTGCGGAAGAGCCTGCTGCAGAGGCTCCGGCCGAGAAGCCTGTCAGGGCTCGTCGCACCCGCAAAAAGGTCGTTGTCGAAGAACCGGCCGCCGAAGAACCTTCAGCAGAAGAAGCAGTGGATCCGGCTGTCGCCGAGATCAGCGCTGGACTCGACGCCGCTGCTGCGCTGCAGAGCAAGGAAGCCGAGCAGTCCGATCTGTTCACTTCCTTCGAGGCGCCGCAGACCCATCAGCCCGAGGTGGCTCCCGCCGCGCCGCAGGTCCCGCTGTTCCTGCAGCCGGATCTCGAAGCCGTCGAGGTAGCTCCGCGTCGCCGTCGCGCACGCCGCGAGCCCGCTGCACCGGCGGTCGTCGAAGAGAAGCAGACAACTGCGGAAGCCGAAACCGTCGTTCCCGAGGCAGCACCGGTTGCAGTTCCTGCCGTCGAAGAGCCGGCCGTGACCGCACCGCAAACCGAGGGCGAGAGCGCCGAGTCCGAGGACGAGGACGAGGATCAGCCGCGTCGCCGTCGTCGTGGACGCCGTGGACGTGGGCGTGGTCGCGGTGAACAGGGTGGCGAGCAGGGTTCGGACGAAGAGTCGGATACCGCTGCCGAATCGGAGCAGGAATCTGCCCCTGCGGCAGTCGAGAAGCAAACCGACGACGCTGCCGGCGAAGAATCCGGTGATAAGTCCGAGTCCACCGCTGATGCGGATTCCGAGAATGCCGACGATTCCGATCTCGATGCCGACGGATCGAGCCGCCGTCGCCGCCGTCGTCGTCGTCGCAAGACCGGCACCGACGGCGCCACCGACGCGACTGCGACGTCCGAGGACGATCCGCCGAACACCGTCGTTCACGAGCGCGAACCTCGCAACAAGACCCGCGTCAAGGACGAGGTCCAGGGCATCAGTGGTTCGACACGTCTGGAAGCGAAGCGTCAGCGTCGCCGCGACGGTCGTGACGCCGGCCGTCGTCGCCCGCCGATTCTGACCGAGTCGGAGTTCCTCGCGCGTCGTGAGGCCGTCGATCGCGTCATGGTTGTGCGTGATCGAGCAGACAGCGGTCAGCCGCATGCGACTACACAGGTAGCAGTCCTCGAAGACGGAGTGTTGGTCGAGCACTTCGTCACCAACTCGGCGTCCGCGTCGATGGTCGGCAACGTGTACCTCGGACGTGTCCAGAACGTGCTCCCCAGCATGGAAGCGGCGTTCATCGACATCGGACGTGGCCGCAACGGCGTTCTCTACGCCGGTGAGGTCAACTGGGAGGCTGCCGGTCTCGGTGGCAACTCGCGCAAGATCGAGCAGGCCCTCAAGCCGGGCGATCAGGTGCTCGTTCAGGTCAGCAAGGATCCGGTCGGTCACAAGGGTGCGCGACTGACCACACAGATTTCGCTTGCCGGTCGTTTCCTCGTCTACGTGCCCGGTGGTACGTCCACGGGTATCAGCCGCAAGCTTCCGGACACCGAGCGCAAGCGTCTCAAGGAAATCTTGCGCGACATAGTTCCCGCCGACGCCGGCGTGATCATTCGCACGGCGTCCGAGGGCGTCAGCGAAGAAGAGTTGGCGCGCGACGTGACTCGTCTGCAGGCTCAGTGGGCCGGCATCGAGGAGCAGGCTGCGGCTGCGGACACCGGTAAGTCCGGCAACCCGCAGGCGCTGTACGAAGAGCCTGACATGCTGGTCAAGGTCATTCGTGATCTGTTCAACGAGGACTTCTCCAAGCTGGTCATCGAGGGCGAGAAGGCGCATACGACGGTCGAGAACTACATCAACTCCGTTGCGCCCGACCTGCTTCCGCGACTCGAGAAGTACACGCCGAACAACGGTATCGACGTCTTCGCCGCTCGCCGTATCGACGAGCAGTTGGCCAAGGCACTCGATCGCAAGGTGTGGCTGCCGTCCGGCGGCACCCTGGTGATCGATCGCACCGAGGCCATGACCGTCGTCGACGTCAACACCGGAAAGTTCACCGGAGCCGGCGGAAACCTCGAAGAGACCGTTACCCGCAACAACCTCGAAGCAGCCGAGGAGATCGTTCGCCAGATGCGCCTGCGGGACATCGGCGGAATGATCGTCGTCGACTTCATCGACATGGTCCTCGAATCGAACCGGGACCTGGTCCTGCGTCGGCTCACCGAATGCCTGGGTCGCGATCGCACGCGCCATCAGGTGTCGGAGGTCACGTCACTCGGACTCGTGCAGATGACGCGCAAGAAGTTGGGCACCGGATTGGTCGAGGCCTTCTCGACCACCTGTGAGCACTGCCACGGCCGCGGGATCATCGTCCACTCCGAGCCGGTCGAGGTGAAGTCCTCGGATGACGGCGGATCGCGTTCGGGCTCGCAGCGAAGCGAATCCGGCACCTCGCGCAAGAACAAGCGTGGCCGCGGAGACAAGTCGCCTTCGACCGAGTCCAACGGACAGGAAGCTCCGGCGCCGGAGGTTCCGGCTGTCGACGCGACCGTCAAGCGGGCTCATCCGGTGGCATTGGCGATGGCCTCGCACCACCACGACGACGACGAGACCGTCGCGGCCGACTCGATCGAGTCTGATTCCACCGGTACGTCTTCGGGGGATGATGCATCCAAAAGTGCCGATCGGCAACAGGATCGGCCGATCGATACTCCTGCTGCTACTGAGCGCCATGACGTTCCTGTTGTGGACTCTGCTGCGGAAGAAGTATCCGCAGTGGACAACGAGTCGGCGGCCGCTTCGACCGAAGCATCTCCGCGCGGTCGTCGGCGTAGTCGCCGGGCGTCGCGGGCAGCGTCGGCACCGGTTGCCGAGGCAGCTCCCGAGGTGGGTACGGTCTTCGTGATTCCGACTCCGGAACCCGTGGCAGAAGCGGTCGTGGAAAACGTTCCGGCTCCGGCCACCGAAGTTCCGGCTGAGGAAGAAGTTGTCGTCGTCAAGCGACCCCGTCGCAGGCGTGCAGCAGCACGCCCCGCAGGTCCTCCGGTAGACGGAGAGTAAGAACTACTGGCTTTCGGTCGGTTGGATGACTTCGCGATGAGCGAGGACATCCAACCGTTATCCGAAGTTTCAGCTGGTAGAAGCAGTACAGAGTAGTAAGCACCACCCCTCGGCGGGGCGGTTTGACCCTGACGGTTGCTTTCCCGTAACCTTGGAGGGTCGCCACCCGGCGGTAGAGATTCCGTGTGCCTAGAGTGCGCGTGAATGTCCCGGTACGTCAGTGCCGAGCCGAGGTGACATAAACCAGACCAGTCGCGATGCATTTGAAGCCTCAGGCAGCAGCGCGAGCAAGTTCGAAGAAGCAAGGGGTAGCCCTCCGATGGCAACGTACGCGATCGTCAAGACCGGCGGAAAGCAGTACAAGGTCGCTGTTGGTGACCTCGTCAAGGTCGAGAAGATCGAGGGTGAGCCCGGCACTGCTGTCTCGCTTGCTCCCGTTCTCGTGGTCGACGGATCTGACCTGACCACCGACGCGGCCAAGCTGGCCAAGGTCGCAGTCACCAGTGAGATCGTCGAGCACACCAAGGGCCCGAAGATCCGCATCCACAAGTTCAAGAACAAGACCGGTTACCACAAGCGTCAGGGCCACAGGCAGCCGATCACGGTGCTCAAGGTCACGGGCATCAAGTAACCAGTTCTTTCTAGCTAATTTCACCCGAGGAGGGTCAATAGCATGGCACATAAGAAGGGTGCATCCAGCTCCCGTAACGGTCGCGATTCAAACGCCCAGCGCCTCGGCGTGAAGCGCTTCGGCGGCCAGTCGGTCAGCGCAGGCGAAATCCTGGTTCGCCAGCGCGGCACGCACTTCCACCCCGGCGTCAACGTCGGCCGTGGCGGCGACGACACCCTGTTCGCTCTCGCTGCCGGTGCAGTCGAGTTCGGCCAGAAGCGTGGACGCAAGACCGTGAACATCGTTCCGGCCGTCGTTGCGGCTGAGGTCTAGTCTTTCTCGCTAGTTGTGCGTCACCGGTTCTACTTTCGGTAAGAGAGTGACGCGTTCCAAGCTCCCGATAGGGGCGGACCAGGGTTGAAATAACCCGGTCCGCCCCTATCGTTTGTTTAAGCAGTGCCAGTTTTACCCCGAGCAACCCTGCTCACCAGAAGTTCAGCTCATCGCGTGAGACCCGCAATTGACTGAGGAAGGATCCGGCAGTCATGTCCCGATTCATTGACCGTGTTGTGCTGCACGTCAGCGCTGGAAAAGGCGGCAATGGTTGCGCCTCCGTACACCGCGAGAAGTTCAAACCGCTCGGCGGTCCGGACGGTGCCAACGGAGGTCGCGGCGGCGACGTCATCCTCGTGGTCGACGAGAACATCCACACCCTCCTCGACTTTCACTTCCATCCCAACGCGAAGGCGACCAACGGCAAGCAGGGCGCCGGCAGTAACCGCGAGGGTGCAAACGGTGAAGACCTCATCCTCAAGGTCCCGGATGGAACTGTGGTTCTCGATACCGACGGCAACGTCCTTGCCGACCTCGTCGGTGTCGGCTCGCGCTACGACGCCGCTCAGGGCGGCCGCGGCGGACTCGGCAACGCAGCACTCGCCTCGAAGGCTCGCAAGGCCCCAGGTTTCGCACTCCTCGGTGAAGACGGTGTCGAGCGTGACCTGGTGCTCGAACTCAAGTCGGTAGCCGACGTCGGTCTGCTCGGATTTCCCTCTGCCGGTAAGTCTTCGCTGGTGTCCGTTCTCTCGGCGGCCAAGCCGAAGATCGCCGACTACCCCTTCACCACTCTGGTCCCCAACCTCGGCGTCGTCTCGAGCGGTGACACCACCTTCACCGTCGCCGACGTGCCCGGGCTGATCCCCGGTGCCAGCGAAGGCCGCGGTTTGGGCCTGGACTTCCTGCGCCACATCGAACGCTGCGCCGTATTGGCGCACGTGATCGACTGCGCCACCCTCGATCCGGGGCGTGACCCGATATCCGACATCGACGCCCTGGAAGCAGAGCTGGCCGCGTACACGCCCGCGCTCTCCGGCGACTCGGGACTCGGTGACCTCGACAAGCGCCCGCGCGTCGTCATCCTGAACAAGACCGACGTTCCGGAGGCAGCCGAGCTGGCCGAAATGGTCACACCCGAGATCGAAGCTCGCGGATGGCCGGTCTTCACCATCTCGGCGGTGAGCCGAGAAGGTCTGCGACCGTTGACATTCGCGCTGGCGAAGATGGTCCGCGACTACCGCGAAGCTCATCCGAAGCCCGAGCCGAAGCGCCAGGTCATTCGCCCGGTCAAGGTGAAGGATTCCAGCTTCACCATCGAGAAGGATCCCGATATCCCTGGTGGGTTCGTCGTCCGAGGCACCCGCCCGGAGCGGTGGATTCGTCAGACCGCCTTCGACAACGACGAGGCCGTTGGTTACCTCGCCGACCGTCTTGCACGCTTGGGTGTCGAGGACGCATTGGTCAAGAAGGGCGCTCAGCCAGGGGCTTCCGTCACCATCGGTGACGTCAGCTTCGAGTGGGAGCCGATGACGCCGGCCGGTATCGATCTGACCCGTACGGGCCGTGGAACCGACCCGCGTCTCGATCAGGTGGAGCGTATCGGCGCCGACGAGCGCAAGCATGCTCGTCGCGTCCGCCGCGGGCTGCTCGACGAAGACGCCTGACTCACGCGATTTCAGGACGAAAACCGAAGAGAGGGAACGGGACTGTGCTCGGGTCCACCAGGGAGTCGATAGCGTCGGCTCACAGTATCGTCGTGAAGATCGGGTCGTCTGCGCTCACCAGTCTGGTGGCGGGACTCGACACTCACCGACTTGATCTGTTGGCCGATGCCATCGAGGCCCGCATGCGCGCGGGCTCCGATGTTGTCGTCGTCTCGTCCGGTGCCGTCGGCGCCGGGCTGGCGCCGCTGGGACTGACCAAGCGACCGCGGGATCTCGCGACCAAGCAGGCTGCGGCCAGCGTCGGTCAGTTGGCGCTGGCTCACGCCTGGGGTACGTCGTTCGCCCGTTACGGGCGTACCGTCGGGCAGGTTCTACTCACGGCGGACGACATCGCTCGACGGACGCAGCACCGCAACGCCCAACGGACACTCGATCGTCTACGGGCATTGCACGCGGTGGCGATCGTGAACGAGAACGACACCGTTGCCACCACCGAACTTCGATTCGGTGACAACGATCGGCTGGCTGCTCTGGTTGCTCATCTCGTCGGCGCCGACGCGTTGATTCTGTTGTCGGATGTGGACGGCCTGTACGACGGGGATCCCCGAAAGGGCGATGCCACACTGATTCCCGAGGTCAACAGTCCCGAGGATCTCGACGGTGTGGTTGCCGGATCGGGTGGCGCTCTCGGTACCGGAGGCATGGCGTCAAAGCTCTCAGCAGCACGCCTGGCCGCTGATTCCGGAGTGCCGGTGCTGCTCGCGGCAGCATCGGACGCTGCGCAGGCACTCAGTGGTGCCGATGTCGGAACAGCATTTGCGCCCCGGCCGACGCGATTGTCGGCTCGCCGATTCTGGGTACGTCACGCCGCTGACACATCGGGTGACCTTCACCTCGACGAAGGCGCCGTTCGCGCGGTGGTGTCCAAGCGTCGAAGCCTGCTGTCCGCGGGCATCGTCGGTGTGTCCGGCGATTTTCACGCCGGCGATGTCGTGTCGCTGATGGGACCGGGGGAGAAGCCCGTCGCTCGGGGTGTCGTTGCGTTCGACGCTACGGAGATCGAGGAGATCCTGGGGCGCTCCACCGCCGATCTACCGGCCGACATGCAGCGTCCCGTGGTTCACGCGGACGACTTGGTGGCGCTGTAGCTGTCGTACTCGACCAGGGCGGAAAGTGCTTCAGCACAACCGACTTCGAGCTTGAGGTCGGCGTATTCGTCACCTCGGGTCGTTCCGCGATTGACGATGGCGATCGGCTTCCCGGTCTTGGCGGCATGCCGCACGAAACGCAGACCGGACATCACCGTCAACGACGACCCGGCTACCAACAGTGCATCGGCTTGGTCGACGAGGCTGTACGCCCGGGCCACACGTTCCTTGGGGACGGATTCACCGAAGTAGACGATGTCCGGCTTGAGTAGCCCACCGCACACGGCGCAATCCACGACGCGAAAGTGTGCGGTGGATTCGATCACGGCATCCGCATCGGGCGCGATCTCGACTCCCGTTGCAGCAGCCACAGTTTCGGCAAATCCGGGGTTGGCTTCCTCCAGTCTCTCGGCGAGAGTGGTGCGGGAGATCAGCCGCTGGCAGCTCAGGCATCGAACCTGCGCGTAGGTGCCGTGGAGGTCGATGACGTTTCGCGCGCCGGCCTTGGTGTGCAGGAGGTCGACGTTCTGGGTGATCACACCGACGGCTCGCCCTGTTCGCTCGAGTGCCGCGACGGCCCGGTGGCCCTGGTTGGGCCGCGAGCTGTCCATGTATCGCCAGCCGATGTGGTTACGCGCCCAGTAGTGACGTCGAAACGCCGGATCCCCGATGAACTGCTGGAACGTCATCGGATTGCGCGGGGGTGAATCGGGGCCACGGTAGTCCGGGATTCCGGAGTCGGTGGAGATGCCTGCACCCGTCAGAACTGCCAGGCGACGGCCGGCCAGGAGCTCGGGAAGGGCGTCGAGGCGGCTGTTGTCGGTAGGCACCGTTCCAGGATAGGCGCGTGTGCGAGACGGCGGCGCGGAGGAAGTCCGAAATGTTCAATAGAACACGTGTACGACTGTCGATACTCGTAGACATGAACACAGTGAACCCAATTCCCGCTGGTTACCACACGATCACTCCCTACCTTGCGGTGCCGGACGGCCATGCCGCACTCGACTACTACAAACGAGCACTCGGAGCTGAGATCGTCGACGCGATGAACGCACCCGACGGCTCCCTCATGCATGCCGAGATTCGGATCGGTGATTCGATGCTGCAGCTTTCGCAGGAGATGCCGGACTTCGGTCTCAGGTCGCCGCAGGACGGCTGGGTGCATTCGTCCATCGTCGTTTACGCCGAGGACACGGACGAGTTCGTCGCTCGGGCCGTCGCCGAGGGAGCCACGCTGGTCACGGCGGTAGCCGATACGTTCTCGGGTGACCGGCATGGAGTGTTTCTCGACCCATTCGGCCATCGGTGGGCCGTATGCACGAAGATCGAGGATGTACCTGCGGAGGAGGTGGCTCGCCGGGCGCGGGCGCTCTTCTTCCCGGATACGGAGTCGCCACAGTAACTTTCGGCAGCTTTCGCCGGATCATTCAGGCTTCGGCGGCGTGCTCAGTATCCGGCGACCGGGTCGACGAGGGCAGCCAGTGCCTCGCCCTTCGCGAAGCGGGTCACGTTCTTGGAGACGTGATCCGCAAACGCGGCGGGGCGAACTCCCGGCGGATTGGAATCGTGGGGTGTGATGATCGCATTCGTCAGATCCCACAGCGGGTGGCCGTCCGGGAGGGGTTCGGGGTCGGTGACGTCGAGACCGGCGCCGCCGATCTGCTCCGACTCGATTGCCTCGACCAGCGCGTCGGTATCGACCAGCGATCCGCGCGCGACATTGATCACCCAGGAATGGGGTTGCATCGCCGCCAACTGCGCGCGGCCCACGAGGTGACGGGTGGCCGGGGTGGCGGGCGCAGCGATCACGAAGTGATCTGCGCGAGAATAGATTTCATCCATCCTGGATGCGGGGTACGTCGAGATGGCCCCGGGAACCGGGCTACCGGAACGATTGACTGCGATGCTGTCCGCCCCCTGCGCGGCCAGCATCGGAATCAGCGCGCGGCCGATACCGCCTGCGCCGATGATCGCAACCGTCGAGCCACGAAGGGTGCCGATCTTGGGAAAGAACTCGAACTGACGCCACGTTCGAGCTTCGATGTGTGCGGGCAGGTGACGAACTCCGGCCAACAGCAGCATGAGCGCGTGCTCGGCCACCGAGGCCGAAAACGCGCCGGCCGCCGAGGTCCACGTGATTTCGGTGTCCTTCGGAATCACACCGGAGTCGAACCAATCCTCGATTCCCGCCGACGGCAGCTGCACCCACCTGACCGACGCCGGTAACTCCGACGGAAAAGTTTCGGGTGAGCCCGCCCAGATCAGGGCGTCGGCAGTGTCGATCGGACTGATCAGACCTCCGCCCCGAAGCACCGCGCTGTCGAGCAGTGCATCGGGGACAGGGCCGATCGCTACGCGTGGAGAGGTGTCAGTCGCCATGACTAGACGCTACGCGGGGACCTCCACCAGTGGGTAGACACCGTTCTCGTCGTGTACCTCACGCCCGGTGACCGGCGGATTGAAAACGCAGAGCATGCGCATCTGCGTATCGGGCTCGACGCGGTGACGCTCGTGACCGTTGAGCAGGTACATCGACCCCGGTGCGAGATCGTATTCCTTGTTGTTGTCCAGGTCGATCAGCTTGCCGGTGCCTTCGACGAGCCAGACCGCTTCGACGTGGTTGGCGTAGTGGAACTCGTTGACCGAACCTGCCTTGATGGTGGTTTCGTGGAACGAGAACCCGACGCGGTCGCCGCCGAGGACGATGCGCTTACTGCGCCAGTTGCCGTCCTCGCTCGTGATGTCGCGGTCGGTGTCGGTGATCTCGGTGGTGGTGCGAACGATCATGGGAGAGTCCTTCCTCTAGCTGCAGACCTTGAGTGTCGCCTCGGCCAGAATGGAGAGGCCGTGCTCGAGCTCGTCATCGGTAATCGTCAGTGCCGGAAGCAGTTTCACAACCTGGTCGGAGGGTCCGGAGGTCTCCGCGAGCAATCCCTCGTCGAATGCCAGCTGGCAGACCTTGCCGGCGCGCTCGGGTTGATCGAAAACGAGGCCCTGAACCAGGCCGCGTCCGCGGTGCGAGACCTCGCCGGGGAACTGATCGGAGAGATTGGCGAAGCATTCGCTGATGCGTGCGCCCTTCTTCAAGGTTGTCTTCGTCAGTGCGTCGTCGGACCAGTAGTGGTCGAGTGCAACCTTGGAGGTGACGAACGCCGGGTTGTTGCCACGGAAGGTGCCGTTGTGTTCGCCCGGTCCCCAGACGTCGAGTTCACGCTTGAACAGCGTGAGCGCCATCGGCATTCCGTAACCGCTGATCGACTTGGACAGCGTGACGATGTCGGGAACGATTCCGGCCTCTTCGAAGGAGAAGAACGGCCCGGTGCGGCCGCAGCCCATCTGGACGTCGTCGACGATCAGCAGGATGCCACGATCCGAGCACAGTGTTGCCAGCGCCCGAAGCCATTCGGGGCGAGCGACATTGACGCCGCCTTCACCCTGAACGGTCTCGACGATCACTGCCGCGGGACGGTTGATGCCGCTACCGGAATCATCGAGAACGCGGGAGAACCACTGGAAGTCCTCGGTGACGCCGTCGAAGTAGTTGTCGAAGGGCATCGGTGTCGTGTGCACGAGCGGAACACCGGCGCCCGCGCGCTTCATCGAGTTGCCGGTCACGGAGAGTGCACCAAGTGTCATTCCGTGAAATGCGTTGGTGAAGTTGATGACTGCCGAACGTCCGGTCACCTTGCGGGCCAGCTTCAGTGCAGCCTCGACGGTGTTCGATCCGGTCGGGCCGGGGAACTGGACCTTGTAGTCCAGGCCGCGCGGCTCGAGGATGTTGCGCTGAAAGGTCTCGAGGAACTCGCGCTTGGCGACTGTCGACATGTCGAGGCCGTGCGTGATGCCGTCGCTCATGATGTAGTCGACCAGCGCCGATTTGAGCACCGGGTTGTTGTGGCCGTAGTTGAGGGCGCCGGCACCGGCGAAGAAATCGAGATATTCGCGTCCGTTTTCGTCACGAATCCAGGATCCGGATGCGCTGGTGAACACTGCAGGCCAGTCACGGCAGTAGCTGCGGACCTCGGACTCGAGGGTTTCGAAAATGCTTGCTTCGTTGATATTCATATCTTCTTTGTTCCTCCGGGGCATGCTGTATGCCGAGCGCGAAATGCGCTAGGCGCCGATCGTGTAAAGATCTTCGGCTTCGTGTCCATCGGGAAAATCTTTGGGCGAGAACAAGTTCTGCCTGGTTATCGGTACTTCGCGTCGACGTGCGAGCGCAGTGAAGAGTGCGATCGAAGCCTCGTTGTCGGGGCTGATCGTCGTCTCCAGATGTGTAACACCCAGTGGGGCAGTGCGATCCATCAAGTCGGACAGCATGCGAGCAGCAATTGCCTTGCCGCGCTGGTCCTCGTCGACCGCGACTTGCCACACGAACAGGGTTTCCTGCGCGCTGGGACGGGTATAACCGGAAACGAATCCGACTACGCGGCCGTCTACCTCTGCGACGATGGACGTCGCGCTGAAATCCCTGCACCACAACAGGTATGCATAACTCGAATTGAGGTCGAGCACCTTCGAATCACGTGCGATCTCCCAGAGCCGGACTCCGTCATCGATCTGTGGGCTTCTGAACAACACCGCGTCCGGCGCGGTGGTCGGGATAGCTCTCGTATCAACAGGCTTCATCGGTCATCTGAACGTAACAATCATTGCTGTCGAAGTCATGCAGATGTCCGTTTCGGGCCGTGCGGAACCCGTTGCGCCCCAGGTGAGGACATGAATGTGATCGTGCTCACATTATGTAACTTCTGGTGTTGTCCGAGCGACTATTTCGGGCCAAAACTCGCTATTTGGGGCTCGCGAGCGCCAATGGGAGGACCGAATGCGCACCTGCCTGCCGAAGTGCGCGTGCGGCCATCGTGAAAGTCCAACCGGTGTCGGCGATTGCGTCGACAAGAAGTATCGGTCCCTGATGGATACTCATGTCCGGAACTTCCCAAACATCGACCAGTCCGGACACGCGATAGGCGGAGTTCGCTGCCGACACCGGAGGGTGGTCGGGTCGCAAGCGAAGGGTGCCCAGGTCGGTCAATCGCCCGACCTCGGCCAGCTTGGCAGCCAGGCTCGACACCAGCAACGGATGCGTCGTGGATTCGAGGGCCATCACACCGGTGGGGCGCTCGGCCCAATTCCAGGCGGCCAGAACGCTGATACACGCGCTGACCACCGCATCGGGTACCTCGGCGTCGGGACCGTCGAAAAGCGCGCGGAGACGTTGGCCCCAGCCCAGGTCCGACATCCGTCCGAGAATGCGCCCGGTTTCCGGTCCCTCGGTGATCTTCCCGGACAGCTTGACGCCCAGCTTGCTCAGGCCGGTCGGCCACATCTTGCGCGGCTCCAGGTCGAATCCGGGGCGCTGCAAGCGCGCCCGAGTCTCGTCGAGGGCGGTGGTGTCGACAGTGGTGTCGTAGCGATTGCCGGTGCAGTTGTCACAGCGTCCACACTGTGAGTTCTCCGATGTCAGACCAGGATCGTCGAGTTGTTCACGCAGGAAGGTCATTCGGCACGTGGTGATGCTCTGGTATTCGACCATTGCAGCCTGCTCGGCCTGGCGAGCGTCGTCGAGTCGACCGTAACGCTCGGCGTCGTACACCCAAGGTTCTCCGGTGCTGATCCAACCGCCCTTGACTCGTTTGACCGCGCCGTCGACGTCGAGAACTTTGAGGACCATTTCGAGACGGGTGCGATTGAGCTCCACCAGCGGTTCGAGTGCCGGTGTCGACGTGGCCTTTTCGGTGTCGAGGTGCTCGATGACGCTGCGGACCAGATGCTCGCGGGGGAAGGCGACCGAGGCGAAGTAGCTCCAGATCTGCTTGTCCTCGGCGCCCGGCAGCAGGATCACGTCTGCCCTGTCGGTGGAACGCCCGGCGCGGCCCACCTGCTGGTAGTACGAGATAGGTGACGACGGTGCGCCGAGGTGGACGACGAACCCGAGATCAGGCTTGTCGAAGCCCATCCCGAGGGCCGAGGTGGCCACCAGAGCCTTGACGCGATTGCCCAACAGGTCCTGCTCGAGGGATTCACGTTCGGTGGGATCGGTCTGGCCCGTGTAGGCGGCGACGGTATGACCGCGCTCGGAGAGCAGGCTTGCGAGGTCGCGAGCGGCCGAAACCGTCAGCGTGTAGATGATGCCCGATCCCGGCAGCGTCTCGAGCATGTCGGCGAGCCAGGCAGCGCGCGCCGTCGCCTCGGGAATGTGAACCACGGAAAGGTGAAGTGACTCGCGCTCGAGCCCGCCACGAAGTACGAGCGTTTCCTCGCCGCCGACGCCGAGTTGGGCGGACACGTCCTCGACGACGCGGTTGTTGGCCGTAGCCGTGGTCGCGAGGACGGGAATGCCCTCGCCGAGTTCGGCGATCAAAGTCCTGATACGCCGATAGTCGGGACGGAAGTCGTGTCCCCAGTCGGAAACGCAATGAGCCTCGTCGACCACTACCAAGCCGGCATCAGCTGCCAGGGACGGGAGGACCTGATCGCGGAAGTCGGGGTTGTTCAGGCGCTCGGGGCTGACCAGCAGTACGTCGAGATCGTTGGCTGCAACGCGGGCGTGGATGTCGTCCCACTCCGTGACATTGCCCGAGTTGATGGTCGCGGCTCGCACCCCGGCACGCTCGGCAGAACTGACCTGGTTTCGCATCAGGGCCAACAACGGAGAGACGATGACCGTGGGGCCGTGACCTGTTGCCCGGAGCAGCTTCGCCGAGATGAAGTAGACCGCCGACTTGCCCCAGCCGGTCCGCTGGACGACGAGGGCACGCTTGCGTTGCACCACCAGCGCCTCGATGGCCGTCCACTGGTCCTCGCGTAGGCGGGCATCCGGCCCCGCGAGTTCACGGAGCAGTCGCTCGGCTTCGTCGCGCATGGCTGGGGCAGTGGCGGTGGTCATGGACCCCATGGTGCACGACCCTGCCGACACGTGCGGGCTTCAGGCCTTGGCAACAGGTTCCTGCAGCTCGGTGACCCAGCCGTCGACGTCCTCCGGGCACGCCAGCGTGACCTCCCGGCTGGGGCCGGCATTGCGGTATCCCGCTGCGTCGATCCACTGAGCCAAGGCTTGATAGGCGGGCAGGCAGTTGTCCATCGACCCCTTGTGCAGCAGCGAGGCCACCTGAGCTTCGGCCTGCAGTTCGACGACCGCGAACTCGTAGTCGCCCTCGGGATCCGCATCGACCGGTAGCGCGGCATGCACGACGACGTTCTCGTCGTCACCGGCATCCTCGTAGTACGCGAGCGCAGGTCCGATCGCGGCGATACCGGCACGATCCAAACCGGTGCACAGGCGCTCGTACAGCCCGCGAACCACCGGACCGATCGACGACGGATCCATCGTCTTGGCGGTACCGGTCAACTCCGCGACCCGCAGCGCCGGAACGGACTTGATCACAACCTCGTATGCGGACATCTGTCCCTCACTTTCGATGATGCGTAGGCGCGCCTGTACATGCGCCAGTCGCGCGGTGTCTTCCTGGATTCGGGTCTCGAGTTCTGCTCGGCGAAGCGTGAGCATCCCGCGGATTTCGTCGACGGTGACTGCCGACTCCACCACCTGCTGGACCTGGGCCAGGGTCAGGCCCAACTCCTTGAGTGCGACGATGCGGTTGAGCAGCGCCAACTGGCCCGCGGTGTACGAGCGGTACCCGGTGGATGCGTCGACCCTCGCGGGCGCGAGCAGGCCGATGGCGTCGTAGTGGCGGAGCATGCGCACGGACACGCGACCTGCTCTCGCGAAGTCACCGATGCTCAACATGGTTACTTGCCCCGTTTCTCCCTCACGAACCCGACACCTACAGGTTTAGAACCTCACACGGTGTCAGAGTCAAGGCTGACGCTTCAGCACTATCTCGATCGCAGCGCGAGTGGGCGACGACACCGACGCGCCGCGAACCGTCGTCGCCAGACTTCCCGCCGTGGCAGCGAACTGCAGGGCGCGGTCCTGGCCCTGTACCCACTCCACGGCGAAGGCCCCGGTGAAGGCATCGCCGGCGCCAGTTGTATCCACGGGTGTCACGGCCGGGGAGTCGGCGTGGATTGTCTCCTCGCCCGACCGGAGATCCGCGCCGCCGGCCCCGAGCGTCGTGACGAGGTATCGGACGCGACCGGTGACCGCGGCCAACTGCTCCGACTCGGTCTGGTTGACGATCAAGATGTCGACTGCATCGATCAGTGGATCCGGAAGTTCTTGCACAGGAGACGGATTGAGGATGACCGTAGTCCCGTTAGCATGTGCGTGCTCGGCTGCTGCTGTAACTGTCTCGACCGGGATCTCGAGTTGGCACAATAGAACGTCGGCGTGTGCGATCGCGTCGAGGTCTGCTTCGGTCAACGAAGTGATCGAGGAATTGGCGCCCGGGACGACGATGATGTTGTTCTCCGCGTCTTCGCTCACGGTGATGGCCGCGACGCCACTCGGGCCGTCGACACTACGTAGCAGTGCGGTGTCGACCGCGGCGTCTTGTAGGGTCTCGCGCAATTGGGTGCCGAAACCGTCGTCGCCGACCGCGCCGACGAAGGACACGTCCCCACCGGCCTTCGCGGCGGCGATGGCCTGGTTACTGCCCTTACCTCCGGCCGCGGTGGCAAAGGCAGTGCCGAGCAGCGTTTCTCCCGGAGCGGGGAATCTGGCCACCGACGTGGTCAGATCCATGTTGATACTGCCGACGACGACGATTCGAGGCGTGCTCATACCTCGAGGTTATCGGCCTTCATTCTCTTTCGACGAACCTTGCGGATGATCCGACGTGCTTCCTCGTCGGTGGCCACGGCGGGCGGAGAGCCGTCCAGTGGCTTCCGTGCAGTCTCGGGGATCATCAGGACTGCGATACCGCCGATCACCGCGGCGATCATCATGTACATCGGTGCGACCAGATTGCTGCCCGTTGCACTTTCGAGAGCTGTCAGCACCAGGGGAGTGGTTCCACCGAAGATCGACACCGCGAGGTTGTATCCGATTGCCAAGCCGCCGTACCTGATTCCGGTCGGAAAGAGCGCGGGAAGCACGGACGGGAACACCCCGACGAACAGCAGGAGCAAGCCGCCGAGCATTGCGAGTCCCAGGAAGACCGTCACGTAGTTGCCGATGCCGATCAACAGGTAGGCAGGCAGGGACAGGACGAAGAATCCGATGAAACCGCTGAGCAGCAAGGGTTTACGCCCGACGCGGTCCGAGAACTTTCCGACGTAGCTGATTCCCATCATCATCACGATCATGACGATGATCATCAGAACGAGTCCGTGGGATTCGTCGTAACCCAACGTGTTGGTCAGATACGTCGGCATGTAGCTGAGCAGCCCGTAGTGAGCGATGTTGTACGTGGCCACCAGGACGATGCACAGAACAAGCGGACGCCAGTTGTCGACGAGAGTTTCGCGTAGTTTCTTGCCTGTGGATTCATCTGCGAGGGAGCGCTCTTCGGCCTGCTCCATCATCTGGAATGCGGGAGTTTCCTCCAAACGCAGACGGAGGTACAGGCCGATGAGACCCAGAGGTCCGGCAATGAGGAAGGGGATGCGCCAGCCCCACTGGAGGAGGTCCTCGGCACTGACGACGGTCTGGATGATCGTCACGATGCCCGCTGCCGCCACATATCCTGCCAGAGTCCCGAATTCGAGGAAGCTGGCGAAGAAACCGCGGCGCTTGTCCGGTGCGTATTCGGCGACGAACGTACTGGCCCCGCCGTATTCGCCGCCCGTGGAAAAGCCCTGCAACAGGCGTAGGAGTACCAGCAGGATCGGGGCGGCGATACCGATGGATTCGTAGCTCGGGATGAGGCCGATGGCGAAGGTACTGCCGGCCATCAGAATGATGGTGGTGGCAAGGACTTTCTTGCGTCCGATGCGGTCACCGAGTGGACCGAAGAACAATCCGCCGAGAGGGCGGACGATGAAGGCAGCCGCAAAAATTGCAAACGTCGAGAGGAGTTGAGCGCTGCCGCTCGCGTCCGGGAAGAACACTTTTCCGATAGTGGTAGCTAGATATGCGTAAACGCCGAAATCGAACCACTCCATGGCATTTCCGAGCATCGTCGCCTTGACAGCGCGCTTGACGGACGCATTGTCGGTGACGCAGACATCGGGTGATTCGGCCACTTCGAGAGCGCTGATCGAGTTCTCTGGTGTAGTCATGACATGCGCTCCCCAGCGCAATCATCGAACCGAGCGGGGCACGTACCTGATGCACGCATCTTTTCGTTGCCCACTCGCCGATGAGCCGGTCGGGAAATCGAGCGTCCGCGTGCCCTGTGGCTCGTTGCGACCCCCGTCGCACGGCTCTGGCCCGCGGCAGTGTCCGGAGCCCACAGGGCTCCGGACTACCGGCAAGTAAGACGCTTACGCTATCAAAGTTGGGCGCGGGAGCCGATTTTCGGGCTAGAAGGCGCGGGCGTACTGCGACGGGATATGCGGTCCTACCTCGGCGTTCAGTTCACGGGCCGCCCGGCGCGCCCAGTAGGGATCACGCAACAGTTCGCGGCCGAGGAGCACCGCCACTGCGCTTCCGTCTTCGACGATCTTCTCGGCCTGTTCGGGTTCGGTGATGAGGCCGACGGCGGCGGCCGGTAGCAGGCTCTCGTTCTGCAGGCGACGGGCGAACGGAACCTGGTATCCCGGTTCCACCGGAATCTGTGCCGCCGGTGAATTGCCGCCAGTGGAGACGTCGACGAGATCGACCCCGTAATCGGAGAGGATGTTGGCCAGGGCAACGGTCTGATCCGCGGTCCAGCTGTCGACCTCGAGCCCACGCTCTTCCGTGAGCCAATCGGTCGCCGAGACCCGGACGAAGAGCGGTAGCTCGGCCGGCCACACCTCGCGGACTGCTGTCAGGATTTCGAGGAGCAATCGAATGCGGTTCTCGAAGCTGCCTCCGTAGCGGTCCGTTCGCTTGTTGCTCTCGGGGGAGAGGAACTGATGGATCAGGTATCCGTGGGCCGCGTGAATTTCCACGACCTTGAATTCGGCCTTCAATGCGCGGGTAGCCGCCGCTGCGAAGTCCGCGACGACCTTCTCGATGCCCTCCGTGGTGAGCTCTACCGGATCGGCAAGGTGACCGAACGGAACCGCGCTCGGGGCAACCGTCTGCCACGAGAGTCGGTCGTCGGCGGGCAGGCTCTTGCCGCCGCGCCACGGAACCTGCGTCGACGCTTTGCGTCCGGCGTGGGCCAGCTGAATTCCGGGCACTGCGCCGAAGTACGCGAGTTGCGCGTTGATCTCGGCGAAGGCTTGCGCCTGCGTGTCGTTCCAGATCCCCAGATCAGCTGCCGATATGCGGCCTTCGGGATTGATGGCCGTCGCCTCGGTGAGAATCAGGCCGGTGCCGCCGATTGCACGGCTCACCAGATGCGTGCGATGCCACTCGTTGGGCACTCCGACCTGGTCGCCGATGACGTCGGCCGAGTACTGGCACATCGGTGCCATCCAGACGCGGTTCGGGATGGTGACGCCGCGCAGGGTCAAAGGCTCGAACAACACACTCACGGATGGCTCCTGACTCGAAGAAGAAGGTCGGTGGGTGCAACAGTGTCGCGCGCCGGAATTGTTCCCCGGCGGTCCGCCGAAATGTTCGCAGGCGGTCCGCCGGAATGGTCCCGGGTGGTCACAGCCTCGTTCCGCCGAGCAAGCCGCGGAGGTGGGTGGTTAATGTGTATTCATGACCGCTGTGACTTCCAACGCAGAAACCGTCGACTCGAATGCGTCCGACACCAAGTCCGTCGTGCACGACGCCGCACGCCGAGCCCGTAAGGCTTCGCGCGTCCTGGCTCTGCTGACCACGGCGCAGAAGGATGCTGCTCTCCACGCCGCAGCCGACGCAGTTCTCGCGGCAAGTGATCGGATTCTCGCGGCCAACGCTCTCGATATCGACACCGCGAAGGCGGGTGGCACCGAGGAATCGCTGCTCGACCGTCTTCGTCTGACCGCTGACCGCATCGAGGGCATCGCGTCGGGTTTGCGTCAGGTTGCCGGACTACCTGATCCGATCGGTGAAGTGCTTCGTGGATCCACTCTGCCGAACGGTTTGGAACTACGGCAGCAGCGGGTTCCGCTCGGTGTCGTCGGCATGGTGTACGAGGCTCGACCCAATGTTACCGTCGACGCTTTCGGGCTGACTCTCAAGTCGGGAAATGCTGCGCTGCTTCGTGGTTCGTCCTCGGCAGTCAAGTCCAACGAAGCGTTGGTGGCGGCGCTACGCGCGTCGTTGGTTGCTCAGGGGCTCCCCGAGGACTCCGTTCAACTTCTGCCGAGTGCGGATCGGTCGACGGTCACGCACCTCATCCAGGCCCGTGGCCTCGTCGACGTCGTCATCCCACGAGGCGGCGCCGGCCTGATCAGCGCCGTAGTTCGCGATGCCACCGTTCCCACCATCGAGACCGGTGTCGGTAACTGCCACGTCTACGTTCACTCGGCCGCCGATCTGCTCATGGCCGAGAAGATTCTTCTCAACTCCAAGACCCGTCGGCCCAGCGTGTGCAACACCGCGGAGACTGTGTTGGTCGACGCCGCCATCGCCGAGACGGCCGTGCCGAAGTTGCTTCAAGCGCTTCAGATGCACGACGTCGTCGTGCACGGCGATCTGCCTGGACTCGTCCCGGCCACCGAGGACGACTGGTCGAAGGAGTACCTCACGCTCGACGTCGCGCTCAAGGTCGTCGAGAACCTGGACGCTGCGGTCGAGCACATCGACCAGTACGGGACCGGCCACACCGAAGCCATCGTGACTTCCGATCTCTCGGCTGCCCGTGAGTTCACCGCTCGCGTCGACGCCGCGGCAGTGATGGTCAATGCGTCGACTGCCTTCACCGACGGTGAGCAGTTCGGATTCGGCGCCGAGATCGGCATCTCCACCCAGAAACTGCACGCGCGTGGCCCCATGGGGCTACCGGAACTGACGTCCACCAAGTGGATCGTCTGGGGCGACGGGCACACCCGACCCGCCTGAAAAGTTCACCAGACTTGCCCCACCCTTTTTAGGAGTTAACCGTGGACCGAGCTCTTCCCGATACAACACCGTTCTTCTCGAGCGTCGACGACGTGATCGAGCGTTTGGCCGAGACGGGTTACCTGTCCGACAAGGGCACTGCAACGGCAGTGTTCCTGGCCGACCGACTGGGCAAGCCCCTGCTCATCGAGGGCCCGGCCGGTGTCGGTAAGACGGAACTCGCCCGCGCAGTCGCCCAGACCACGGGCGCAGAACTGGTGCGTCTGCAGTGCTACGAGGGCGTCGACGAGGCTCGTGCACTCTACGAGTGGAACCACGCGAAGCAGATTCTTCGGATTCAGTCGGGCGGGGCGAGCGGAGCGAGGGGTGATGTCGCGGTCGACCACAGCTGGGACTCGACGAAGGCGGATGTCTTCTCGGAGGAGTTCCTGCTCGCACGTCCACTGCTCAAGGCCATTCGCCGCGAGGACCCGACGGTGCTGTTGATCGACGAGACGGACAAGGCAGACGTCGAGATCGAAGGTCTGCTCCTCGAAGTGCTCAGCGACTTCGCGGTCACGATCCCCGAGCTCGGAACGATCACCGCCACCCGCAAGCCGTTCACGGTGCTGACGTCCAACGCCACGCGCGAACTCTCGGAGGCTCTTAAGCGTCGTTGCCTCTTCCTGCATCTCGATTTCCCGGACGCCGACCTCGAGCGTCGCATCCTCGCAAGCCGGGTGCCGGAGCTTCCTGAAGCGATTGCCGAGCAGCTGGTCAACACCATTCGTGTTCTTCGCGGAATGCAGCTCAAGAAGGTTCCGTCGGTGTCCGAAACCATCGACTGGGGACGCACCCTTCTCGCTCTGGGCATGGACACGCTCGACGACGACGCCGTACGCGCCACGCTCGGTGTCATCCTCAAGCACCAGTCCGATCAGGTGCGCGCCGCCGCTGAACTTCGGCTGAACTGAGGTCTGTCATGGCTCCCGCAGGATCGACGTCGCCGCTCTCACCCGGCGGCCTGGCAGCGCCGCACGGGATTCCCGGTCACCTCGTCGATTTTGTCGAGGCTCTGCGACGACGCGGAATCATGGTCGGCCCGTCCGAGACCGTCGACGCCGGTCAGGTCATGTCGGTTCTCGACCTGCTCGATCGTGAAGCGCTTCGTGAAGGGCTGGCATGCTCGCTCCTGCGTCGACCTACCCACCGGGCGACGTTCGACGCCGTCTTCGACCTGTGGTTCCCCAAGGCGATCGGTGACCGTGCGGTCGGCGACGTCGACGTCACACTGCCGCGCAAGCCAGACGGCTCGATCGACCTACAGGCATTGCGTGAGCTGATCGCCGAACTGCTGACAGACGGCAGCGACGAGGCGATGGAGATGACCGAACTCCTGACCGCCGCGATGGTCGAGGAACTCGGGCAGTACCAGTCGAGTAACGGCCCGTCGTTCTCCGCCTATCAGGCGCTGCGCGACGTCGCCCCGGAGACGTTGCTCAACAAGATCCTGCAAGGTCTACTCGGCAACCAGGAAGGCGCGGGGTCCGAGGGCAAGGACAATTCCGACTATCAGTCCGAGGTCGCCAAGCGCACGGCAGCGCAGCGCATCGCGGACTTCCGCAAGATGGTCGAGAAGGAAACGCGTCGACGCACCGCCGAGAATTTGGGTAAGGAACGCGTCGCCACGTACGGCGTTCCGAAACTCGCCGAGGAAGTCGACTTCCTGCGGGCCTCCGACGCCGAACTCACCACACTGAAGAAGAACGTCGCACCACTCGCTCGTCTGTTGGCCAGCCGTCTCGCGGTGCGTCGTAGCCGCTCCCGCTCGGGTTCGATCGACCTGCGTCGCACGTTGCGCAAGTCCATGTCGACGGGCGGAGTGCCGATCGATCTGGTGCAGCGCAAGCCGAAGCGAGCGCGGCCGGAACTTGTGGTGATGTGTGACGTGTCGGGTTCGGTGGCGGGATTCAGCCATTTCACCCTGCTCCTCGTCAACGCGTTGCGCGAGCAGTTCTCACGAGTGAGGGTGTTCGCGTTCATCGACACGACCGACGAGGTCACGCGGTTCTTCGACTCGAACGCAGACCTCGGGTCCGCGATGTCACGGATGGTGCGTGAAGCCGAACTGATCACCTACGACGGCCACTCCGATTACGGGCACGCCTTCGGGGTCTTCCAGGAGAAGTTCGCGCAGTCGATCACCAGTCGCACGTCGCTGCTGGTACTCGGCGACGGTCGCAACAACTACCGCGATCCCAACCTCCAGTCGCTGTCGCAGATGGTTGCGGTTGCCAAGCACGCACACTGGCTCAACCCTGAGCCGAAGGGGCAATGGGGAACGGGTGACTCCGCGGCGAAGGTGTATAACGAGGTCATCAGCATGCACGAGTGCCGCTCGGCCCAGCAGCTTGCCGACGTCGTGTCCCGTCTGCTGCCGGTCTGACCCGTAAGCTCGACACTCGTGCAGAAGGGACTATCGGTGGAACGTGCTCGACGCCTCGGAGTGATGGGTGGCACCTTCGACCCCATTCACCATGGCCACCTCGTTGCGGCCAGTGAGGTCGCCGACCGGTTCGGACTCGACGAAGTGATCTTCGTCCCCACCGGGCGGCCCTGGCAGAAGCAGGGGAGGGGCGTCAGTCCTGCCGAGGACCGGTACCTCATGACGGTCATCGCCACCGCCTCCAACCCGCGGTTTTCCGTCTCTCGGGTCGACGTCGACCGTGAAAAAGTGACGTACACCGTGGACACACTGCGAGACCTCCGGGCCTACCATCCCGACGCCGAACTCTTCTTCATCACCGGTGCCGATGCGCTGGCCAGCATCCTTTCCTGGCAAGATTGGGAAGAGTTGTTCGCATTGGCGAAGTTCGTCGGGGTATCGCGACCGGGTTTCGATCTCAATGCAGAGCACCTGGCCGGTCACCTCGACACCATGCCCGCCGACGCGGTCACGTTGATAGAGATTCCGGCACTTGCTATTTCGTCGACCGAATGTCGGCGTCGGGCAAGTGAAGACCGCCCCGTCTGGTACCTGGTGCCGGACGGAGTGGTGCAGTACATCTCGAAGCGGAACCTGTATCGACCTGTCGACGCGGAGCGCCGCGACGGAGCTACAACGATGTCGGAGCCCGCACCGGGGAAGTCGGAAGCCGTCCCGGGCGCCGAATCGAGCTAGCCGAGAACAACAAGTACTTTCTGAAGACGAAACTGGAGAACATCGAGTGAGTGCAAACACCGAAGCCATCGACATGGCACGCATCGCGGCCTTGGCAGCCGACGAGAAGCTGGCCACCGAAGTGGTGGTGCTCGATGTGTCCGAACAGTTGGTCATCACGGACTGCTTCGTGATCGCATCTGCGACCAACGAGCGTCAGGTCAACTCGATTGTCGAGAACATCGAAGACCGCCTCCGCGAAGCGGGACACAAGCCGGTCCGCCGTGAAGGCACCCGCGAGGGCCGCTGGGCACTGCTCGACTACGCCGACATCGTCGTCCACGTCCAGCATGACGAGGAGCGCAACTTCTACGCTCTCGATCGTCTGTGGAAGGACTGCCCGACGGTCGAGGTCGAAGGCCTCGGACAGAACCGTCCCGGCCCCGCCGATGCCAACACGGTGTTCGAGACCGACACGGTTTCCGAGCCGGACGCGCAGGATCCCTCGCTGTGACTTCGTCGGCGCCCAGTGCGGCGTCGAACCCTGTCCGCCGGCTCATCCTGCTGCGTCACGGACAGACCGAATACAACGCCGACTCTCGGATGCAGGGGCAACTCGACACCGACCTGTCGGAGTTGGGACGCACGCAGGCCAAGAGTGCAGGTCCGGTGATCGCCGATCGCAGACCGTTGACGATCGTGTCCTCGGATCTGCGGCGCGCGTATTTCACGGCAGTCGCTGTCGGTGACGCCGCCGGACTTCCGGTCCTCACCGACACGCGTCTGCGTGAGACACACCTGGGTGAATGGCAAGGTCTGACTCATCATGACGTCGACGAGCGCACTCCCGGTGTGCGATCTGCCTGGCGAGCGGATGCCACGTTGGCGCCGCCCGGCGGCGAAAGCCGAATCGACGTCGCGAATCGCAGCCTCCCCGTAGTTCACGAATTGCTCGACACGCACCCGGACTGGGCCGAGCGGCCCGTAGTTCTGGTGGCGCACGGAGGCTTGATCGCGGCACTGACAGCGGCATTGCTCGACCTACCCGTCGATCGCTGGGCAGTCCTCGGCGGATTGGGAAACACCAGTTGGGTGCAACTCAGCGGACACGGCGACGTCAAGTCGATCGAGTGGCGACTCGACGTATGGAATGCTTCTGCGAGTGTCGCAAATGACGTCCTCTGAAAGTGCCGACGGGCAGCGCCCCGTCCTCCTCGTGCTCGCGGATTCGCTGTCGTATTTCGGCCCCAAAGGCGGCCTCGCGGCAGATCATCCACGCATCTGGCCCAACATCGTGGCCGACGAACTCGGCTGGGACGTCGAGTTGGTCGCCCGTATCGGCTGGACGTGCCGCGACGCGTGGTGGGCACTGACTCAGGATCCTCGTGTGTGGGCGGCGGTGCCGCGGGCCGGCGCCGTCGTGTTCGCGGTCGGCGGTATGGACTCGCTACCGTCCCCATTGCCAACCGCGCTCCGCGAGACCATCCGCTACGTTCGGCCACCCGCGCTTCGACGCGTGGTGCGCGAGGGTTATCAGTGGCTGCAGCCGCGGCTTGCACCTCTGGGCCGCCCGGTCGCACTTCCGCCCAAGCTGAGCGTCGAGTATTTGGAAAGCTCGCGAAATGCGTTGGAGTACATGCGGCCGGAACTGCCGATGATCGCGACCCTGCCGTCGGTGCACCGCAGCGATGCCTACGCGAGCGTGCACGCCGGACGACCTGCCGCGGTGTCCGCGATCACCGAGTGGGCTACGGAGAAAGACGTTCCCGTAGTCGATCTCGCGGATGCAGTGCGTGACAACGTCTTTTCCGAGAACGGCAACCCCGACGGTATTCACTGGGGTTGGGACGGTCATGTCGGTGTAGCCCGCGCGATGATCGCTGCGATTCGCGGGGTGGAGTCGAAGAAAGTGGTTTCGCCGCAACTGGTATCACCGCCGAGCGAAGTCGGGTAGCAGAATGCCGGTCGTCGTCGTCACGGATTCCTCCGCCTGCATCCCGCAGGAGTCGGCCGACGCATGTGGGATTCAGGTGGTTCCGCTCCATGTGCTCCGTGACGGCTGCGACTTGCGTGAGGGTGTCGACGCAATGCCGAGCGACCTGTCAGGAGTGACAACGGCCGGAGCGTCGCCCGCCGAGTTGTCCGAAGCGTATGCCCGCGCCCTGGACATGAGCGACGGTGACGGCGTTCTCGCCGTGCACATTTCACGGCAACTCTCGGGAACGTGGGAAGCCGGACGAGTCGCAGCCCAGGAGTTCGGTGGAGCCGTCCGGATCGTCGATTCGCAGTCGGCCGGAATGGGTTTGGGCTATCCCGCTCTCGAAGCTGCGCGCTTGGCCGAGAAGGGTGCGTCACTCGAAGAGGCGTACGGCCGGGCGGTCGACGTCGCGAGTCGTGGGCGCTGCTACATCGTCGTCGACAAACTTGATCAATTGCGTCGGGGCGGACGAATCGGAACCGCAGCCGCGTTGTTGGGTACTGCGTTGGCGATGAAGCCGATCCTGCATCTGGTGGACGGCAAGCTCGTGCTCGGTGAAAAAACACGTACGACCACCAAAGCGCTTGCACGCTTGGTGGATTCGGCAGTCGAGCGCGCCGGTCTCGGCCGCGTGGCGATAGCCGTGCATCACATGCGAGCGCGAGAGCGTGCCGATGCGATAGCGGAACAGTTGGCCGAGCGCATCCCCGATGTGGCGGAATCCGTGGTCACCGACTTCAGCGCGGTTATCGGAGCGCACGTCGGTGTCGGCGCGATCGGTGTTGTCGTGTGTCCGCTGCCGGAGATCGACAGCGCGGTGGACGCGAACACCTGATCGTTTCTCCACAATCCGCGAGTTCTCCACAGATTGAAATTGCTCGTCTTCGGCGGCATGGTCTCTCGTTAGCGTCCAGTCATGAGGATCAGCGAGGAGCGCGAGCGGGCGCGTGATCGCCTCGCGGCGATGGACGGGAACTACCGGCAGCGACAGGCCGTCGACGACTTCGAGGATTCAGCGTCTTTCGAGAGGTCCCCGCAGCCATTCGAGAGGTCCCCCGAGTGGCTTCAGGACTTCGACGAAGACGAATACGAGGCTCAACCCGACTCGTCACGGTTCGATCGGCTGCCCGAGCGCTGGCGCGGTACACGTTGGCGCCCGAGCCGATCGGCGACCTGGGTGTTGGCGATTGTTGCAGCCCTGGCCACGGCAATCGGCTTGTTCACGGTGTGGTGGGATTCTCCGAGTTTGCAGGCGGTCCCACCGTTGCCCTCGCCTCAGAATGTCACGGAGCAGAATGTCACGGCGCAGAATGTCACTGCCGACGATGGTGAATCAGCCAGTCCCGTACCGACCGGCGTCGTAGCGGAGCAGTCGCCTGAGGCTTTGGTGGTCAGTGTCGTCGGACTCGTGCGCACGCCTGGGCTTGTCAACCTTCATTCGGGCTCGCGCATCGCCGACGCGCTCGCTGCGGCAGGTGGAGTGCTCGAGGGCGCCGAGACGGTGGGCCTGAATCTGGCACAGAAGCTTGCCGATGGTGATCAGATCGTGGTGGGGGCCGCCGATCAGTCCGGTGGTGTTTCAGCGAGTTCGAGTACCACTGCGGGAGGGACCGGCCCCGCCGCTGCGGGGGAATCCGGCGGGGCTGGTCTGGTGAACCTCAACACCGCTACCGAGGCCGAACTGGACGACCTTCCCGGGGTAGGGCCGGTAACGGCTGCGGCGATCATCTCCTGGCGAACGTCCAACGGAAAATTCACGGACATAGAACAATTGGGGGAAGTCGACGGGATCGGCCCGGCAAGGTTGGCCAAACTGCGAGTGCTGGTATCGGTGTGAACGAACCGGAAGTCTCGCCGGTCCTCGACGCTCGACTGCTACCGTCAGCCGTCGCAGTGTGGGGGAGCAGTGCGGTGGGGATCCTGTTCGGCGCGGTCGCCGCGTGGGTACTGGCGGTGGCATGCGCTATTCCAGCGGCAATCCTCACTTACGTGGTTGTGCGCCGGACATCTGCGGGGTGGGCACGAATCATGTTGGTTGCATTGCTGTTCGGTGCCGGATGCAGTGTCGTCATCGGGTGGCGGGCGACCGAGGTCGAGGGGCACCCACTGACCCGAGCTGCCCTCGAAGGAGCGTGGGTGAGTGTCGAAGTGGAACCCTCGGAGGATCCGCACGCAGTCTCTGGCGCGGCGGGTCAAGGTCAGATTTTCTTCAGGGCAACCGTCAATTCGGTGACTTCCCAGAATCGCAGGTACTCCGGAGGCGGCCTGGTCACGATCCGGGCGCCCAGTTCGTCGTGGCTCGAAGTTGTTCCAGGGCAGAGCCTGACGGTTCGCGGCCGGGCGAGTCAGCCATGGCGTAGCGATTCCACGCTCGCCGTGATCACGTCCGAGGGGCCTCCCGTCGCGGTGGGAGAAGTGCCCTGGTATCAGCGATGGGCGAGTGTGGTGCGTACTCGTTTCGCCGCTGCGTGCTCGGCTGCGCTCCCGCCGGATCAGGCAGGTCTGCTGCCTGGCCTCGTCGTCGGAGACACATCGGCGTTGTCGCCGGTGGTGAAGGACAACTTCACCGTTGCAGGGCTTTCCCATCTCACCGCGGTGTCCGGCGCCAATATCAGCATTCTGCTCGGGGCGGTTCTGCTGCTGGTCAGAGCCGCGGCGCTCAGTCCGCGCGTCGGCGCTGCTTTGGCGCTGGTAGCCCTCGTTGCGTTTGTTGTCGTCGCGAGGCCGTCGCCGAGTGTTCTGCGCGCCTCGGTGATGGGCCTGATCGGCCTGCTCAGTCTGGTGACCGGTCGACGCAAACAGGCACTGCCCGCTCTTGCCGCAGCCATCATCGTTCTGGTTGTCGTGATGCCCGAACTTGCCGTCGACTGGGGGTTTGCGCTGTCGACTACTGCCACGGGCGCGCTGGTGATCATTGCTCCGGTGTGGGTGGATGTGCTTCGTCGAAGAGGTTGGCCCCGTTGGTTTTCGGAGATGACAGCGGTCTCGAGTGCTGCGTTTGTCGTGTCTGCGCCACTGGTGGGTGCCATGGCGGGAACCTTCAGTGTGGTTACGATTGCCGCGAACATGGCCGTGGCGCCTGTGATCGGAATCACCACGGTGTTCGGTGCGGTGATTGCCTTGAGTGCGCTGATCTGTCCACCGATCGCGGTGTTCATCACGCCACTGGTCCGGCCGCCGATGGGGTGGCTGCTGTACGTGTCCGAGCGGGCGGCGGCGCTTCCCGGAGCGTCGGTGGCGGTGCCGTCAGGGCTCATCGGTGCTCTGATCGTCGTAGGCGTCTTACTGGCCGCGGCCCTGACGCTGTGGAATCGGATCTCGAGATGGGTGGTCGGCGTCCTCGTTCTGGGAGTTGTTCTAGCCCTCATCTTTCAGCACGTGTTCGGCGGTGGTCGTATTGCTCCGGGGTGGGTACTGGTGATGTGCGACGTCGGTCAAGGGGACGGTCTTGTGCTCTCGACTGGAGACCGCAGGGTGATCGTCATCGATGTCGGTCCTGATCCCACGTCGATGGATCGTTGCCTGAACATGTTGGACGTCAACGACATCGCGTTGCTGATGATCAGTCATTTTCATGCCGATCACATCGGTGGATTGGAAGCAGTTCTGGGTGGGCGTTCGGTCGCTGCGGTCGGAGTCGGGTCGATGTTGTTGCCGGAGTCAGGTTTTCGGGCGGTAAAGGATGCCGCCGAGTCGCACGGCGTTCCGGTTGTCTCGTTGCGTGCAGGTATGGAGTTGACGTTGGGATCGGTGAACATGGAGGTTCTCGGACCGTTGCTTCCGGCTCCCCGCGATACGGGGGACGCCGCGGACGCCGCCAACGATCAGTCGCTGGTGGTGATGGCACACACGGACGCGGGTCGAATTCTGTTGACGGGCGACGCCGAAGTTGCGGGGGAGGAGGCCATCCTCCGATCGGGAACGGACGTGAAGGCCGATGTGTTGAAGCTGCCCCATCACGGTTCTCGGACCACATCGTCGGCATTTCTGGAAGCGGTGCGTCCGAGGTTGACGATGATCAGCGTCGGCGACGGCAACAGTTTCGGGCACCCGAATGAGGAGGTTCTCGACGAACTGGTTTCGTTGGGCGGGGCGGTGGTTCGGACCGACGTCGACGGCACCGTCGCTGTGTACGGCGGGGGCGGCGGGTCTGTGTCGATCGTGTCGGTTCCTCGTGGGACCATCTTCGGGTGAGTAATCCGTCTGGAGTCGATCCGCTGCATCTTGTTCTCGGGGACGACGAGTTCCTGATCGACCGCACGGTATCGCAGCTCATCAGAGCCGTCCGCGGTGACCGCGGCCAGGGTATTTCGGATCTCCCGGTGACCAAGATGCGTGCCGGAGACACCAATGCTCCCGAGTTGGCTGAGCTGCTCAGCCCCTCTCTTTTTGCCGAAGACCGTGTGATCGTCCTGGAATCGGCCGCAGAAGCAGGCAAAGATGCCGTAGCTCTTGTTCTCGAGGCGGCGCGTGAGCCGGCAGAAGGCGTCGTTCTGATCGTCGTGCACTCGGGCGGCGGTCGCGCAAAGGCGTTGGCGCCGGCCCTCGAGAAGCTCGGCGCGACGGTTCACAACTGCGGAAAACTGAACAAGAGTCAGCTTGTCGACTTCGTCCGGGGTGAGTTTCGGACCGCCGACGTGAGGGTTGCTCCCGATGCGATCGCCGCGATGATCGAAAGCGTCGGCTCCAACCTTCGCGAACTTGCGTCGGCCTGCTCGCAATTGGCGGCAGATACCGGCGGCAAGATCGACGTGGATGCAGTCCACAAGTACTACTCGGGCAAGGCCGAGGTTTCCGGATTCGATGTGGCCGACAAAGTTATCGTCGGCGATACCCGGGGTGCGCTCGAGGCTCTGCGATGGGCTGACCAGATCGGAACTGCGCACGTTCTGCTCGCTGACGCCCTCGCCGATGCAGTCCACACCATCGCGAAGGTCGGCCCGTTTGCACGGGGCGGTGACCCGTTCCGGTTGGCGTCGGATCTCGGGATGCCGCCGTGGAAGGTCAAGAAGGCGATCAAGGAAGTCGGCGGTTGGGATCCCACGTCGATCGGCGCTGCGATGCAGATCGTCGCCGCTCTCAATGCCGACGTGAAGGGCGCCGCAGTCGACTCGTCCTTCGCTCTGGAGATGGCAGTGCGGAAAGTGTGCGCGTTGCGGAAGAACTGAGGACAACATGGCCGATCGCGCGGCCGGCCAGAAGTAGTCCGACGACAGTGGCGGCCGTGGCCTCGGCCACCCGGTAGTCGAGGCGTTTCACGCAGGCTTGCTCCAACTGGGTGTGCGGAATGGCTTGAGGCCGTGTCGTCGGATCACCAGTCCTGATGTCGGTCACTCGTAGGGAGTCGTTCGTCGCCGGATTCATCACACTGCCGCAGACAATTGTTTCTTGGCCGATGCTGTCTACCGGCACCTTCACGGTGGTGAGAAGCGCTCGTCCAGTGGCGAGAAACGCCAGAATCGCAACGAGTGAACACATCACGCCGAAGAAGATCCAGAATTCGCCCCGTTGCCTGCGCCTCCACCATCCGTAGCTTGCTGCGACTCCGACGACTGCAACCGTCAATGATTCCCACCAACGAGGGATCCCCAGGGCTGCCAATACGCCCAAAGCGACGACCGCCCAGAAGACAGTCGTGAACAACCAGCTACGAGGGCGTTTCCCGTTGACCGCCATCATCAGATGGTCGCAGCCCGATCCACATATTCCGTGCAAGACATGGATGGCGGGTTTTTGCTCTGATCCGATTGAGTACGCAAAATAGCCGCCTGGTCTTTCGACCTGGCGGCTATCGAGACGAACCAGTATGACGGCGAACCGTCACAGTGGAAACGTCAGAGCTTGTTGGCAGCCTGCGAGAGTGCAGACTTCTTGTTGGCAGCCTGGTTGGCGTGAATGACGCCCTTGCTGGCTGCCTTGTCGAGCTTGCGGCTGGTGGAGACGAGGAGCTCGTTGGCCTTGTCCTTGTCACCGGCTGCCGCAGCCTCGCGGAATGAACGGATCGCGGTACGCAGCGAGGACTTCACCGACTGGTTACGGAGTCGGGCCGCCTCGTTGGTACGGATTCGCTTCACCTGGGACTTGATGTTGGCCACGCGTAAAATCCTTGTCGTCTTTAGCTGGTTACGGTCGAGAAAGCTGTGGGCGCACTGATGCACCGACTGGCAAGATTACCAGCCGAGGGCCCAAGAACCCAAACCGTCGCACGTTGCGTCTGTCGAGAAGAGTACACCGAGCGCCCGATTTCTCGCCGCGCTGCCGAATAGCCCCACTTGTAGCAGCATGTTGCCCTATGACGCCGCCGCCTTCGAAAAGTTCGAGTAAAACAGGTTCGACCATCACCCGAGCGCGTCCAGCCGCAGTGTTCGACGGATATTCAGACATCGGTCGCTACGAGTTGGCTTTCGACGAGATGTTCGAGCCCGACGGCTCGGTGCGTGCCCCGTACAAGGGTGTGTACAAAGCCCTGGCGCCGACGAGCAGCGCCGACCTTGCCGCGCGTGCCGACGCACTCGGACGCGCATTCATCGACCAGGGCGTGACGTTCTCGCTGTCCGGGCAGGAGCGACCGTTTCCGTTGGATCTGGTGCCGCGCGTCATCGCCGCGCAGGAGTGGTCGCGGCTGGAAAAGGGCATCAAGCAGCGGGTGAAGGCGCTCGAGTTGTTCCTTGCGGACATTTACGGCGAGCAGCGAATCCTGCGCGATCACGTGTTGCCGCGCCGCCTGGTGACCTCGTGCGAGCACTTCCACCGTGAAGCAGCCGGCATCGTGCCGCCAAACGGTGTGCGAATCCACGTCGCGGGTATCGACCTGGTCCGAGACGAGGCGGGAGAGTTCCGAGTTCTCGAGGACAATCTGCGATCTCCGTCCGGTGTCTCCTATGTGATGGAAAACCGTCGCACCATGACTCGGGTGTTCCCGGATCTGTTCATGTCCCACAAGGTGCGGGCGGTAGGTGATTACGCAACACACCTGCTGAGGGCGCTGCGTGCGGGTGCTGCACTCAACGAAGCGGACCCGACAGTGGTTGTTCTCACACCGGGTATCGCCAATTCCGCCTATTTCGAGCATTCATTGCTCGCTCGTCAGATGGGTGTGGAACTCGTCGAAGGTCGCGACCTGTTCTGCCGCGACAACATGGTGTACATGCGCACGACGGAAGGCGAGCGTCAGGTCGACGTCATCTATCGCCGCATCGACGACGAGTATCTCGACCCGATGCACTTCCGTCCGGATTCGATTCTCGGCGTCGCAGGCCTACTGAATGCGGCGCGAGCGGGCAACGTGGTGATCTCGAGTGCCGTCGGCAACGGAGTCGGTGACGACAAACTCGTCTATACCTATGTTCCGCAGATCATCGACTACTACCTCGGTGAGAAGCCGCTCTTGCAGAACGTCGACACGTTCCGCTGTTGGTTGGACGAGGAGTGCGAGCAAGTCCTCGACCGCGTCGCCGAACTCGTCATCAAGCCGGTGGAAGGGTCCGGCGGCTACGGAATCGTCTTCGGACCGGACGCGAGCCCCAAGGAACTGGCCGCGATCACCCGCAAGATCAAGGCAGACCCGCGCGGGTGGATCGCGCAGCCTCTCGTGCAGTTGTCCACGGTGCCGACCAAGATCGACGACGTTCTCTCGCCGCGCCACGTGGACTTGCGACCCTTTGCCGTCAACGACGGTGAGGACGTGTGGGTGTTGCCCGGCGGCCTGACCCGGGTGGCACTTCCGGAAGGCTCGCTGGTGGTCAACTCGAGCCAGGGCGGCGGAAGCAAGGACACATGGGTGCTCGCCAGCCGCAGCTCGGACGAGGACCCAGAGCTGTCCGGTGAGGAACTGGTGTCCGAGCCCCCGGAATCCGCGGAGCCGGTGCAGGGACCCGAACTGAGCACCTCTCAACAGCAGCAGCAACAACAGTGAACACCTCAGAAGTGCCCAGCTACCAAGAACTATCAGCGAACGGAGCGTGGTGACCGATGCTTGCTCGCAACGCAGAGTCCCTCTACTGGATCGGCCGCTACGTCGAGCGCGCCGACGACACCGCTCGGATCCTCGACGTCGCCGTCCACCAACTGCTGGACGACGCAACCGTCGACCCGGACCGCACGTCGCGTCTGCTCCTGCGTGTCCTCGGCATCGAAGCGCCGGAGGAGAAGCTCGACGTACGCTCGCTCACCGACCTGGTTGCGTTCAGCCGCAATCAGGTTGGATCGATCGTGGACTCGCTGGCAAGTGCCCGTGAGAATGCTCGCGGAGCACGTGAGGTCACGTCGAGTGAGATGTGGGAGTGCCTGAACACCACGTACAACGGACTGGCGGAGCGTGAACGCGCGTCACGCAGGCTGGGGCCACACGAGTTCTTCCGTTATGTGGAGGAACGCGCAGCGATGTTCGCGGGGCTGGCGGATTCCACGCTCAGCCGCGACGACGGTTACCGGTTCCTTCTGCTGGGCAGGTCGATCGAACGTGTCGACATGATTGTGCGGATGCTCCTGGCGCGCGCCGGTGACCGCCCGTCGTCGCCGGCGTGGGTCAGTGTTCTTCGCTCGGCGGGCGCACATGACACGTATCTGCGTACGTATCGCGGAGCGCTCGACGCCAACCGCGTCGTCGAGTTCATCTTGTTGGACAGACTCTTTCCGCGCTCGGTGTTCCATTCGATCAGGCAGGCCGAGAAGTGCCTGCAGGAACTCGACCCGCAGCCGGGCAGTCGCGTCGGAATCCGGGCGGAGGCGCCGCGGCTTCTCGGCCGCGCACGCAGCGAACTGGAGTTTCTGCCGCAGGGCGTGTTGCTCGAAGATCTGCAAGGACGGTTGCTCGGTTGGCAGGAGACCTGCCGCGAACTGGGTGAGGCGATTGCATTGCAGTACTTCCACGCTGCGCCGTGGGTCGCATGGACGGATGCCGGCGCCGCGTATGCGGAGTCGACGGTGGAGGGAGAGCTGTGAGCTGGCGAATGAGGGTCGTGCACACCACGGGATATGCGTACGACGCCCCGGTGACGTCGTCGTACAACGAAGCGCGATTGACACCCCGCGGCGACACCAGGCAGACGGTGATCCTCACGCGCGTCGAAACCCAGCCGGCAACGCGTTCCTATCGGTACACCGATTACTGGGGCACCGCGGTGACCGCCTTCGACTTGCACGCCCCGCACACGGAGCTGGAAGTGACCGGACTGTCGGTGGTGGAGACGGAACCGTTTGTTCAACCCGAGGAAACCGTCGACTGGGATGAATTGTCGGGAAACGCGATTAAAGATCGATTCAACGAGCAACTGAGTTTCACGAGATATGTTCCGCGTGATCGTAAGCTGGCGACAATTGCCAAGGAATTGCGCAAAGATAAATCACCTGAAGATGCAGTAGTGGCTGCGTCGCAATGGGTTTACGGTGAAATGTCATATGTTCCGGGTACGACCGGAGTGCATACGTCGGCGGTCGAGGCCTGGTCGGCCAGGAAAGGCGTCTGCCAGGATTATGCACATCTGACCTTGGTGTTGCTTCGAACGATGGGCATTCCCTGTCGGTACGTTTCCGGCTATCTCCACCCCAAACGTGATGCGGCAGTCGGGGACACGGTGGTCGGGGAATCGCACGCGTGGATCGAAGCGTGGACCGGCGCGTGGTGGGGATATGACCCGACCAATGCGATAGCTGTGAATGAACAGCATGTCTCGGTCGGAATAGGAAGGGACTATTCGGATGTGCCGCCTTTGAAGGGAATCTTTTCCGGTGGACGCTCCACAGATCTCGAAGTTGTTGTGGAGATCACCAGGCTTGCGTAAAGTCCGGCAAATCTAGGCGCGTGAGCATTACTACCGTTCGATGAGAAGAAGGTGGGAATATGTCTCCAACTGCACAGGAATTGACTGAGATCGAACCGATCTCGGATGTGAAGAAGTATGCGGCCGAAGCGGTGGGGACATTTGTGCTCGTGTTCTCCGCGGTCGGAACTGCCGTCTTCGCAGGTGCGAAAGTCGGCAATCTCGGAGTTGCCTTCGCATTCGGCTTGACCCTGCTGTTCCTCGTATATGCGATCGGACCGATTTCCGGTTGCCACGTCAACCCAGCCGTGACTCTCGGCCAATTCGTGATCGGGCGCATCTCGGCCGTCAATGCGGCGATTTACGTTGTCGCGCAAGTGATCGGCGGCTTGGTCGCCGGCGTCGTGATCTACACGGTGGCCAACAGTCTCCCGGCGTACAACCGGGCCGCAGACGGACTCGGCGCAAACGGTTGGGGCGCACACAGTCCGTCGGCCGAGAAGAATCTTCTCGGACAGGTGGTTTCCGACGGTTACGGCATCGGTGCCGCCATGATCATCGAGATCCTCCTGACCGCACTGCTGGTATTCGTCGTTCTCGCGTCGACCGACCAGATCTCCGACGTGCCGCTCGCCGGGGTGTCCATCGGCTTCACCCTGGCCGTCATTCACCTGATCTCGATCCCGATCGACAACACCTCCGTCAACCCCGCTCGAAGCCTCGCTGTCGCGCCGTTCCAGGACGGTGCACTCGGTCAGGTGTGGTTGTTCATCGTGTTCCCGCTGATCGGCGGTGCGCTCGGTGCACTCATCTATCGAGCGCTCTTCGGACGGTTCAACCGTCTGGACAGCTGATCGATACTGTTTCCATCGTTCGGGTCGGCTTCAGCTCCAGCTGAAGTCGGCCCGAAGTTTTGCCGCGACCGCGTCGAACTTCTTGTGATCCATGACGGCGCCCTCGCGCCGAATCCCGCTCTCGGGAACGTCGAGCACCCGGTCGAGCCGGACCCAGCTGGGTCTTCCCTCGCCGTCCCACGGGCCCGAACCGATTGCGAGCCAATCACGCTCGCCTTCGCGTTTGCTCTGCGAGGACAGCATCAAACCGAGCAGCGTGTTGCCGTCACGGCCGACGACCAGCACCGGGCGGTCTTTGCCCTGGGTCGGATCCTCCTCGTAGGCAACCCAGGTCCAGACGATCTCGCCCGGATCGGCCTTGCCGTCGAGGTCGGGGGAGTACTCGACCTTGCGGGCGCGATGTGCGGTCGGAGACGTCCGCGCGGCGATCGGCCGGCCGGACGGACCCGGCTTCGAGGCAGACGACTGAGACGTGGACGACTGCAACTGGCGCAGCAACGCAGGGCCCTTCTCCACCGCGAGGGCGCCGAGGGTTCTGCCGATCTGCTTCCACATGCTTGCCATAGCGTTCGAGCATAATCACCCACCCGTGGGAACCCCTGGTACGGCGGCGCCGAGACTTGGATATCCTGAGGGTTGACAGTGGCCCGGATCCGGGCCGGTGCCGGTCCGACTAAGGGGTCTCCCATCAGCAGCTTCGCCGACAAGACGTTCACGGATCCTGCGCAGATCCGGAACTTCTGCATCATCGCGCACATCGACCACGGTAAGTCGACGCTGGCAGATCGCATGCTTCAGCTCACCGGCGTGGTCGAAGAGCGGGCGATGCGTGCGCAGTACCTGGACCGCATGGACATCGAGCGTGAACGCGGCATCACGATCAAGGCCCAGAACGTTCGTCTGCCCTGGACCGTCGACGGCGAAGAGTTCGTCCTCCACCTCATCGACACACCCGGCCACGTCGACTTCACATACGAGGTCTCCCGCGCGCTCGAAGCATGTGAGGGCGCAATTCTGCTGGTCGACGCAGCTCAGGGCATCGAAGCTCAGACGCTGGCCAATCTGTACCTGGCGATGGAGAAGGATCTCAAGATCATTCCCGTCCTCAACAAGATCGACCTCCCGGCCGCGGATCCCGACCGCTATGCCGAAGAGATTGCGCACATCACCGGCTGCGAGCCAGGCGATGTCCTGCGCGTTTCGGGCAAGACCGGCGTGGGCGTCAGGGAACTGCTCGACGAGGTGATCAAGCAGGTACCTGCACCCGTCGGCGATGCAGACGGCCCCGCCCGCGCGATGATCTTCGACTCCGTTTACGACGCGTACCGCGGCGTGGTCACCTACGTGCGTGTGGTCGACGGTCGGATCCGTCCCCGCGAGAAGATCACGATGATGTCCACGGGCACCACACACGAACTGCTCGAGGTCGGCATCATCTCGCCCGAGCCGAAGGCCAGTATCGGTCTGGGCGTCGGCGAGGTGGGCTACCTCATCACGGGTGTGAAGGACGTCCGCCAGTCGCGCGTCGGTGACACCGTCACCACAACCCGCAACGGCGCGACCGAACCGCTGGTCGGCTATCGCGATCCGAAGCCGATGGTCTATTCCGGTCTCTACCCGATGGACGGCTCGGACTACCCGGTGCTGCGCGACGCTCTCGACAAGCTCCGTCTCAACGACGCCGCCCTGGCGTACGAGCCGGAGACGTCGGTTGCCCTCGGATTCGGCTTCCGCTGCGGCTTCCTCGGCCTGCTGCACATGGAGATCACCCGCGACCGCCTCGAACGTGAGTTCGGCCTCGAACTGATTTCCACTGCGCCCAACGTCGTCTACCGCGTCGTGATGGAGGACGGGGCCGAGGTCATCGTCACCAACCCGTCGTACTGGCCGGAAGGCAAGGTGCGCGAGGTCTACGAGCCGGTCGCCAAGTGCACCGTCATTGCCCCGAGCGAGTACGTCGGCGCCATCATGGAGCTGTGCCAGTCCCGTCGCGGTGAGCTCGGCGGCATGGACTACCTCTCCGAGACTCGCGTCGAACTGCGCTACGAACTGCCCATGGGCGAGATCATGTTCGACTTCTTCGACGCCCTCAAGTCCCGCACCAAGGGATACGCCAGCCTCGATTACGAGGAGGCCGGTGAGCAGCAGGCCGACCTGGTGAAGGTCGACATCCTTCTGCAGGGCGAGGCCGTCGACGCGTTCTCCTCGATCGTGCACCGCTCCAACGCCGGTGCCTACGGCGGACGCATGACGTCGAAGCTTCGTGAGCTGATTCCGCGCCAGCAGTTCGAGGTTCCGATTCAGGCTGCGATCGGCGCGAAGATCATCTCGCGCGAGAACATTCGCGCAATCCGCAAGGACGTTCTTGCCAAGTGCTACGGCGGCGATATCAGCCGTAAGCGCAAGCTGCTCGAGAAGCAGAAGGAAGGCAAGAAGCGCATGAAGACCATTGGTCGCGTCGAGGTGCCGCAGGAAGCATTCGTGGCGGCCCTGACGTCGGAATCGGTTGGCGAGAAGCCCAAGAAGTAGGAGCGCATGGTCACCACCTGGTTGTCCCGAGAATTCGGAGTCGAAATCCCGGTTCTCGGGGCGCCCATGGGTGGTCGCGCGGGCGGCGCGCTCGCCGGAGCTGTTTCGGCGGCCGGTGGGTTGGGTCTGCTTGGCGCGGCCCGGTACAACACACCGGAGTGGATCGAGGCCGAAGCCGAAGTGGCCCGCTCGATCGGCGGAAAATTCGGCGTCGGCCTGATGACGTGGTCGCTGCCCGAGAACGAGTTGATGCTCGACGCTGCGATTGCCGTCGAGCCGACGATGATCACCTTGTCGTTCGGTGATCCCGCCGCGTATGTCGGACGAATCCACGATGCGGGCATTCCCGTTGTGTCACAGATCAATACGCTCGAGGACCTTCGTATTGTCGAGGCCGCAGGTGTTGACGCTGTGATCGCGCAAGGCGGTGAGGCAGGCGGTCACACGGGCCGAATCGGAACCTTGCCGCTGCTGCAGGAGATCCTCGAAGCGACGTCACTTCCGGTGCTGGCAGCCGGCGGAATCGGAACCGGGCGCGGTTTGGCCGCCGTCCTGGCAGCCGGTGGCGAAGGCGTGATGATCGGAACGGCGCTGCTCGCCAGCCCGGAGACGGTCGGGCCGGACTATGCCCGCGACCGCGTCGTCGAAGCCGGAAGTGCGGACACGATTTACACCTCGGTATTCGACCGAGCGCGCAGTCAACCGTGGCCGCAGCGGTGGGGTGGCCGCGCGGTGGCCAACGAGTTCACTGCCGCGTGGCACGGAGTCGACGCCGACGAGGAAACGCTGGCACAGGCGTACGACCCGTCGGATCCGCACAGCGGAGTCGTCTATGCCGGAGAAGCTGTCGGACTCGTGCACGGAACCCATCCGGCCGGCGATGTGGTTCGACGCATCGGCGCGGATGCGGAGCGTCTGCTCTCTCGTTTCGCCTGAAAACAAGGTCGGACACAGCCGGGTCCCATATGAGAAGGTAAGCCTCTACTAACTAGTGGAGGAGTATTTTCGTGCGTGCGATGAAGTTCTCGGCGGTGGCTCTCTTGGGAGCACTGGTCGTAGGTATCAGTGGATGTTCGTCCTCGGACGCCGACGAGATCGCGGACGGTCGGGTCACCACGATCGATCACAAGTTCGGCGCCACCACGATCACCGGGACGCCGACGCGTATCGTCGCGGCCGACACCCAGTGGCTCGACGCTCTGCTCGAACTCGGAATCCAGCCGGTGGGGTACCTGGCTGCCGGCCCGATGGGCGACGAGCGTGGCCTGTTCCCGTGGGAGAGCGGCGTGGACGCGTCGGCGAAGGAACTTGATCGCTCGGCGATCCAGCAGTTCGGTGTCCCGCTCAAAGCTGAAGAAATTGCAGCCTTGGATCCGGATCTGATTCTCGGCGGGTTCTCCGTCGCCGATCAAGACGATTTCGACCAGTTGAGCAAGATCGCTCCGACAATTGCCGGTCTGTCCGACGTCCAGGTCGATCCGTGGCAGGACCAGGTCGAGATTCTCGGTCGAGTTCTCGACAAGGAGTCGCGCGCCGACGAGATCGTCGAGACGACAAACGGGCAGATCGATGCGCTCGCACAGCGACTGCCAGGCCTGAAGGGCAAGACGGCGCTTCTGTCGCAGTACGTCTTCCCGACGTCGCAGTTGGTGATCGTCGCCGATCCCAAGGACGGCGCATCGGGATTGTTCACGAGCCTGGGAATGTCGTTGCCGCCCAAGCTGGTCGAAGAGGCGGGCGTTACCGGTGGCCGGCTGATGCTCAGCCCGGAACGGGTCGACGCTCTGAGCGCCGACGTCGTGGTGTTACTGCCGAACGGCGGAACGCTGGAAGACATGATGAAGCTGCCGGGGTTCGCCGACCTACCCGCAGTCAAGAGTGGCGGTCTGGCGATCGTCGACTATCCGACTGTCGCCGGGTTGAACACTCCGTCGTCGCTGTCGCTGAAGTACTCGCTCGAATCGATCACGCCGCAGCTCGAAGCGGTGGCCGGCTAGCACTGCTGTGCGCCTTTATTAACCGCGGGCGGTTAATAAAGGCGCACAGCAGGGGGTCTAGGTCGCGTTGTGCGCGGGCTGGAAAGCTCCGGCTTCGGCAGCTTCCTCGGCGCGGATCACGTGGACCACGGCGTTGATCAGCGCCAGGTGTGTGAACGCCTGCGGGAAGTTACCCAGATGGCGACCGGTGTGGGCGTCGATCTCTTCGGCGTACAGCTTGAGGGGGCTCGCGAACCCGAGCAGGCGCTCGCAGAGATGCTTTGCCCGATCCAGTTCGCCGATCTCGACGAGGGCGGAGACGAGCCAGAAGGAACAGATGGTGAACGTGCCCTCCTCGCCGCTCAATCCGTCGTCGGTGGTGTCGACGCGATAGCGCAGGACCAGCCCCTCCTCGGTGAGCTCGTCGGCGATCGCCAGCACCGTCGCCCGGATGCGCGGATCGTCGGCCGGCAGGAAGCGCAGCAGCGGTGCCAACAAGAGCGACGCGTCGAGTGAATCGTGGCCGTACCGCTGCGTCAGAACTCCACGCGAGTCGACTCCGTGCGCGAGGATGTCGGCCTTGATCTCGTCCGCGATAGCCGTCCATTGCTGCGCAAAGCTCTTCTCGCCCTGCATCTCCGCCAGCTTGGCGCCGCGATCGAGTGCGACCCAGCACATGATCTTCGACGACGTGAAGTGCTGTGGTTCACCGCGCACCTCCCAGATCCCACGGTCGGGTTGGCGCCAGTGCTTGATCGCTTCCTCGACCTGCTTCTTGAGTAGCGGCCACAGCGCTTCGGGGACACGCTCGCGGGTACGGATGTGGAGATACACCGAGTCGAGCATGGTGCCCCAGATGTCGTGCTGCTGTTGATCGAATGCGCCGTTGCCGATGCGCACCGGACGGGCACCGTCGTATCCGGAGAGATGGTTGAGTTCGGATTCCTCGAGTGTGCGCTCGCCGCCGATGCCGTACATCACCTGCAAGGGATGTGGCTGACCGTTGTCCGAACTCGACACGTCGTAGATGAAGTTGAAGAAGTCGTTGGCCTCACGGTCCAACCCGAGCGTGTAGAGGCCCCAAAGTGCGAAGGTGGAATCGCGAACCCACGCGTAGCGGTAGTCCCAGTTACGTTCTCCGCCTGGTGTTTCCGGTAGCGACGTTGTCGAAGCCGCGAGCAAGGCTCCGGTCGGTGCGTAGGTGAGCCCCTTGAGTGTGAGCGCACTGCGCTGCAGGTATCCGCGCCACGGGTGATCGGGGAACTTGCCGATCGTCACCCACTCGCGCCACGACTTGGACGTCTGCCACATCTTGTCGGCGGCCTCGTCGAACGTCTGCGGCGCGGGAAGATCCGACCACGAGAGCGCGACGTACACGTTGTCGCCTTCGACCAGTCGCGTCCGGGCCCGTGCCTCACGACCCTCCAGGCCCAGTCGTAGGTCGGTGGTCAAGCGCAGAGTTGGGTGGTCTCCGGGCTTGGCGGAGCGACACGTTGCCGTTGCTTCCTCGTAGACCTTTCCGGTGTACTCCCAATTCGCCGTGCCGCGGTGATAGTCGAACGCGGGCTCGCAACTCATCTCGAGTTCAACGGTGCCGCTGACGCATTTGACCGTACGGAGAAGGGTGTGTTCGGCATCCCAGTCTGTGGGTGTGCGCTTGTGGGTGTTCGATCGCTTGTCGACGTTGTGCCAAGGACCGAGGACCAAGGCGTCGCGTACGACGAGCCAGCCGGTCTCGGTCTGCCAGGTGGTCTCGAGGATGAGTCCGCCCGGCAGATAGCGTCGGGCGGCCGGGACGTTCTGGCCGTACGGGCCGATGCGGAAATGGCCTGCGCTGCGGTCGAGGATGGCACCGAACACGCTGGGGGAGTCCGGGCGGGGAACGCACATCCACTCGACAGATCCGTTACGGGCAATCAGGCACGAGGTTTCGCAATCGGAAAGAAACGCGTAGTCGTCGATAGGGGGAAAGTTGCTTCGATGGTGACCCGTGGAGGCGGGAGGAATAGTCTGCACCACTTCGTCGTCAGCACTCATTCGGCCATCATCCGGCCAGAATCGACACACGTCCAATCCACACGCTGTCGGGACCGTATCGTCCGAAGGATAGGGTGTTGGCGTGGATCGGATAGCGGATTGGTGGGACAGCTTCGAGCTGTGGATGGCGGGGCTCCCGTTCATCCCGCAGGTCGCGTTGGTCCTGATCGTCGTCGTTCCGCTGTGCCGCCTGGTGGCCATCGGTCTGGATCGCGCGTTGGCCGCCGTTCTCGCTCTGCCGCTCTTCGGCTGGTTGCGTAGGAATTCTCGAGAAGTAGAGGAAAGCTGATGCCCCGCTCACGGGTCACTCTCGCCCTGATAGCCCTGATTCTCCTCGTGATCGTCGCGTGGCTTCTCACCCGTTAGTTCTCCCGATTAGAGCGGGCGCTGGTGCTCTGCTAAAGTCCACCGCGTGTCCGAAGCAACAGCTCCCGTAATCCGCCACCAGTTGGCGTTGATTGCTGTCGGCATGCTCGACGTCGCTGACGTCGCCTGTTGTTGATTTCCTGAGTTCGACCTCTCCGGTGGTGCTGCGCACCCCACTCGAACTTCTCTGGCCGTAACTCGCGCCCCCGATTCAGGGCTCATTGCCCGTCGGCTCTCCATGTCTGAACATCCCGATGGAATCAGCCCCAGAGGTCTCGGACTTGTCGTTTGACCAACCCTCGTTTGTCAGTCCTTTCAGGAAGGTATCTGCAATGAAACGCCGTTCCCGCACACTTCTCACTGCTATCGCGACCATGGGGGCCGTGGTACTCACAGCGTGCAGTGGTGGCTCGAGCGACACCGTGGGTGGTGACAGCGCCGCCAGCGACGGTAGCGCCGGCACGATCAACCTGTTCGCCTACGCCGTGCCGAAGCCCGGCTTCGACAAGCTCACCGCAGCCTTCCAGGCGACAGACGAGGGCAAGAACGTCAACTTCAATCCTTCGTACGGCGCCTCGGGCGACCAGTCGCGCAAGGTGAAGGACGGCGCCGAGGCAGACTTCGTCAACTTCTCCGTCGAGCCCGACATCACCCGCCTGGTCGATGCCGGTCTGGTAGATCAGAACTGGAACCAGGACGCCTACAACGGAATTCCGTTCGGATCGGTAGTCACCATCGTGACGCGTCCGGGGAACCCGAAGGGCATCAAGGACTGGGACGACCTGCTTCAGCCCGGCCTCGAGGTCGTCACGCCGAACCCGTTCAGCTCCGGCTCGGCCAAGTGGAACCTCTTGGCGCCGTACGCCGCCAAGAGCGACGGTGGCAAGAACCCGCAGGCGGGTCTCGACTACGTCACCGCCTTGGTCAACGATCACGTCAAGATCCAGCCCAAGTCGGGACGCGAGGCTTCGGAAGCCTTCCTGCAGGGCAGCGGTGACGTTCTGATCAGCTACGAGAACGAGGCACTGTTCATCGAAGGCAACGGCGACCCGGTCGAGCACGTCACCCCGCCCACGACCTTCAAGATCGAGAACCCGGTTGCCGTGATCTCGAACAGCAAGGTCCTCGACAAGGCGACCGCGTTCAAGGACTACCTGTACACGACCGAGGGTCAGACGCTCTGGGCCGAAGCAGGATTCCGTCCCGTTGATCCCGCCGTCGCTGCCAAGTTCACCGACAAGTTCCCCGAGCCGACCAAGCTGTGGACCATTGCAGATCTCGGCGGCTGGAAGGCCGTGGACAGTGCTCTGTTCACCAAGGACACCGGTTCGATCGCAGTGATCTACGACAACGCGACCAAGTAAGACTGACGTGACTGACACTATTGACCCCACCCCCGTGGCTCGTCGGCGAAAACTCGCGCGGGTCACGGGGAGTGTGGGGCCGCTCGGAATCGGAGTGGCCACCCTGTGGCTCTCCGTGATCGTTCTGCTTCCGCTCGCCGCGTTGACCGCCACCGCGTTCGACGAGGGGATCTCCGGATTCTGGGACGCCATCACCGCACCCGTCGCCTTGGCGTCGTTGCGCGTGACGTTGTTGGTCTCGGTGATCGTGGCATTGATCAACGTCGTGATGGGCACGATCATCGCGTGGGTGCTGGTCCGGGACGACTTCCCGGGCAAGCGCATCGTCAACTCGATGATCGATCTGCCGTTCGCACTACCGACCATCGTGGCGTCGATCGTGCTGCTGTCTCTCTACGGCCCGCAGTCACCGATCGACATCCACCTCAATGCAACCCAACCCGGACTGATCGTGGCATTGGCCTTCGTGACCTTGCCGTTCGTGGTTCGCTCGGTGCAGCCGGTGCTGATGGAGGTCGACCGCGAAGTCGAGGAAGCCGCTGCATCGTTGGGGGCTTCCAACTGGACGATCTTTCGTTCCGTCGTTCTTCCGACGCTGGCGCCTGCCGTCATCTCCGGCGCGGGGCTCGCATTCGCCCGAGCGATCGGTGAATACGGCTCGGTCGTTCTGATCGGCGGCAACATCCCACGCGTGACACAGATGACGTCGCAGTACATTCAGCAGCAGATCGAAATCGATCGTCCGACCAACGCCGCTGCCGTCTCGGTAGCGTTGCTGGCCATCGCATTCGTGACGCTGTTCGTCCTGCGAATCTTCGCCTCGCGAGGACAGCGACGTGAGGAGAGTTCCCGATGAACGTGTCCAGAGGATCGAAGATCGGTCTGCGGACCATCGCTCTCGTCTACCTGTTCGTGTTGTTGGTCGTGCCGATCGGTGTGATCCTGACGCGAACGTTCGAGAACGGAATCGGCCCGTTCCTCGAATCGATCACGACGCCGGCAGCGATCTCCGCGCTGAATCTTTCGCTGATCATCGTGGCGATCGTGGTTCCGATCAACGTCGTGTTCGGTGTCGTCACGGCGCTGGCACTCGTGCGTGGGCGTTTCCCGGGGCGGGGCGTACTGCAGTCGGTGGTCGATCTGCCCTTCGCGGTCTCGCCCGTCGTCGTCGGTGTGTCGTTGATTCTTCTGTGGGGTGCCAACGGTTGGTTCGGCGGCATCGAATCGTTGGGGTTCAAGGTCATCTTCGGGTTGCCAGGCATGGTGATCGCGACGATTTTCGTGACGCTGCCCTTCGTCGTCCGGGAAGTCGAACCCGTACTTCACGAGATCGGCGACGAGCAGGAACAAGCAGCCGCGACGCTCGGTGCCTCTGGTTGGCAGACGTTCTGGCGGATCACCTTGCCCGCGATCCGCTGGGGTTTGACGTACGGAATCGTGTTGACGGTGGCGCGTTCGCTCGGTGAATTCGGCGCAGTCATCATGGTCTCTTCCGGCTTCCCGGGGGTATCCCAGACACTGACATTGCTGGTGCATTCGCGATACATCGACGACCACAACACTTTTGGTGCGTATTCGGCGGCAACGCTGCTGATGGGCATCGCCATCATTGTCCTGTTGCTGATGACGCTGCTGGACCGTAAGAGGAGCACCACATGATCACAGTGACCGGGGCCCGCAAGAACTACGGTGATTTCGCGGCGCTCGACGACGTGACGGTCAACATTCCCTCGGGTTCGTTGACGGCATTGCTCGGGCCAAGTGGCTCGGGAAAGTCGACGTTGCTGCGTTCGATCGCAGGGCTCGAAGAGCTCGATTCGGGAACCATCACCATCGCAGGCAAGGACGTCACCGGCGTCTCGCCGCAGAAGCGTGACATCGGTTTCGTGTTCCAGCACTACGCAGCGTTCAAGCACATGACGGTGCGAGACAACGTGGCCTTCGGGCTCAAGATCCGCAAGCGCCCGAAGCCGGAGATCGAGAAGAAGGTCAACGAACTTCTCGAGATCGTCGGCCTCGACGGCTTTCAGCATCGGTACCCCGCGCAGCTGTCCGGTGGTCAACGTCAGCGCATGGCGTTGGCGCGCGCTCTGGCGGTGGATCCGCAGGTGCTCCTGCTCGACGAGCCCTTCGGCGCCCTCGACGCGAAGGTCCGTGCCGACCTGCGCACGTGGTTGCGTCGCCTGCATGACGAGGTGCACGTCACCACCGTCCTGGTCACACACGACCAGGAAGAGGCTCTCGACGTCGCCGACCGCATCGCGGTGCTGAACAAGGGGCGGATCGAGCAGATCGGTGAACCTGCCGACCTGTACGACCGTCCGTCCAACGACTTCGTGATGTCCTTCCTCGGATCCGTCGCGAAGCTCAACGGGCAGTTGGTCCGTCCGCATGACATCCGTCTCGGCCGCGATCCGAGCATGGCTCTCGCTCAGGAGTCCGGAACGGCCGAGTCCCTCGGCGTCACACGCGCAACCGTCGAGCGCGTCGTGTATCTCGGCTTCGAGGTTCGAGTCGACCTGCGCAACGAGGCAACCGGTGAGTTGTTCTCGGCTCAGGTCACCCGCGGTGACAGTGCAGCTCTGCACCTCGAGGCGGGGGAGACGGTCTACGCCCGGGCTACCCGGGTGCCGGATCTGCCGGAGACTCCGGTGGTGACGCCGGAGCAGGAGCCGGTGACGGTGAGCGTCGTCGGCCAGGTATGACCCGCTAGCCCTGTTTGACCTGTTTCACCCCCACTCCTGTTTGAGCGAACGGCACTTTCGGCCTCCTGATGGCGCCGAAAGTGCCGTTCGCTCAGAGTCGGGGGTCGGGCAACAGCGAGACCAGTTCAGCCCTCTCGGCAGACGAGGACCGGGCATTGGGCGTGGTGGATGAGGCTCTGACTGGTCGATCCGACTATCGACGCCATGAACGGGCTGCGGCCGTGGCTACCGACGACTACGAGTTGCGCTTCCGCTGAATGCTCGAGCAGTGCCTTCATCGGTCCGCTGCGCTGGACACTCCGGGTGACGTCGACATCGGGGTACTTCTCCGTCCAGCCGGCGAGGCACTCGGACAGCAGAGCGTGCTCATGCTGTTCGTACGGTCCCCAGTCGACGAAGCGCCTGGCTTCGGAGTACCCGCCGAGCGAGGCGTGCTCGTTCCAGGTGTGAACCGCAACCAAGGGCGCGCCGAGGAACGCGGCAAACTCGAAAGCATGCGCGACGGCGAGTTCGCTGAGCTTGCTTCCGTCGACGCCGACGACGATGGGCCTGGTGTCGGCTACCGCGTGCTCGCCGGTACCGCGGAACACCGCCACGGGGCAGTGCGCCCGGTTGACCACCCGAATGGTGTCGGAACCGAGAAACACCGATTGCATTTCGCTGGTACCGGCCTGACCAAGTGCAACGATGCGAGCGGATTTCGAAAGTTCGACGAGTGTGGTTGCGGGAGTGCCGGTCACGAGGCCGCGTTCGACGGTGACGTCGGTGTGATCGTCGCGAATGGCGTCCTCGGCCTCGTCGAGTAACTTTGCACCCTCGACGCGAAGGTGGTGGTCGAACATCTCTTCGTCGGTGACGTTGGTACCGCCACCTGACTCGGGTTGTCCCGGCAGAACGTGGGTCAGTCGCAATGGTTCGTCGAATCTCTTTGCAGCCGATGCTGCCCACCTCGCGGCGTTGACCGCGCTTGCCGAGCCGTCGATGCCGGCCACGATTCCGTGTCGAACAGATGCACTGGTCATGGAAGTCTCCTCGCGTCGCCTCCCTACCAGTGTGTCCCTGGTCACCCCGGGTTCGCTACAAACTCGTCAGCTCCCGCGGTGCGAGAACGTCGGTAGGCACTGCTGCGCGAGTTCGACGCGGGCGCAACGACAACAGAGCGGTGATGAATCCGTTACCGGGCAGTGTCAATTCCACGTTCTTCAACACGGTTCGGCGCATCAACGCGAGCAGGGCTGCGACGCCGGTGACTGCCATCCACATCGGCAGCGGGTACAGCGTCAAGCGTTCACCCAAGCCGAAAGTGAGTGTTCGTCCGAGAAGCAGTACGGCGCCGACGATTCCGGTGGCCGCGCACAGTCCCGACCATACTGCGATCCATTTGCTGTGCTTCCAGAATTGAATTGCCATGAGTACGAGAACGGCATGACGGGCGACGAAGCCGGGAAGTACTGCGGTCCAGTGAACGAAGGTCCCGTCGTTGGCCGGGAAGAGGCCGGTAGCCGCGGTGCTCAGTGCAACGACGACGGCAAGGCCGAGAATCCACTTTTTCGCACGACCGTCCGGAATGTACTTGTGCAGCAAGGCTGCACCGAGGATGGTGAGCGCACCGAGGATCATGAAGGCCGCGTTCATGACGTCGTGCATCGGCGAACACGAATCCACGCTGCATGTCGTCACGCCCAGCGAACTGATGGAGTCACGCGCGAAGCTGTACGGCGTCTTCCAGGCACCGGCCGTGAAGATCTCGACAAGCAGGTAGAGCACCGACAGGACCCAGGCGGTGCCGGCTGTGCCGAGGCGAAGATTGTGAGTGATGGTGTTCCCTCTCGCGGCGCTCTGAGGGGATTGCACCCAAAGATCTGTTTCGCAGGCGAAGGATGAACCTTCGCAGGCTGGACAGATCCAACACTACGGTAACAATCTGATAACGGCCTGTGAAACCGGATCAGGCGGAGCGGACCAGACGGTCGGGTAGTGCATCAGCGACTTGTCGGTAACGGTCGATCATCGTTTCGATCAGTAGAGAGTGCCCACCGATCGTTTCGGCGAAACGCGCGCGCGGACATACCGTTGCTGCTGCAGCGCTGAGTCGGTCGGTCAGTAGGCCGGGAGCCAAGAACCAGGGTGCGACGACAACGCGTTCGGCGCCGTTCTGCTCGAGAGCGGAGATCGCCTGGGCAACTGTTGGTTCCGCGGATGTCGCGAAACAGATTCGAACGCCCGACCAGTTGGTTCCGCTCAGGAGAGTGGACGCCAGTTCTGCGGTCGCGGCGTTGGCACGCGCGTCGGACGAGCCGACTGCCGCAAGAGCGACACCGACCGACGGATCGTCCGGCCGGGCGCCCGCTTCGAGGATTCGCTCGCGCACTGCCTCGATAAGCCGAGCATCGCGACCTAGTACGTCTGCTTGGAACACGGTCAGTTGGGGGTGGCGTGTCGCGGCAGCGGCCAAGAGCCCGGGCAGATCTACCCGAGCGTGGAAGGCGTTGCCCAGCAGCATCGGAACAACAACGGCGTGAGTGTGGCCGTCGTGTGCAACTCCGTCCAGGACCTGATCGATGGACGGTGCATTGAGATCGAGAAACGCCAGCCGGACATCGAGGTCTGGCCGGGCTTCACGAAGAGCCGCCACGGCAGCCGCGATCACCCGAGCAGAACGGGGATCACGGCTGCCGTGCGCAACAGCAATGAGCGGAACCATCGACTTAGACGCGCTCGCCCAATTCGACAGCGGAAATGACGTCGCCGACCAAGCCGGCTGCGAGAGTGTTTCCACCAGCGGGATCGATCAACAGGAAGCTGCCGGTGTGGCGGTTCACTGCGTAGTCGTCGGCCACGATCGGCTCGGCCACGCGGATCGAGATCTTGCCGATCTCGTTGAGCTCGAGAGTGTCCGGGCCCTGATCCGTGGTGAGATCCTGCTCGTTGAAGCGCTCCACCAAGCTGCCGACGATGGCCTGCGTCGTGCGCGTGCCGTGCTTGAGCAGCAGACGTGCGCCGGGGCGCAGCGACTTCTCGGCCAACCAGCAGACGGTGGCGTCGAATTCGCCGATCGGCTCGGGTGCGTCAGACGGCGAGGCGATGGTGTCGCCGCGAGAGACGTCGACGTCGTCCGCCAGGATCAGCGTGACGCTGCGCCCCGCGTGGGCGACGTCGAGTTCGCCGTCGGCCGTGTCGATACGAGTGACGGTGGTGCGCGTACCCGAGGGCAGGATCACCACTTCGTCGCCGGGTACGACGGAACCGGCGGCAACCTGGCCGGCGTATCCGCGGTAGTCGAGGAACTCGGCGGTACGCGGACGGATCACGTACTGCACCGGGAAACGCAGGCCGACGCGATGCGGCTCGGCGTCGACCGGAATCGACTCGAGGTGCTCGATCAGCGTGGGGCCGGTGTAGTACGGGGTCTTGTCGGAGCGGATGGCGACGTTGTCACCGTGCAGTGCCGATACCGGGATCTCGACGACGTCTTCGCTTGCCCAGCCCAGTGAGCTGGTGAGTTCGTTGAACTCGGCGGAGATCGAGGTGAAGACCTCTTCGGGGTTCTCGACGAGGTCGATCTTGTTCACGGCGAGAACGAGCTTCGGGACACCGAGCAACGCGAGAACCGCTGCGTGCCTACGAGTCTGCGCGATGACGCCCTTGCGGGCATCGACCAGCAGGATCACGAGCTGAGCCGTCGAGGCGCCGGAGACCGTGTTGCGGGTGTACTGCACGTGGCCCGGTGTATCGGCAAGCACGAAGGTGCGCTTGGGGGTCGCGAAGTAGCGGTACGCCACGTCGATGGTGATGCCCTGCTCACGCTCGGCGCGCAGGCCGTCCACCAGGAGCGACAGGTCAGGGGTGTCGAGACCGCGGTCCACCGACGCACGGGTCACGGCGTCGATCTGGTCGGCGAGAACGGATTTCGTGTCGTACAACAGGCGGCCCACGAGGGTGGACTTTCCGTCGTCGACGCTGCCGGCAGTTGCCAGTCTGAGCAGATCGCTCATCAGAAGTAGCCCTCTCGCTTGCGGTCTTCCATGGCCGCTTCGGAAACTCGGTCGTCGCCACGGGTCGCGCCGCGCTCGGTCAAACGTGATGCCGCAACCTCGGCGAGAATCGCTTCGTTGTCAGCCGCATCGGAGAGAACAGCACCGGTGGTCGAACCGTCGCCGACGGTGCGGTAACGCACCGAAAGGGTCTGCAGCTCTTCGCCGTCAGCCGGACCACCCCAGACTCCGGGGGTCATCCACATGCCGTCGCGCTGGTACACCGGACGCTGGTGGGCGTAGTAGATGCTGGCGAGTTCGACGTTGTCGCGGGCGATGTAACGCCAGATGTCCAGCTCGGTGAAGTTGCTGAGCGGGAAGACGCGCACCTGCTCGCCGGGGGAGTGGCGACCGTTGTAGAGGTTCCACAGTTCCGGGCGCTGCTTCTTGGGATCCCACTGGCCGAAAGCGTTGCGCAGCGAGAAGATCCGCTCCTTGGCGCGGGCGCGCTCCTCGTCGCGGCGAGCGCCACCGAAGACGGCGTCGAAGCGGTTCTCGGAGATCGCGTCCAGCAACGGAACGGTCTGCAGCGGGTTGCGAATACCGTCGGGGCGCTCGGTGAGGCGACCGTCCGCGATGTACTCCTCGACGCTGGCCACGTGCAGGCGCAGGTTGTACTTGGCGACGACGTGATCGCGGAAGTCGAGAACTTCCTGCAGGTTGTGGCCGGTATCGACGTGCAGCAGGGTGAACGGCAGCGGCGCAGGCCAGAAGGCCTTGATCGCCAGATGCAGCAGCACGGTGGAGTCCTTACCGCCCGAGAAGAGAATGACCGGGCGTTCGAACTCGCCGGCCACCTCTCGGAAGATGTGGATCGCTTCGGACTCGAGGGCGTCGAGAGTATCGAACTGTGTGCCGTCGAGCTGAGGACGTGAAAGTGTCAAGTCAACTGTCATGATGCGTGCAACCCGCATTCTGTCTTGGAGGCACCGGCCCAACGACCGCTACGCGGATCGCTGCCGGGGGCTGGCTTGCTGGTGCAGGGTGCGCAGCCGATGGACGGATAGCCCTCGTCGACAAGAGGATTGACGAGGATGGAATTGGTGTCGATGTAGTTCTGCATCTCCTCGTCCGACCACGGAGCGATCGGGTTGATCTTCACGAGGCCGAAGGCGTCGTCGAAGGAGATCAAGGGAGCGTTGGCGCGGGTGGGCGCTTCGACGCGGCGGATGCCGGTCACCCACGCGCTGTAGCCGGACAGTGTCTGCTTGAGGGGTGCGACCTTGCGCAATGCGCAGCAGCGGTTGGGATCACGGGCGAACAGATCCTTGCCCTCGGCGACATCCTGCTCGGCGACGCTTGCCAGCGCGCGTGCATTGATGACGTTGACGCCGTAGACCTGCTCGACCGCGTCACGCGTGCCGATGGTCTCGGGGAAGTGGTAGCCGGTGTCGAGGAAGAGTACGTCGACGCCCGGATGAACTTGTGCGGCAAGGTGAACCAGCACTCCATCCTGCATGTTCGACGCAACAATGTAACCGTTACGATCCCCCGTCGCTGCGCTCGCCCCGTCACCGAACGTGTCCTCGGTCCACTGCAACAGTTCCTGTGCGCTGGCTCCGTCGAGTTCTACGGCACCGCGCTCGGCGATGGACCGAAGCTCGTCGGCGGTTGCTCGCGAAATGTCCACTGTCATCGCAAATCTCCTTCGTCAGCGCGCACTGCCCATTCGGCGAACCGTTCACCTTCGTTGCGGTTCTTGACGAACTGACGTACGACGCGGTCGATGTAGTCACCCATCTCGACGCTGGTGACCTTGTGCTGGCGCAGCTTGCGTCCGAAGGCGCTGTCGAATCCGAGGCTGCCTCCCAGGTGAACCTGGAAACCCTCGACTTGATTCCCCTCACCGTCGTCGACGAGCTGGCCCTTGAAGCCGATGTCGGCGATCTGCGAGCGAGCGCAGGAGTTGGGGCAACCGTTGATGTTGATGGTGATCGGCACGTCGAGCTGGCTGTTGATGTCGGCGAGACGCTGTTCGAGTTCGGGCACGAGCACCTGCGAACGCTTGCGGGTCTCGGCGAACGAGAGCTTGCAGAACTCGATGCCGGAGCAGGCCATCAGGTTCTTGCGCCAGTGCGACGGACGGGCGGGAAGGCCCAGCGCGTCGAGATCGGCGATGAGCGGCTCGAGGGTCTCGTCGGCGACGTCGAGGATGATCAGCTTCTGGTACGGCGTGAAGCGGATCCGGTCGCTGCCGGCTTTCTCCGCGGCGTCGGCGACCTGAGCCAGGATGTCTCCCGAGACGCGGCCGGCGATCGGAGCGAAGCCGACTGCGTTGTGGCCGTTGCGGGTCTTCTGGATGCCGACGTGGTCGATCGGGCGCTTGGGCTTCTCCGGCGCGGGGCCGTCGATGAGCGGGCGCTTGAGGTACTCGGTCTCGAGAACCTCGCGGAACTTTTCGATGCCCCAGTCCTTGATCAGGAACTTGAGCCTTGCCTTCGCGCGCAGACGGCGGTAGCCGTAGTCACGGAAGATCGAGACGACACCCTCCCAGACATCGGGGACCTCGTCGAGCGGAATCCAGGCGCCGACGCGCTGCGCCAGCATCGGGTTGGTGGACAGTCCGCCGCCGACCCAGAGGTCGAGGCCCGGGCCGTGCTCGGGGTGGTTCACGCCGATGAAGGCGATGTCGTTGATCTCGTGAACGACGTCCTGCTGACCGGAGATGGCGGTCTTGAACTTGCGCGGCAGGTTGGAGTACTTGGGGTCGCCGATGTAGCGGCGCACGATCTCGTCGATCGCCGGGGTGGGATCGAGGACCTCGTCGAGCGATTCGCCGGCCAGGGGAGAACCGAGGACGACGCGGGGGCAGTCACCGCACGCTTCGGTGGTCTTGAGTCCGACGGCTTCGAGGCGCTTCCAGATCTCCGGAACGTTCTCGACCTCGATCCAGTGGAACTGGACGTTTTCGCGGTCGGACAGGTCGGCGGTGTTCCGGCCGAATTCCTTCGAGATGCCGGCGATCGTACGCAGCTGCTCGACGTTGAGAGCGCCGGCGTCGCAACGCACGCGCATCATGAAGTATTTGGCCTCGAGCAGGTCGATGTTCTCGTCGCCGGTGAAGGTGCCGTCGTAGCCTTCTTCGCGCTGGGTGTAGAGACCCCACCAGCGGAAGCGGCCGCGAAGGTCGCCCTTGTCGATGCTGTCGAATCCCTGCTTGGAGTAGATGTTTTCGATGCGGGCCCGAACGTTGAGCGGGTTGTCGTCCTTCTTGGCCTGCTCGTTGGCGTTGAGCGGCTCGCGGTAACCGAGGGCCCACTGACCTTCGGCGCGACGCTTGGCGGGACGCGCAGCGCGTGCGGGCCGGGCTTCGGCAGGTGCTGCCGAATCGGCGGGTGTGGCGGCGTCGGTGGTCGACGTCATCGATGAACTCCTGGATCTGGGCGGTTGATCGGCACGCGGCACGCACTATCGACGAACTGTGGCGGTGTCTGATCGGGACGCACCGGTCCGTGTCGGAAATCGAGGGGGCTGTCCTCGGTCTCGGAAAGCTCGCGGCCGGCAGGTGTGCTCACGAAAACGAACAGCTGGAGAAGCTGTATCTCTGAAACGACGTGTCTCTGCAGAGAGTTGTTTCGGTGAAGCAGATGGAGATGAGCGGGAAAGGCTGGAAGATCAGTGAAAGATCAACAGCTACACAGGTGCAGACACGACGAGCTGCACACACGCTTGAAGTCGACGTGGCGACGCGCCACAAGTCGCACTCCGAGTCCGGTCATGCGGACCATTGTGCCACGTCAACTCGATAATTCCGACTCGGGCGCATATTTCCACGAAAAACGGGGGAAATATCGAGTTCAGGCCACGCGCCGACCTGCATCGCAGGCTGAATAGGTGTGCGTTCCGGATGCTGGGACACTGGAGGCGTGAATGCCACCAGCACGACTCCCACTCGACAGAGCGAGGCGACGCCCTTCGCCTTGCCCGCGCGATCGCTCGAGGGTGTCGGGAAACGGCCGTTCGGGATCTACATCCACGTCCCGTTCTGTGCCACCAGGTGTGGGTACTGCGATTTCAACACCTACACGGCCGGTGAGCTCGGAACCTCGGCGTCGCCGCAGTCGTGGCTGGAGGGTTTGCGACGCGAACTCGATCTCGCGGCCGAGATGACGGGCGCCCCGGCGGCCGAGACGGTGTTCGTGGGCGGTGGAACGCCGTCGCTGCTCGGTGGCGACGGGCTGTCCGACGTGCTGTCGGCGGTTCGCAGCAGCTTCGGCTTGGCGTCCGGCGCCGAAGTGACCACGGAATCGAACCCCGAATCGACGTCGCCGGAATTCTTCGACGCTCTCCGTAGTGCGGGATTCACCCGCATTTCCCTCGGCATGCAGTCCGCGGCTCAGCACGTCCTGAAGATCCTCGACCGCACCCACACTCCCGGCCGCGCCGTCGCTGCCGCGAAAGAGGCTCGCGCAGCTGGTTTTTCGCACGTGAACTTGGATTTGATCTATGGAACGCCAGGGGAGCGAGACCAAGATCTGGACGCCTCACTCGATGCGGTTCTCTCCGCCGATGTCGACCACGTCTCGGCCTACGCGTTGATCGTCGAGGACGGCACCGCCATGGCTCGCAAGGTCAGGCGCGGCGAGCTGCCCGCGCCGGACGACGACGTGCTGGCCTCACGATACGAACGAATCGATTCACGCCTGTCCGAGGCCGGCTTGCACTGGTACGAGGTCTCCAACTGGGCAAAGGCGGAAACCGCGGACTCCGGTGACACCCGGTGCCGTCACAACCTCGGCTACTGGGACGGTGGTGACTGGTGGGGCGCCGGACCGGGCGCGCACAGTCACGTCGGCGGAGTGCGGTGGTGGAACGTCAAGCACCCGGCACGGTACGCGGAACAGTTGGCCCTCGGTGAACTTCCCGTCGGCGGCAGCGAAGAACTGACCGCCGAGGACGAACACATGGAGCGCGTCATGTTGACCGCGCGGTTGCGTACGGGACTTCCGTTGTCGGAACTGTCTGCATCCGAACGCCTTTCGGCCGACCAGGTGGTAGTCGACCGGTTGGCCGTGATCGAGAACGATCACGTGGTTCTCACCGACCGTGGCCGCCTGCTCGCTGATGCGGTGATTCGCACGATCCTGACCTGACGCGGCACCATCCTTTGCCGCGTAATGTGGCCGTGGTGGCCATCATTCATCGTGCGCAGCTGAATCCGTCCAAGAACGACCTGCTCCGAGCGTGGGTGCCCAAGCAGCCATGGATCAGGTCGGTCGACTGTTCGACGCTCGAACGCGTCGACGCCTATCGTTTCGACGACCCGGACGGCGAGGTCGGAATCGAGACGCACCTGCTCCGCTCTGCCGACGGTCGAATTCTTCAGGTCCCGCTCACTTATCGTGGTGCTCCGCTGGACGGGGCGGAGACTGCGCTGATCGCAACCATGGATCATTCGGTACTGGGCGAGCGGTGGGTGTACGACGCTTGCTGCGATCCGGTCTACGTGAGCGCGGTGGCGACTGCGATTCTGACCGGTGGGGCCGGAGTCGATCTGGTTTTCGCGGACTCCGCCGATCACATCCCGGTGACGGCTCACGTAGTAGGCAGCGGTACGGCCGGCGCTTCCGTACCGGACGTCGAATCGGTGACCTGCTCGACAGTCGGCACCGACACGATCATCGGCGCGGGAGAACTGGAATTGACCGTGGTGAGAGTGATCGACGCAGATCGAGTGTCAGGCTCGGCGACGCTCACCGGAACCTGGCCGGGGCAGCCGAATCCCGCACTGCTCGCGTTCGTCGGTTGAGTCTCGGCGCCTGAGTCGCGTGAGCGTCAGCGGACGCCCTCGATGACACCGGGCATCGCGTCGAAGTCGAAGACACGCGCGTGCAGCACGACGCGGTTTCGCAGGGCCGAACGAACCGCTCGGTGCAGGCCGTCCTCGAGGTAGAGAGTGCCGCGCCACTGCACTGCGTGAGGGAACAGATCGCCGTAGAAGGTCGAGTCCTCCGACAGCAGGCGATCGAGTTCGAGGACCTTCGTGGTGGTCACGATCTCGTCGAGTCGAACCTGACGTGGAGGGAACTTCGACCAGTCGCGTAGAGACAGTCCGTGATCGGGATACGGTTTGCCGTCCATCACGCCTTTGAAGATCATGTGCCGCCTTGTCCATGGTTGTGCGATCGACCCTTCGCCGATCTCACTCCACAGTAAGGGCAACAGCCGTCTCTGGCGCTCGGGCGATTAGACTGCCAGTGGGAACCGATGTGTAAATGTCGGTGTTCGTTCTGTTCAGGAAACGGAGGTGGCAACGATGTCGAGTACCGACGACAGGCGTTTCGAGGTCTTACGTGCAATCGTGGCCGATTACGTCTCCACCCAGGACCCGGTGGGATCCAAGGCCCTGGTCGAGCGTCACAACCTTGGAGTGTCGAGCGCCACTGTGCGCAACGACATGGCATTCCTCGAGGCCGAGGGCTACATCGCCCAACCGCACACCAGTTCCGGCCGCGTTCCGACCGACAAGGGATACCGCGAATTCGTCGATCGCATCGCCGACGTCAAGCCCATGTCCGGGCCCGAGCGCCGAGCGATCCTGGAGTTCTTGGAGTCGGGTGTCGACCTCGACGACGTTCTGCGTCGTGGGGTGCGACTGCTCGCGCAACTGACCCGTCAGGTCGCGGTTGTCCAGTACCCGTCGCTGTCCGCGTCGTCGGTTCGCCACCTCGAGGTGGTCGCATTGACGCCGGCGCGCCTGCTCCTCGTTCTCATCACCGATTCCGGCCGCGTCGATCAGCGAATCGTCGAACTCGGGGACGTCCTCGAAGACGAAGACCTGTCCCGGTTGCGCGCGCTTCTCGGCGGGGCCCTGGAAGGCAAGCGCCTGGCCGCCGCGTCGATTGCCGTGGCGGAACTGGCCGACGAGTCTCCGGCCGACCTGCGCGACGCCGTGATCCGGTCGGCAACGGTTCTGGTCGAGACCCTGGTCGAACATCCGGAAGATCGCCTCGTCCTGGGCGGAACCTCCAACCTCACGCGCAACGCCGCCGATTTCTCCGGTCTGGCCGGCTTCCCCGGTTCGCTGCGCGCAGTGCTCGAAGCACTGGAAGAGCAGGTAGTGGTCCTCAAACTGCTCGCTGCGACGCAGAATTCCGGCACGGTCACCGTCCAGATCGGTGAAGAGACGCAGGTCGAACAGATGCGCGGAACCTCCGTGATTTCGACTGGCTACGGCGCGGCCGGTACCGTTTTCGGTGGTGTCGGTGTGCTCGGACCCACTCGGATGGACTATCCGGGAACAATTGCATCGGTTGCCGCCGTTGCCAGATACATCGGCGAAGTTCTCTCCGAGCGATGACGGACGTCGACATTTGGTCGGCACACCTCCTCGCGAGGACTGAGGAAAACCTAGAAGTAAGAGAAGGACGAGAGACTCAACGTGGCACGGGATTACTACGGATTGCTCGGCGTCGGCAAGAACGCGACAGACCAGGAGCTCAAGCGCGCTTACCGCAAGCTGGCACGCGAACTGCACCCGGACGTCAACCCTGACGAGGCTGCGCAGGCCAAGTTCAAGGAGATCTCGACGGCCTACGAGGTCCTGACCGACCCGGAGAAGCGTCGCATCGTCGATCTCGGCGGAGACCCGCTCGAGTCCGGTGGCGGCGGAGGTGGTGGCTTCGGCGGCGGATTCGGTGGCGGTGGCCTCGGCGACGTCTTCGAAGCCTTCTTCGGCGGCGGTGGCGGCGCAGGTCGTGGGCCGCGCGGTCGCGTTCAGCCCGGAGCCGACTCGTTGCTTCGCACCAAGCTGACCCTCGCAGAATGTGCGACGGGAGTCAGCAAGCACGTGACCGTCGAGACGGCCATTCTGTGCGACAGCTGCACCGGAGCCGGAACCAACGGCGACTCCAAGCCTGTCCGCTGTGAGACCTGCAACGGTGCCGGCGAAGTTCAATCCATCCAGCGCTCGTTCCTCGGTCAGGTCATGACCTCGCGTCCCTGCCCGACGTGCCGCGGTGCCGGTGAGACCATCCCGGATCCCTGCCACAAGTGTGGCGGCGACGGCCGAGTGCGGGCCAAGCGCGACATCACGGTGAAGGTTCCGGCGGGCGTTGCCGGTGGCATGCGCATCCGTTTGACTGCGCAGGGTGAAGTCGGCCCAGGCGGCGGACACCCCGGCGACCTCTACGTCGAGATCGTCGAGCAGCAGCACGACGTCTTCGTTCGGGACGGTGAAGACCTGCACTGCACCATCCGTGTTCCCATGGTCGACGCAGCACTGGGTACCAGCGTCACCGTCGACACCATCATCGACGGCCCCAAGGAAATCACCATCGAGCCAGGCACCCAGCCCGGGCACGTTGCTGTTCTTCGCGGTCACGGTATGCCGAAACTGCGGTCGGGAGTGCGCGGCGACGTCCACGCTCACCTCGAGGTGGTCATCCCGAGCCGCCTCGATCACAAGCAGTCCAAGCTGCTCAAGGAATTCAAGCTGCTCCGCGATCGTGACGAAGCCGAGGTCGTTTCGACGACGTCGCAGAACAGCGGTGGTCTGTTCTCGCGTCTTCGCGAAGCATTCAGCGGCCGCTGACGGTGGCCGCAACGGTCTTCTTTCTCGACCCGGTTCCCGGCGTCGGTGAAATCGCAGTTCTGGACGGGCAGGAGGGCCGCCACGCGGCCACTGTCCGCCGGATCGGTGTCGGCGAGCGTTTGGTGTTGGCCGACGGACGTGGCCGGGTAGCCGACGCCGAGGTGACGAGCGTCGGCAAGGATCGCCTCGAACTGTTGGTCAGCGACGTTCAGGTTCTCGAGCAGCCCAAGCCGTTGGTGACCCTGATTCAGGCACTGCCCAAGGCCGAGCGCTCCGAGTTGGCCGTCGAACTGGCCACCGAGGCTGGTATCGACGCCGTGATTCCGTGGCAGTCCCTGCGTTGTGTCGCCAAATGGGAAGGCCCGAAGCTCGCCAAGGGCGTCGCACGCTGGCGAAGTGCCGCAGTGTCTGCGGCGAAGCAGTCCAGACGCGCGTTCGTCCCGGAGATTTCGGATCTGCACAAGACGGCGGCGGTGATCGCGTTGGTTCGCGACGCCGTTGCCCGCGGCGCTGTGGTTGCGGTGCTTCACGAATCGGCGACGACGCCGTTGGCCGGCTTGCCGTTGGCGAGCGCGGACGAGGTATTTCTCGTTGTCGGTCCCGAAGGTGGGCTCGACGATTCGGAGATCAGTGCGTTGTCGGAGGCCGGGGCCACTCCGGTGCTTCTCGGGCCGACGGTCCTGCGCACGTCGACCGCCGGGGCTGTTGCTCTCGGCGCGATCGGAGTGCTGACCGATCGCTGGGGACCACGGCCACTGCACTGATCTTGTTGTGACTGCACTGATCTTGTTGTGACTGCACTGACGTTGGTGTGATCCCGAGCTGAATCGGATCCGGCGCTCAGCGAAGTGTCAGATTTGCGCACTATCGTAAGGACGTCGGGGGTCGCCTTCGGCGTGAGTTGGTTCGGGGATTTCAGGAGGCCAGATGTTGTCACGTGCGCATATGCGAATTGCCGGAGCGGTGTGTGCCGCGGCGGCGATGATGCTGGTTGCGGGGTGCACGGTCTCCACCGGAGACAACCCGGGCTCTTCCGGTAATGCCGTCACCACCACACCGACCAGCGAGGCGCTCGTCACCGTCACTCCCGCCGACGGCGGAACCCCCGTGAGCCCCCTCGATCCCATCGAGGTCCAGGTCGCGAAGGGAACACTGACGACCGTCGCGCTGACCAATCCCGAAGGTAAGGAAGTCGCCGGTATCACGACGCCTGACAAGACGTCCTGGAAGCCGAGCGAACCACTCGGATACGGCAAGACCTACAAGCTTGTCGTCGATGCCGTCGACGCGAATGGTGTTGCCACGACCAAGAACACGACGCTGACCACCGTCGCGCCGAGTAATCAGACTCGCGCGTACATCAACACCACCGGTGGCGCCTCGATTTCGGACGGTGGCACGTACGGCGTCGGCACGGTCGTCGCCGTTCATTTCGACGAGTTGATCGGTGACAAAGCCGCGGCCGAGAAGTCTCTGGTGGTCACCACCAATCCGCCCGTACAAGGATCGTGGTACTGGGTCGACGGTCAGAATGTTCACTGGCGTCCGCAGAATTACTACGCACCAGGCACGACGGTCTCGGTGAACGCGAACATCTACGGCAAGCAACTCGGCAACGGACTGTACGGCCAACAGGACGACACCGTGTCCTTCAAGATCGGCGACTCCCACGTCTCGGTCGCCGACGACAACACCAAGATGGTGACCGTCTACGAAAACGGTCAGGTGATCAAGGAGATGCCGACCTCGATGGGAATGGGCGGCACCGAAACGATCGGCGGCACGACGCTCTCGTTCTGGACCCAGCCCGGCACGTACACCGTGATGGACAAGGCCAATCCCGTCATCATGGATTCGTCGACCTACGGTCTGCCGATCAACTCGCGCCTGGGCTACAAGGAATCCATCAACTGGGCCACCCGCATCAGCACGGACGGTATCTATCTTCACGAGTTGGAGAGCACCGTCTGGGCGCAGGGAAACACCGACACCTCGCACGGTTGCCTCAATCTCAGTGCGGCCAATGCCAAATGGTTCTTCGATTTCTCGCAGCCAGGAGATGTCGTCGAGATCAAGAACACCGGCGGGGCTCCGCTGGAGGTGTGGCAGAACGGCGACTGGACCCTCTCGTGGGCAGACTGGGCCGCAGGCAGCGCCCTCGCCTGAGATAGATTTCCTCGGTGCCTCGATTCAAGATTCCGTACGGCCGACACGAGCAACAGTTCGGGCATCTCTACGTTCCCGACGAGGCGGTTGACGGCCCGATCCCGATCGTCATGCAGATCCACGGCGGCTTCTGGAGCGGGCAGTACGGATTGAATCTGGGCACCGCATTTGCCGTCGAACTCGCGCGGCACGGCGTCGCAGTGTGGAACATCGAATACCGCCGCCTCGGGGCGGGCGGTGGTTGGCCGGAAATGTCCGCCGACGTGAAAACGGCGTACGACGAAATCCCCGGACTGGTTGCCGCGAAGTCCTCGGCCGAATTCGATCTGAATCAGATTCGCCTGCTCGGGCATTCGGCCGGCGGACATCTTGCAGTGTGGCTGGCGGGAGAGAAGGACACGTTCACCCGGCCTGAACGGGTAATCGCGCAGGCTGCCGCACTCGATCTGGCGTCGGCAGGCGAGCGTGGACGACGGATCAGCTTCATCGAGGATCTGTTCGGCGTTCCGTTCGAAGCGGACCCGGATCTGTATCGCAATGCGTCGCCACAGCATCGACTGCCGATCGGCGTTCCCGTTGTGTGCGTCACGGGTGCGGAGGATCTGCAGGTGCCGGCCAAGGTGAGCTCCCGGTATGCGAAGGCTGCCGAAGCGGCTGGTGATCCCGTGGCACTGCGTGTGATCGAGGGCGAAGGGCACGACGCATTTCTCTCACCCTCGACCGAGTCCTGGCGGGTCTCCCGCGAGTTGGTTCTCGCCGAAGACCCGCTGGCTCCGAGCACGTCAGACTGACACGGGGCCTTCTTGCACAGGGGCCTTCTTGCCCGGCAGGATGAACGCCACGACAACTGCCCCCACGAACAGTGCAAGGCCGCCCGCCCAGCTGGCCGCCGAAATCGCGTCGGCGTAGGCACTGCCGGCGGCGTCGAGCAACGGCGCTGCCTGAGCTGCAGCCAAGGGGTTGCCTGCCATCTCTTCGGCGACCAACGAAGCGCCGCCGACGGATTCTCCCGACACCTCCATCGCGTACGCGGCCTGTTGCGCCAGCTCACCCGTCAACTGTGGAACCTGCATACCGCTGATGAATCCTGCGATCGAATCCTTGTAGCTCGCAGCGAGGATCGAGCCCAGGATCGCGATTCCCAGAGAGCCGCCGAGTTCGATGGCGGTGTCGTTGAGGCCACCAGCAGCGCCGAGATCGTCCTCGGAGAAGTTGTCCATGATGGCGTCGGTGGCCGGCGGTTCACTCAAGCCGATGCCCAGGCCGAGCAGGATCAGTGGGACAGCGAACATCCAGTAGCCCGAATCGCCGTCTACCTGCGTGAGAATCAGAACACCGACCGCGGCGACGACCATGCCGCCGACGATGGATGCCCGGACGCCGATCAGCGGAGTGATCCGGCCACTGACCACGGCGCCGATCGAAACGGCAATTGCCAAGGGCAGCAGACGAACACCGGTTTCGAGTGCGCCGTAGCCGAGGATGAACTGGAACTGCTGTGAGATGAAGTAGATGGCACCGAAGGCGGCCAGGAAGAGCAGAAGTACGGCGAGTGTCGCGCCGCCGACCATGCGCTGGCCGAGTTTGCGGACGTCGAGCAGTGGCTGCGGGTGACGCAGTTCCCAGACGACGAACGAGACGAGGCCGATCGCAGCGAGCATGGCGGCGCCGATGGGTCCGCCGGTCCACCCGAAGTGGAATCCGTTGATGATCGAGTACACGAGCGATCCGATGGTGACCACCGAGAGTGCGCCGCCGATCCAGTCGATCCGGCCCAGGTGCTCGGCCTTGCTCGGCGGCACCAGGATTACGGCGGCGACGGCAACGACTGCGGCGATCGGGACGTTGATCAGGAAAGTGATGCTCCAGGAATGGCTGTCGAGAATCCATCCGGCCAACAGCGGGCCGAGGGCAATCGCCAGACCCGACGTCGCCGCCCACGCCGCGATGGCGCGTGATCGCTCCGCCTTGGGAAAGGTCGCGACCAGAAGCGAAAGCGTCGCGGGCATGATGATCGCGGCGCCGACGCCCATGATCATTCGTGCCGCGATGACGGCGTTGGTGGTGTCCGCGATACTGCCGAAGACGGCGCCGCCGGCGAACACGGCGAGTCCGGCCAGAAGCGCTCCGCGGCGACTGTACTTGTCACCGATCACGCCGAACAGCAACATCAGCGCGGCGTAGGGGACTGTGTAGCCGTCGATGACCCATTGCAGTTGCGTGCTGGTGAGCCCGAGGTCTCTGGTCATGTCCGGCGCCGCGACGATCAGCGCGGTATTCGCCATCACGACGATCAGCAGACTCAGGCACAACACCCCGAGCGCGGCCCACCGCCGTGAGTACGGCTGGTCCATCTCCGAGACAGGTTTGCTCATGAGTGTCGTCATGACGCGACTCCGTTCCTGATGATCGAAGAGACTCCTCGATCTATTTGCACACTGATGTGTAAGTTAATAACTTGCACATCGATGTGCAACTATGATTGACCTAGATCACAGTTGGGCAGTCGAAAGAGGTGGAACGCGCGTTGACGCATTCGGGCACAGTCGTTTCGGGAACTGCCGAATCGGGCGGAAGGCAGCGTCGTAGTCAGGCCGCGGCGAATCGCAATCGCATCATCGAGGCGGCGATCACGGCGTTCGCTGCTGATCCGGATGCGAGCATGGACGACGTAGCAAAGGCTGCCGGTGTGGTCAGACGAACCGTGTACGCGCATTTCGACAGCCGTGAGGCGCTGATCAACGGCATCGTGGACGAGGCGTCGACCGATCTCGTTGCTGCGCTGAGCCAAGCCGGTGAGCCGCCCGAGCGCCCGGATCTGGCGACTGCCGTTCTGGCATTGCTGTCATGGCCGGTCGGCGATCGATTCCGGATGCTGCTCAGCTTTGCCCGCAAAGAGTTGGGGGAGCAGCGGATTCTCGATTTGATGGAGCCCGCGCGCGCCGTGAGTGTCAGCGTCGTCGAGCGAGGTCAGCGTGACGGCACCTTCTCGACATACCTGCCGGCCGAGACTCTGGTAGCGATGACCGAGGCGATCACGATCACTTTGTTCGATCAGGCCAACAGTGGGCTCATCACCGACTCTGGCGAATCCTTTGCCGCCGTATGCCTGGTCATCGCGGGTATCAGTCCGGACAGAAGCGCCGAGGTCGTCGCCCAAGCGTCGGAATGGATCCGAGAATCGCTGCCGTCCGGTCGCCGCGAGGATTAGGCCGGGACGATTAACAAGTGGGCCGTGTCCGACTCTGGCGCTAGACTTCGAAGTATCGAGGCTCACGAGTCGAGTGGGCTGATCGGACCAGAAAGCAGGCCATATTCACCACGTGAGTGAACACAGTGAACTCGACGGGAACCGTGTAACCACCATCACCGATCGCGCTCTGCCCGCAGAGCGCACCGTCCGTTCGAGTATGGATCTGGCGCCGGAGACCGTGCGCCAAATCCTGGGGGCGACGGACGAGAATCTCACCGCGATCGAACGTGAGCTTCGTGCCGACATTCACGTACGTGGCGGAACCATCTCCTTGTCGGGGACGGCTGCAGACGTTGCGCTGGCAGAACGTGTGTTCAGTGAATTGGCGTCGCTGGCCGGTCGGGGGCAACCCATCGCACCGGATGCTGTTCGACGAACCATCGGCATGCTCACCAACGAGGTCGGCGAGTCTCCGGCCGAGGTGCTCTCCCTCGACATTCTTTCGCGTCGGGGCAAGACGATTCGGCCCAAGACCCTCAACCAGAAACGCTACGTCGACGCCATCGACGAGAACACCATCGTGTTCGGAGTCGGCCCGGCCGGTACCGGCAAGACCTACCTCGCCATGGCCAAGGCCGTTCAGGCGTTGCAGGCCAAGCAGGTCTCTCGGATCATCCTGACCAGGCCGGCAGTCGAGGCCGGCGAGCGACTGGGCTTTCTGCCCGGCACGCTGCACGAGAAGATCGATCCGTATCTGCGCCCGCTGCACGACGCATTGCACGACATGATGGATCCCGAGGCGATTCCGAAGTTGATGCAGGCCGGAGTCATCGAGGTCGCTCCGCTCGCTTACATGCGCGGCCGGACGCTCAACGATGCCTTCATCATCTTGGACGAAGCGCAGAACACCACGGCCGAGCAGATGAAGATGTTCCTGACCCGTCTCGGGTTCGGTTCCAAGATCGTGGTCACCGGAGACGTGACCCAGGTCGATCTACCTGGTGGGGCCCGTTCGGGTCTGCGTGCGGCATCCGAAATCCTCACCGGGATCGACGATATTCATTTCGCCACCCTCGACAGCAGTGACGTCGTACGTCATCGGCTGGTCTCCCACATCGTCGACGCTTACGAGCGTCACGAATCGGATCGGTCCGGCGAGTTGGCCGTCGGAAACCGGGCGCAGCGCCGCGCTGCACATGCTCATTCACCGCGACGGTAGGCTGATCGACGCATCAACCCCTACTTTTCCCAGGAAAGAGCGTCGCACATGAGCATCGAGGTCTCGAACGAATCGGGCATGGACATCTCCGAACCGGAGTTGATCAGCGTTGCCCGTTTCGTGATCGCTCGGATGGATGTCCATCCGGCGGCCGAGCTGTCGATGGTTCTCGTCGACTCCGCGACGATGGCGGATCTGCACGTTCGCTGGATGGACCTGCCGGGCCCGACCGACGTCATGTCGTTCCCGATGGACGAACTCGAGCCGGGTGGCCGTCCTGATTCCGCGGAGCCTGGACCGTCGATGCTCGGCGACATCGTGTTGTGTCCGTCTTTTGCCGCGGATCAGGCTGACAAGGCCGGGCATTCACTGGCCCACGAACTTGCCCTCCTGACCGTCCACGGTGTGTTGCACCTCCTCGGCTACGACCACGCGGAGCCGGAAGAGGAGAAGGAGATGTTCGGCTTGCAGAACAGCCTCCTCGAAGAGTGGTACGAAGACCTTCGCCGTATCGACCGCGAAGCAGCACTGGCCGAACGCGATCAGAAGCTGCTCGGCAAGACCGGTTTCGTCGACGGAGTGGACCGATAACAGGCATCCGGGGGTTCTGTAGTGAGTAGCGCCATAGCGCTCTTTGTTCTGGCGATTGCTCTTGTCCCGGTCGGTGGTGTCTTCGCGGCCGTCGACTCGGCGCTCAACACCATTTCGTCGGCGCGCATCGACGAGATGGCAAAGGAAGAGCGAGCCGGCGCCGCGCGCGTGCAGCGCATTCTGACCGATCGTCCGCGATACGTGAACCTGATGGTCCTGCTTCGCATTTTGTGCGAGATCACGGCCACCGTCGTACTCGTGGGCGGTCTGATCGACATCCTCTCGTTGGGCTGGGCGCTGACCGTCACCGCGGTGATCATGGTTCTCGTCTCGTACGTGGTCATCGGCGTCGGACCGAGAACGCTTGGGCGCCAACATGCGTACTCCATCGCGATGGCCGCGTCGTTGCCACTGCTGTGGATCGGTGTTCTGCTCGGGCCGATCAGTCGCGTCCTGATCCTCGTGGGTAACGCCTTGACCCCGGGTAAGGGCTTCCGCAACGGTCCGTTCGCTTCGGAAATCGAGTTGCGTGAACTCGTGGACATGGCGCAGGAACGCGGCGTCGTCGCCGACGAAGAACGCCGAATGATCCAGTCCGTCTTCGAACTCGGAGACACGTCGGCACGCGAGGTGATGGTGCCTCGCACCGACATGGTGTGGATCGAAAATGACAAGAATGCCGGACAGGCGACGTCGTTGGCCGTGCGCAGTGGTCACTCGCGCTTGCCGGTCATCGGGGAGAACGTCGACGACGTGCTCGGTGTCGTCTACCTCAAGGATTTGGTCAAGCAGACCTACCACCTGCCCGACGGCGGCCGGAACGTCAACGTCTGCGACGTCATGCGGCCGGCGGTCTTCGTTCCCGACTCGAAGCCACTCGACAGCTTGCTGGCCGAGATGCAGCGCGACCGCAATCACATGGCGATCCTCGTCGACGAGTACGGCGGAATCGCCGGGCTGGTCACGATCGAGGACGTCATCGAAGAGATCGTCGGTGAGATCGCCGACGAGTACGACGAGGACGAGACGCCGCCCATCGAGGATCTCGGCGACGGAATGTTCCGCGTATCCGCGAGGCTTCCCATCGAAGACCTCGGCGAATTGTTCGATCTCGAACTCGAACTCGACGAGGTGGAGACCGTCGGCGGGCTGATCGGATACGTACTCGGCCGAGTTCCGCTTCCTGGTTCCGAGGTGGAATACGACGGTTTGATCCTGCGCGGTGAGGGAACCAACACGGGCCGAGGCCGGGTACGCATCAGCACGGTGTTCGTGCAGCGCATCCCGCGGTCCGAAGACGAAGAGACAGAAGACACCGATGACTGAGCGAGTGTTCAGCGAGGAGCAGTTATGAGCAAGAACGAATTCCGGTCAGGCTTCGTGTGTTTCGTGGGTCGACCCAATACGGGTAAGTCCACGCTGACCAATGCGTTGGTCGGCAGCAAGATCGCGATCACGTCCTCGCGCCCGCAGACGACGCGCCATACGATTCGTGGCATCGTTCACCGCGAGCATGCGCAGCTGATCCTGGTGGACACCCCTGGACTGCACAAGCCGCGCACATTGCTCGGGCAGCGCCTCAACGACCTGGTTCGTGACACGTACTCCGAGGTCGACGTCATCTGCCTGTGCATCCCGGCCGACGAGGCCATCGGGCCCGGAGACCGCTGGATCGTGCAGCAGATCCGTCAGATGGCGCCCAAGACCAAGCTGGTCGGCATCGTCACCAAGATCGACAAGGTCAGCCGCGACGCCGTCGGAAAGCAGTTGCTTGCGCTGTCCACCTTGCTCGGTCCCGAATCCGAGGTCGTTCCGGTGTCCGCGAAGTCGGGCGAACAGGTCGAGATCCTGGTCGACGTCCTCGCCGGTCTGATGGACGAGGGCCCGGCCTTCTACCCGGACGGTGAATTGACGGACGAGCCCGAAGAGGTGCTCATGGCCGAACTCATCCGTGAGGCTGCGCTCGAGGGTCTCGGTGAGGAATTGCCGCACTCCCTGGCCGTGGTGATCGAGGAGGTCATCCCGCGCGAAGGACGCACCGAGAAGCAGGGCGAGATGCTGGACGTCCATGCGTTGCTCTACGTCGAGCGGCCCAGCCAGAAGGGCATCGTCATCGGTAAGGGCGGAGCGCGTCTGCGGGAAGTCGGTACCAGTGCGCGCCTGCAGATCGAGAAGCTGCTCGGTGTGCGGATCTTCCTGGAGTTGCACGTCAAGGTCGCCAAGGACTGGCAGCGCGACCCGAAGCAGCTCGGCCGGCTGGGCTTCTAGGGCCTCCGGCCCCGTGAGCGGTTAGGGAGTCCAGGGACTGCCTAACCACTCACAGGGGCCGGAGGACCCTGAGGATCGCCGCGCCGATGTCCTGCTCGTCGACGCCGGTGGCCAGGCGTCGGAGTTGGAGTCCAGTGATGACGGCAACGAGAGTCGATGCAATCGATTCGGGATCCGGTACGCCGAGTGCCGTCAGAATCGTGACGGTCAAATCGTCGTAGGCGGCAAAGCATTCGACCGCCACTTCATGGAGTTCGTGGTCGCGGCCGGCGGCGATGTACATCTCGAACGGCGCGATCCGCTCGGCCGAGAACGAAAGATCTCGCGTCACCTTCTCAGCTATTGCCGCGGCATCCTCGACGCTGAGACCTTTGTCGCGGTACTCCTCGGCCAAGGCGCGCAGGCGCGTCGTCTCGTCTGTCACGAAACGAGACAGAGCAGCGCGGAGCATGTCCGACTGGCTCGCGAAGTGATACGTGATCGATCCGAGTGAGACGCCGGCCTGCGCGGCGATGCGCCGGTTGCTCACACCCGGGATGCCGTCGGTACCGACGACGTGCAGAACGGCGTCGAGTATTCGCTCGCGAACGTCCCGGTTACTCATCGGGTCACCACCACGGCTCGGGTCGGACCTGATCCCAACGCAGGACCGATTCCAATTGTGAAGCGAGGGAGACCAACAGAGGTTCGGTGTTCTCGTTGCCCATCAACTGCGCACCGATGGGCAGGCCGGCCTTGCTGAATCCGGCCGGCACGTTGACCGAGGGCCAGCCGAGGACGTTCCACGGCCACGCGTACGGGCAGGCGCCGGTCATGACCTTGTCAGTGTCCCAACCACCGATGCCGTCGATCGCGGTCGCCATGATCGGTGGAGTTGCCGTCGTGGGTGCCAGGACGACGTCGTAGGTGTCGAAGATCGCTCCGATCCGCTTTCGCATCCGCGGTTCGGCCGCGCGGGCCGCGCGCAGTGGCGCACCACGAAGTAGCTTGCCGTTCTGTGCATTTCCGCGTGTTCGGGCATCGACCAGTGTCGGGTCGGGAACGCGTCCGAGCCAGTCGTGGACCCCGACGAGTGAGCGGGGCAGAAAGTTCAGGCCGAAGATCAGGCCGTATGCGGGATCGTCGACGACGACGTGGTGTCCGAGTTCCCGCAGCGTGTCGGCGATCGAATGCACGGCCAGGCACACTTCCGGGTCCAGCTTCACAGGAGTGGCGGTGAACGGATTACGAAGGGAAAGAGCGATTTTCAGCTTTCCGGGGTCGCGTCCCACCGCGTCGCTGACGGTGACCGGTGTCGGCTTGTGGAGATCGCCGTCGTGGTTGCCGGCAGCGACGTCGAGCAGCAGTGCCGCGTCGGCGACGGTGCGAGCGAGCGGGCCGTTGACCGTCAGGCCGTAGAAGGCTTCGGCGTCGGGCCAGGTGGAGATGCGCCCGCGCTGCGGCTTGATTCCGACGAGGTTGGTCCAGGCCGCGGGGATTCGGATGGAACCGGCTCCGTCGGAACCGATTCCGGCGCTGACCAATCCGGCAGCGACGGCCGCCGCGGTGCCGCCCGACGATCCGCCTGGAGTGTGGTGACGCGACCACGGATTGCGCGTGTAACCGAAGGCTGAACCGCTCGTGAGCGGCCACTGGCCCAGTTCCGGGCTGTTGGTCTTGCCCACGATCACTGCGCCGGCGTCGCGGAGGCGTCGAACCATCTCCGAGTCCTCGGTCTTGGCCGGGAAATCGCCAGGGCAACCGAAGGCGGTGGGTTCGCCGGTGATGTCGACGTCGTCCTTCACTGCGATCGGCACGCCGAGAAGAGGTAGGCGCTCGCCGAGTGCGAGACGCCTGTCGGCCTCGGCAGCTTCTTCGAGTGCCTTCTCGCGCCGCACGATCTTGAACGCATTGAGGTGAGGCTGAGTGGCCTCGATCCGGCTCAGCGTTGCCTCCGTGGCCGCGACGGACGAGGTAGCACCCGAAGCCAGACTCGCAACCTGGTCGACAAGGCCGGGGGCGAGATCGTGGTCGGTTCGAGAAGTCATCAGGTTCCCTTCGCAAAACTGTTCGTTCGAACGAACAGTAACTTGTTTCAGTATCAGCGAACTTGGGTTCCGCGTCAAGATCGCGTCAAGACGCCAGGTCAGTGCGTAAGTGGATCGTCAGAGACACGGAATCGGCCTCTCTGGAGGTCGAAGCTGAGAGAGCGCATCCGGTCGAGGGCGACCGAGCGTCATGGCTGCGATGCACAGCAGCACGGCAAAAGATTTCGAAGAGGGAAGCTCATGGCCGATCTGGCCTACGTTGCTCTGATTCTCGGTGGTTTTCTCGTGTGCGCGCTGGTGCTGCGCGCCCTACAGGCGAGCGCTCCCAAATGACGGTTGCCGGTGTGGTCAGCGTGGTTCTGATCGCCGTCGCCGCGGCATTGGTCATTTATCTACTCGTTGCACTCGTAGATCCTGAGAGGTTCTGATGTCGCCCGCTCTTGCAGCCGGCCTGCAGATCGCTTTTGTCCTCGCCGTTCTGGCAATTGCCTACGTTCCGGTGGGCGACTACATGGCACGCGTTTACACGTCGACGCGAGATCTGCGGGTCGAGAGTGTGATCTACCGCGTCGGCCGGATCGACTCGCGGGCCGAGCAGACGTGGTACGGCTACGCCGCAAGCGTTCTCGGATTCTCGTTGGCGAGCGCATTGTTCTTGTACTTTCTCCAACGGATTCAGGGTGTACTACCGCTGAGTGACGGACTGTCCGGCGTCAGCCCTGCCGTTGCCTTCAACACCGCGATTTCCTTTGTGGCGAACACGAACTGGCAGTCGTACACGCCGGAAACGACGATGAGCAACTTCGTTCAGCCCGTCGGCCTGGCGGTGCAGAACTTCGTCTCTGCCGCAGTCGGGATGGCGGTGGCCATCGCATTGGTTCGTGGCTTCATTCGGGTTGCCCGGGGCGGCGAAATCGGCAACTTCTGGGTCGATCTGACGCGTGGTTCTCTGCGCATCCTCCTCCCGTTCTCCTTCGTGATCGCCCTGATCCTGTTGAGCCAGGGAGTGATCCAGTCGTTCCACAGCGGTTTCGCCTCCACCGGCCTCGACGGCAATGCGGTGACCAATGCACTAGCTCCCGTCGCGTCCCAGGAAGCGATCAAGGAACTCGGCACGAACGGCGGCGGGATCTTGGCTGCCAACTCGGCGCACCCGTTCGAGAACCCCACCCCGCTGAGCAATATCGTCGAGATTCTGGCGATCCTGTTGATTCCGGTCTGCCTCACACGAACATTCGGAACTCTCGTCGGTGATCGTAGGCAAGGCCTCACCCTGCTCGCAGTGATGGGAATCCTGTGGAGCGGACTGCTCGCGGTGACGCTCGCTGCCGAATCCGGCGCACGCGGTGTTGCCGCCACAGCAGCTGGTTCGATGATGGAGGGCAAGGAAGTTCGCTTCGGAATCCCCGGATCGGCATTGTTCGCGGTGGCGACTACGGGAACGTCGACGGGTGCGGTGAACTCGGCCCACGACAGCATGTCGCCCCTCGGCGGCGGCGCGGTCCTGCTCAACATGTTGCTCGGCGAAATCGCGCCGGGCGGAGTCGGAACCGGCCTCTACGGGATTCTTGTGCTGGCGCTGATCGCAGTGTTCGTCGGCGGACTGTTGGTCGGTCGCACGCCCGAATACCTCGGCAAGAAGTTGGGTCGTCGCGAGATAACCCTTGCGGCGCTGTCGATCCTGGTCATGCCCGCACTGGTCCTGATCGGTACCGCCATCACCGTGATCCTCGGTTCGACCACCGGTTATCAAGGCAACGGGGGAGATCCGGGCACGCCGGGATCGATCCACGGGTTCAGCGAGGTGCTCTACGCTTTCGCTTCCGCCTCGAACAACAACGGCAGCGCGTTCGGCGGTCTGACCGTCACCAGCGACTGGTTCCAGTCGTCTCTCGGAATCTGCATGCTTCTGGGCCGATTCCTGCCCATCATCTTCGTTCTCGCTCTGGCCGGTGCGCTGGCCTCTCAGAAGAAGGTGGCGCCGACGGCCGGCACCCTCCCCACATCCGGTCCGATGTTCACCGGCCTGTTGACCGGAACCGTCGTTCTTGTTGCTGCACTTACATTCTTCCCGGCCCTCGCGCTGGGCCCGCTAGCGGAGGCTCTTCAATGACCGTGCGTATCAGTGAGAAACCCGTGGTAGCGCAAGACGCTGCCGGCAAGGTTGATCCAGGGCAGTCCCGTCAAGTACACGCAGGCGTATTCAACCCGCGGCAGATGATCACCGCGTTGCCGGGGGCCGTACGCAAACTCGATCCACGCCACTTGGCGCGTAACCCGGTCATGTTCGTGGTGTTCGTCGGTTCCGTCATCACCACCGTCATGGCGATCGCCGATCCCTCGGTGTTCTCATGGGTGATCACCCTGTGGCTCTGGTTCACGGTGATCTTCGCGAACCTAGCCGAATCCGTGGCCGAAGGGCGAGGCAAGGCTCAGGCGGCCAGCCTGCGCAAGGTCAAGCAGGACACCACAGCACATCGGATCACGATGAGCGGCGCGATCGAATCGGTTTCCGGCACCGAACTGGTGGTCGGCGACCGGGTGATCGTGGTTGCCGGCGAGGTCATCCCCGGCGACGGCGACGTGGTCGAAGGTATTGCCTCCGTGGATGAATCGGCGATCACCGGTGAATCCGCCCCGGTAGTCCGTGAATCTGGTGGCGACCGCTGCGCCGTCACCGGTGGTACGACGGTTCTCTCCGACCGGATCGTCGTGGAAATCACCGCAGCCCCGGGCAGTTCGTTCGTGGACCGGATGATCGCGCTCGTCGAAGGCGCCTCGCGTCAGAAGACACCCAACGAGATTGCGCTCAACATCCTGCTCGCGTCGTTGACGGTCATCTTCCTCCTCGCCGTCGTAGCCATCGGCCCGATGGGCTTGTACGCGGGGCACGAGCAGGATCCGATCAAGCTGATCGCACTCCTCGTCTGCCTGATCCCGACGACCATCGGAGCGCTGCTCTCGGCGATCGGTATCGCGGGCATGGACCGCCTCGTCCAGCGCAACGTTCTCGCGATGTCGGGGCGTGCCGTGGAAGCTGCGGGCGACATCGACACCCTGTTGATGGACAAGACCGGAACCATCACCTTCGGCAACCGCCGGGCGACCGCGCTCCACCCGGCACCCGGCGTATCCGCCGACGATCTTGCTGCGGCAGCGCGCTTGTCGAGCCTGGCTGACGGAACTCCCGAGGGACGGAGCATCGTCGAGTTGTGCGCAGCAGAGTTCTCTCTCGCGGCCGAACCGACGCTCGACGAGGAACGCGCCGAGTTCGTTCCCTTCACGGCACAAACGCGGATGAGCGGACTCGACCACTCCGGACGCCAAATCCGAAAGGGTGCAGCAGATGCGGTGATGAACTGGGTCGTCAGTGGCGGTGGACATGCAGAGACCGCGGTGACCGATACCGTGAACGACATCGCCGAAGCCGGCGGAACACCACTGGTAGTTGCCGTCAAGCACGGTGAGAGCACCTCGATCCTCGGCGTGATCGCGTTGTCCGACGTCGTCAAGCCGGGAATGGCTGACAGGTTCGCCGAACTCCGGGCGATGGGTATTCGCACGATCATGATCACCGGCGACAATCCGTTGACCGCGAAGGCGATTGCCGATGAGGCGGGCGTCGACGACTTCATGGCGGAGGCCACCCCGGAAGACAAACTGGCCCTGATCCGGAAGGAGCAGGAAGGCGGACGTCTCGTCGCGATGACCGGTGACGGGACCAATGATGCGCCCGCCCTTGCCCAGGCGGATGTCGGGGTCGCGATGAACACGGGAACCTCGGCAGCCAAAGAGGCCGGGAACATGGTCGATCTCGATTCCGATCCCACCAAGTTGATCGAGGTAGTGGAAATCGGCAAGCAATTGCTGATCACCCGCGGCGCCTTGACCACATTCTCGTTGGCGAACGACCTGGCGAAGTACTTCGCAATCCTGCCGGCATTGTTCAGCGGCATCTACCCGCAGCTGGACGCGTTGAACATCATGCGGCTCGCCACCCCCGAATCGGCGATCGTCTCGGCCGTGATCTTCAACGCCTTGGTGATCATCGGGTTGATTCCGTTGGCACTCAAGGGTGTTCGATACCGACCGTCGACAGCATCGCAGTTGCTCGGACGTAACCTGCTCGTCTACGGTCTCGGCGGTGTGATCACACCGTTCGTCGGTATCTGGTTGATCGATCTCGTCGTGCGTTTGATTCCTGGAATTGGGTGACCTGACATGCGTTTCACTATCGGTTTTGCCAAACAGGTGTGGGCGGGTTTGCTCGTATTACTTGCACTCACGGTCGTTCTCGGTGTGATCTATCCCGCCGCGGTGTGGGGGGTCAGCCGGATCAGCTCCGGATCTGCCGAAGGCTCACCGGTCACTGATGCCGCCGGTTGCGTGGTCGGCAGTGCCTGGGTGGGTGTTGATCCGCAGGTTGCCGAAGGGCAGCAGGACCCGTTCTTCCACAACCGCGTTGTCGGATCCGTTTCGGACGAGGATCCTTTTGCCACCGGTGATCCCGCTGCGGCACTGCCGTCCAACCAGGGGCCGAGCAGCGAGATTCTGGCCGGATTCATCATCGAGCGCCGGGCGGCCATCGCGGCACGTGAGGGCGTCGACCCGGCATCGGTTCCCGTCGACGCAGTCACCGGTTCGGGCTCGGGTATCGATCCCCACATCAGTCCGGCGTACGCCGAGCTGCAGGTCGCGAGGGTGGCGGCGAACAACGGCATCTCGGAAGACCAGGTGCGGGACTTGGTGGCTGAGCACACCGACGGTCGGCAACTCGGATTTCTCGGAGCCGAGCGAGTCAACGTCCTGGAATTGAACCTGGCACTCGGATTGACGGCACCTACGTGTGCTGCGCCGACGACTGGTGGATGATTGTCACGTGAGTTCTTCGGAGAAGGTCGGTCAATCTTTCGGTAGGGCACGCAAACGCGGTGAATTGCGTATCTACCTCGGCGCTGCCCCCGGCGTCGGAAAGACCTTCGCGATGCTCGGTGAGGCTCATCGACGTCGAGATCGTGGCTGTGACGTGGTCGCGGCCGTTGTGGAGACACACGGCCGCGCCCGCACGGCGGCGCAGATCGGTGACCTCGAGATCATTCCGCCGAAGCTGGTGGACTATCGCGGAACACGGATGCCGGAACTGGACGTCGAGGCCGTGTTGGCTCGGCGGCCGGCCCTTGTCCTCGTGGACGAGTTGGCACACACCAACACGCCGGGGAGTAAGAATCACAAGCGCTGGCAGGACGTGCAGGAACTGCTCGAAGCCGGGATCGACGTCCTGTCCACGGTCAACGTGCAACACCTCGAAAGCCTCAACGACGTTGTCGCGCACATCACCGGCGTGGTTCAGCAGGAGACGGTTCCGGACGCGATAGTGCGTAGTGCGGCGCAGGTCGAGCTGGTCGACATCACTCCGGAGGCGCTGCGCCGCAGACTTTCTCACGGCAACGTATATTCGCCGGAGCGTGTCGATGCGGCATTGGGTAACTACTTCAGACGCGGAAACCTCACGGCGCTACGCGAACTGGCTCTACTGTGGGTGGCCGATCAGGTGGACGCCGCCCTGGCGAAGTACCGGGCCGAGAACAAGATCACCGATACCTGGGAGGCTCGCGAGCGTGTCGTCGTTGCCGTGACCGGGGGACCGGAGTCGGAAACGCTGGTACGACGCGCATCCCGTATCGCGTCGAAATCGAGTGCCGAGCTGATGGTGGTCCACGTCGTGCGCGGTGACGGACTCACCGGCGTCTCGGCCCCGGAAATGGGCAAGGTGCGCGCGTTGGCCGTCGGGGTCGGCGCCACGCTTCACACCGTTGTCGGTGACGACGTACCGTCGACGCTTCTCGAATTCGCCCGCGAGGAGAACGCCACACAGTTGGTTCTGGGAACGTCTCGACGTTCTCGGCTGGCGCGCATCCTCGACGAGGGGATCGGCGCCGCGGTGGTTCAGCAGTCCGGCGGCATCGACGTTCACATGGTCACCCATGAGGAAACGACCGTCCGTCGGCGGATCTCGTTGTTCGGCCGATCCGAGTACCGCTTGCTGTCGTGGATTGCGGCAGTGGTGGTTCCGACGGCCGCAGCCGGACTCATGGGTCTGATCGACCGGATCTCCGGTGTGCAGGGCGAAAATGCGTTGTTCTTCGTGGTGGTGGTTCTGGTCGCGCTGCTCGGTGGTGTCGGGCCGGCAATGCTGTCTGCTCTGTTATCGGGACTGCTGCTCAATTACTTCTTCACCGACCCGAGGTACAGCTTCACGATCGCCGAACCCGACAACTTCATCACGACGGTGGTGCTGCTGATAGTGGCTGTGGCAGTGGCCGTTCTGGTGGACGCTGCCGCCAAAAAAGCTCGGGAAGCGAAGCGCGCTTCGGAGGAAGCGGAACTTCTGACACTGTTTGCGGGGTCGGTTCTCCGCGGTGCTGACCTGTCCACGCTGCTCGAGAAAGCTCGTGAAATCTACCGTCAACGTGGGGTTTCGGTGGTGCATCATGAGGATGGCGTAGTCGCGGCCGTGGGTGCAGAACCGCCGGCACGTGAAGCTGACGCGGATTCCGTGTGCGAGGTAAACGACGGCGAATACGCACTGATGCTGTCGGGGCCGGAGTTGAGTGCGCGTGATCGTCGGGTGTTGACCGTTGTCGCGCACCAGGCGGTCGGCATGATCCGTCAGGACAAGCTCACGGTCGAAGCGAGCAAGGCGGCTGCATTGACCGAGGCTGATCAACTGCGCCGAGCATTGCTTTCGGCTGTGAGCCATGACCTTCGGACACCGCTTGCCGGCGTGAAGGCTGCTGTGTCGAGCTTGCGCAGCGACGACATCGAGTTCTCACCTGAGGACACGGCAGAACTACTGGCCACCATCGAGGAGTCTGCGGATCAGTTGACCGCGCTGGTCGGCAACCTTCTTGATTCGTCCAGACTGGCTGCGGGAGTGGTCAAGCCGACGTTGCGGGCGGTGTACCTCGACGAAGTTGTTCACCGGGCGTTGCTTGGATTAGGCATCGGCGGCCGGTCGGACTCCCGGTCCCACAGTGTGATCGTCGACGTGGGTACTGTTGCCGTGCAAGCCGATCAGGGTTTGCTCGAGAGAGTGATCGCCAACCTCGTCGACAACGCATTGCGGTACGGCGGCACAACACCGGTGCGAGTGGGAGCAGCACGCGTCGGAGACCGCACCGTCATCACCGTCGCAGATACCGGCCCCGGTGTACCCCGTGGTGAAGCCGAATCGATGTTCGAGCCGTTCCAGCGGATGGGAGATCGCGACAACACCGGCGGAGTGGGCCTCGGGCTGTCCGTGGTTCGTGGATTTGTCGACGCGATGGGCGGAACGGTCAGTGCCACCGACACTCCGGGCGGTGGGTTGACGATGATGGTCGAACTGGCCGGTGCAGGAACGAATGGAAGCGAGTCATGAGCCGGATACTGGTTGTCGACGACGAACCGCAGATCTTGCGGGCACTACGCATCAACCTCACTGTGCGTGGATATGACGTGGTGACGGCGTCCACCGGAGCAGGGGCCCTGCGCGCTGCAGCGGAACGGCCGCCGGACGTGGTGATTCTCGATCTCGGACTGCCGGACATGGACGGCACCGAAGTACTTGCAGGCCTGCGTGGCTGGTGCACGGCGCCGGTCATCGTGCTGTCGGCGCGCACCGACTCCGCGGACAAGGTCGAGGCCCTCGATGCCGGTGCCGACGATTACGTCACCAAGCCCTTCGGGATGGACGAGTTTCTGGCCCGCGTGCGCGCAGCGGCGAGGCGTGGAACCTCGGCGGCCGACACCTCGGAACCGTCGGTCGAGACCGCGTCGTTCACGGTGGACTTGGCTGCCAAAACGGTCAGTCGGCGCGGTGAACAGGTGCACCTGACTCCGACCGAGTGGGGCATGCTCGAGATGCTTGTGCGCAACCGCGGAAAGCTGGTCGGGCAGAAGGAATTGCTTCGGGAGGTGTGGGGACCGGCTTACGACACCGAGACTCACTATCTGCGTGTCTACCTGGCTCAACTTCGTCGCAAGCTCGAGGACGACCCGGCCAACCCCAAGCATCTGATCACCGAGGCGGGGATGGGTTATCGATTCGTGGTGTGAGAAACCAGGTGTGAGAAACCAGGTCAGATCATCACCACCAATTTGCCACGAGCCGTACCGGCTTCCATCTTGGCATGCGCTTGCGCGATGTCCTCGAATGCGAACACCTCGTCGATCGGTACCACCGCCTCGCCTGACGCGACAGCGGAGAGGAAGTCTTGCAGTACGTCGGCAGGCAGGTCGGACGCGTCCCCGCCGTACGAGGTCAATCGCACTCCGCGTGGAATGTAGTCGATCGGATAGAAGTCCTTGACTGTCCACTCGTTGGACAACATGCCCGTGAAACACACGGTCCCGTGAACGCGAGTGGCGCGCAACGTGTCGGGAAGTGTTGGTGTTCCGACTAATTCGAGAGCCAGATCAACACCGTCCGGGAAAATGTCTCGCACCTGGCCTGCCACGGCACCGTCGTCGAGGACAACGTGGTCGACCCCGATCGCGGTCAACGACGACGCTTTGCTCGCATCTCGGGTGGTCGCAAGGACAGTGAGTCCCCACTGCTTCGCCAGGACTGCAGTTGCCATGCCGACCGAGGAGGTTCCTCCCCGGATCAACAAGGATTGACCGGATTTCGCATCCAGTCCCACCGTCAGAGAGCCGTACGACGTCTGCAGCATCTCGGGAACAGCTCCCACTGTCGACCAGTCCAGTTTGCTGGAGAAGGGAACGACCTGGCTGACGGGAACGCATGTGTACTCGGCATATCCGCCGTCGAAGACCCGACCCATCCCGCCCATCATGGCGGCGACCTGCTGCCCTTCGGTCAACTCGCCGCCGGGGCAGTTCACCACTTCGCCGACGGCCTCGATGCCCAGCACCCTCGGGAACGTCACGCCTTCGGCGAGGCCGAGCCTGGTGTGCAATTCGGATCGATTGAGGCCGAAGGCCTTCACACGGACCAGTACCCAGCCGGTGGTAGGCGCGGGTATGGGAATCTCCTTGATCGTCAATGCTTCTGGCGGGCCGGGGGCGTCGAGCACGATTGCGCGCATTGTGTCGGTCATGCTTTCTCCTTGGTGATGAGTGTCAGTCGGCGGTTGGCTTCGCGCAGCGTGGCCAGTGTGGCGCCGAACCGATCGAGAGCCTCGGGCGTCAGCACGGAACCGAGACGGCGTGCCAGTTCGTCGTCGAACGTGGCCTTCGCCCGCTGCAACAGGCCAATGCCGTCGGGGGTCAACGCGATGAGTGAGGATCGTTTGTCGGCGGGATTGGATTGTCGACGGCAGTGCCCCGAGGACTCGATCCGATCCACCAATTTGCTCGTGCCACCGACGGTGATCGCGAGGGCTTCGGCAATGTCGAAGACCCGACAGGAACCTAGCCTGTCGATGATCTGCATCGGCTCGAATCGACTCAGTGGCAGGTCGTGCTCGATTCGGAGTCGCTGGTCGACGGCCGTCCACAGTTCGGTTTCGAAGCGGACGAGGTTGTCGAAGTGACCGCTCAGGTCCGACCCCGTCATGAGCAGACCCCGAACCGATATGCATTCCGTGGAATCATTCTTTCACCGTACGCCCGATTCGTGATCAATTCCATGGAATCTATTTGCGGCCTTTCGTTGTGTCGGTGGCGCATGGGAACATATGTTCGTGTCGCATGAACCGCTGGATCGAGAAACGCCAGGTAATCACCCTGGCGGTGCTCGTTCTGGCGGTAATCATCCTGGGGGTGGTCGACCTACGGGTGACGCAACGATCCTCCATGCGGACCTCGATTCGTTCTACGCATCGGTCGAGCAACGTGACGACCCGACTCTGGCGGGCAGACCGGTCATCGTCGGTGGTGGCGTGGTCCTGGCGGCAAGCTACGAGGCCAAGGCATTCGGGGTTCGAACTGCGATGAGTGGTGGTCAGGCTCGATCACTGTGTCCCCAGGCAATCGTCGTTCCCCCGCGAATGTCGGCGTACTCGCAGGCGAGCAAGGACGTGTTCGACGTCTTTCACGACACGTCGCCGCTGGTCGAAGGAATCTCCATAGACGAGGCCTTTCTCGAGGTCGGCGGGCTGGCCAAAATCGTGGGAAACCCGCTGCAGATCGGGGCCAACCTCAGACGCGACGTGGCCGAGCAGGTCGGACTACCGATCACGGTCGGGATCGCACGCACCAAGTTCCTGGCCAAGGTCGCGAGTGCATTCGCGAAACCCGACGGATTGCTGCGAGTGCCGCCGGAGGGCGAGACCGAATTCCTGCATCCGTTGCCGGTCGAGAAGCTGTGGGGCGTCGGCAAGATCACGGCCCAGAAGTTGCGAAACTTCGACATCGTGACGGTGGGTGACATCGCTCGGCACGACGAATCCTCGATCGTCTCGATTCTCGGGGGCGGCGCCGGTCGCCATCTCTACGCGCTCTCGCACAATCGAGATCCGCGCCCCGTCCGCGCCTATCATGGCCGCAGTTCGATGGGTGCTCAGCATGCGCTTGGTCGCGGATCCCATTCCCGCGCAGAACTCGATGCGTCGTTGATGTCCCTTGTCGATCGTGTCAGTCGACGCATGCGTTCGGCGCAGCGGACGGGGCGCACGGTCACGCTCCGGCTTCGCTTCGCGGATTTCACGCGGGCAACTCGATCTCACACGCTGCGCCGGTCCACCGCCGACACAGCGGAATTGCTGAACGCCTCGATGGTGCTGCTGGACGAAGCGATACCGATGATCGCGGACAAGGGCATCACGTTGATCGGTGTCGCTGTCTCCAACCTGGATCGGGACCGCGCCGAACAACTCGAATTGCCCTTCGACGGTCCAGGATTCGCGGGTCCGGACACTGCCGCCCTCGACTCGGCGATGGACAGCGTCCGGAAGAAGTTCGGCTCGGCGGCTCTCACGAGGGGAGTGCTCCTGGGACGCGATCCGGACCTGTCGGTGCCGCTACTGCCGGACTAGGTGAGGTTTTCTCTCAGAGTCGCTCCCTCGTATTCGCGTCGGAACAACCCACGCGCCTGCAGCACCGGAATCACGTGATCGACAAAATCTTCCAGGCCCTGCGGATACGTCGGCGGCATCAGATTGAAACCGTCGGCACCGCGGCCGTTCAACCAGGATTCCATCTCGTCGGCAATCGACTCCGGTGTGCCGATCATCGTTGCGTGGCCACCACCCGCAGCGAGCGTCCCGAGGAGTTCCCGCACAGTCGGTGCGTCCTTCTCGACGATCCGCAGAATAGTTGCGTAGCGTCCTTGCGGCCCGCTGAATGCTTCGAGTGGAGGCAACGGGGGCACGGGCCCGTCGAGATCCCAGTCCTCGCAATCCTGTCCGGTGAACAACGAGAGTTGGCGTATCGACTGTTCGGTGGGCAGCAGGCGATCAAGTTCGGCCTTCTTGGCCCGTGCCTCGGCGACAGTACTTCCGACGTAGGTGACCAGCCCCGGCATGACGGCGACCGAGTTCGAATCCCGGCCGGCGCGCTCGATTCTCGACTTCACGTCCGCGTAGTAGCTCTGCGCGCTGGGTAGGTCGTAGGCAACCGAATAGATCGCCTCGGCGCGCTGCGCAGCCAGATCGCGACCCTGCTCGGACGCCCCGGCCTGAAACAAAACCGGTCTGCCCTGCGGGGATCGAGGAACCGTCAACGGGCCGTCGACACGAAAATGCTTGCCGTCGTGATCGATGCGAGAAATCTTGCCTGCGTCGGCAAAACGTCCCGCCCGGTCGAGGATCAGCGCGTCTTCCGACCACGAATCCCACAATGCGAGGGCCACTTCGACAAATTCGTCGGCTCGTTCATATCGGGATGCGTGATCGGGCATCGCCTCGAGTCCGTGGTTGCGCGCCTCCTGGTCGAACATCGAGGTCACGACGTTCCATCCGGCCCGTCCGCCGCTGATGTGGTCGAGCGATGCCAAAAGTCGTGCCGCGTGGAATGGCGTGTAAAAGGTCGTGGAGATGGTGGTGACCAGGCCGACGTTCGCCGTCGCTCGTGCCATGGCAGTCAACGCGGTGATCGGTTCGAGAAACCACGACGCACCAGACTCGGGTTCTCGAACACTGTGACCGTCAGCGAAGAAAACGGCGTCCAGCTTGCCGCGTTCGGCGATCTGGGCGAGCGACTCGTAATACGTGATGTCACCGAGACTTTCGACCGGTGAGTCGCGGTGTCGCCACGCCGCACTGTGATGCCCGCAACCGAGTAGGAACGCACCTATCCGTAGCTGTGCGCCCATCAGTTCTTGACGAGTCCGCCGTCGACAACCAGATTCTGGCCGGTCACGGCCCGCGACCATGGGGAGGCGAAAAAGAGTGCAGCGTCGGCAAATTCGTCCGGCGTCGTGACTCGGCGCAGGGGAGTGCTTGCCGCGATCATGTCGAACACTGCTTCCGGTGTCGCGGCACTCGCATCGGTGGTGCGGAGCAAGCCGCCGGAGACCATGTTGACTGTGATCCCGTCCGGACCGAGGTCGGCGGACAGCGTCCGTGTCAGTGCCAACAGTGCGGCCTTGGCAGCGGTGTAGTCGTGGCACGGAACTACCGGATTCTGGACCAGATTGGTTCCGACAGTGATGATTCGGCCGAAGCCGAGTTCGCGCATGCCTGGTAGTCCTGCCTGGGTGGTATTGAGTGTTCCGGCAACAGCTCCGCGTAGTTGAGAGTCGAAGTCGGCCCAGGTGATCGTGTCCGCGTTCGGCCGGGCATCGCCGTTGAACGAGAAGTCGACCAGTGCATTGTCGACCACGGTCGAGATCGGTGCGTCGAATCTCTCGCGTGCAGCGGAGAACAACTGGTCGACGGAACTGCGGTCCGTCACGTCCGCCTGGACTGCGAAGGTGCGATCCTCACCCAGTTCGGCGACCAGGGCCTCGGCGGCATCGCGGCTCTTGTTGTAGTTCACGATTACGCGGGCGCCCGAGCGGAAGAATGCTCGGCTCAGTGCGGCGCCGAGCCCGCGGGCGCCACCGGTGATCAGAACGATCTGCTCGTCGAGGTTCAATGCGCGCTGAAATTGCTGTTCGGTCATGTCGACATCCCTCCGCCAGTGCTAACTGGTCAGGTTCATCGGGTCTGATCTCAGCCGACTTTTTCGGCACCCCGTGTCACCGTCCATCAGACCACGTGAGGTGAATCGTCCTGAACGCCGGGTGTGCAGTAACGGTCGGCGCGATGAGTTTTCGATCGCTCGGGAGTCGTAATTGCAAGCGAAGTGGCAACAGGCCGCTCGCCTTCGCCCCAGGAGAATCCGATGACCACCCAGCCCGTCCACAACGAAACTGTTTCCGGTAACGCCACGACGACGACACCTTCGGCCACGGCTCGCAAGGTCGGATACGTCCTGAGTGGGCTGTTCGTCGTTTTCATGCTCTTCGACGGCATCATTCACATTCTCAACCTTCAGACCGTCAAGGACGCCTCCGCCGAACTTGGGTTGCCGGACTCGCTGGCATTGACGGCCGGGGTGGTGCAACTGATCTGCCTTGCGCTGTACGTGATTCCGCGAACGTCGATACTCGGCGCGATTCTGCTCACCGGTTACCTGGGCGGAGCCGTGTTGACCAACCTTCGAGCGGAACAGCCTCTGCTGAGCGCGACATTGTTTGCCGTCTACACCGGAATCGTCATGTGGGCGGGTCTGTATCTCCGAGACGAGAAGGTTCGCGAGATCATCCCGGTGCGGCGGGCCTGAAATCAGGCCCCTGAAGGGGTTGCGTGGGACGCGGTGTCCCATTATGTTTGACCTCATTCAAGTCCGTCGACTCCAATCGACGGACTGGCCGTGAGGAGACACCGATGGCTCGGTCAGCGTCGATCGAAGTGGAAAAGCCGTACCGCCAGGTACTGCAGACTTTGTCCGAGGGCTCAGTTGCCCGCAGTTTCGATCCCTATCTCGACATCGACTGGGATTCACCAGAGTTCGCGATCGATCCGCATGATCCGAGGTGGGTACTCTCATCCGTGTCGGATCCGCTCGGAGCGACGCAGTGGTACCAGGACCAGTCGTTGGAGCGTCGAATCGCCATGGGAATGTGGCGTCAGGCGAATGTGACCAAGGTGGGTTCGGCATTCGAGAGCATCTTGATCCGGGGAATGCTGCAATACATCATGGCGCTACCCAACCAGTCGCCTGAGTTCCGGTACTGCCTGCATGAGATGACCGAAGAGTGCAATCACATCCAGATGTTCCAAGAGCTCGTCAACCGTATGGACATCGACGTACCGGGTATGCGTCCGATGTTCCGGCGGCTGTCGCCGATCATCGGAGTGCTGGGAGCAAAGTTCCCGGTCATCTTCTTCATCGGCATTCTGGCTGGTGAAGAACCGATCGACCACTTCCAGAAGGATCTCATCCGCGAGGGTAAGGACACGCCGCCGGCGATGCTCCGCACCATGGAGATTCACATCGCCGAAGAAGCGAGACACATCTCGTTTGCTCACGAGTTCCTGCGCAATCACGTCCCCAGACTCAGTCGTACGAGTCGAGCCATCACATCGGTCGCCTTCCCCGGCACGATGCGTTGGCTTGCGGGCGAAATCATGTCACCGCCAAAGGAATTCGCCGAAGAATTCGGAATCCCGGACGAGGTGATGAAGAGCGCCTTCTGGGGGAGCCCACATTCACGCCGCATCCTGGGTAATTACTTCGGTGAAATGCGAGCCCTGGCAGACGAACTCGGATTGATGAATCCGGTGTCGAAGCGTGCGTGGCGAAAGCTGCGCATCGACGGCGACTACGCCCGCTACCGCGGCGAGCCGAAGCGTTCCGACAAGACCCGGATCTAGTCCGGCCGCGAAGTTCCTCCGTCGGAGGACACCAGTTCGGCTATGAGCGTGGACAATTCGACATGGGGATCGATCTGTAGCCCGCTCGAGCGTGCAACGCCGTCGAACATGTACCAGGTGTATTTCGCGAGGTCGGCGACGATCTCTTCGCGGCTCGGTTTCGGATCGGTGCTTCGGACCCAGTGGGTGAGCGTGCCCTCGACCATTGTCACCACTGCGAACGGTAGTGAATCGAAGGGTGAGGAGTCGATCCCCACGGATCGACCGACTTCGGTGATAGTGGTGCGGGCCGAGTCGGCGATTGTCGCCTTCAAGCTGCTGATCGCGTCGATGCTCTCGTCGTCGTAGTCGGTGGGGCCGGTACCCATGAACTCGTGAATCCGCGGATGCTCGGTGATCCACTCGGCGACGGCGCTGATGGTTCGGGTCAGGATCTGGTCGAGAGTGCCTACCGAAATGCTCATCGACGCATCCAGGGCCGCCGCAAATTGGCCGAGCACAAACGCTCGGACTCGTCGATCGAGGTCGTCTCGGCCGCTGAATTGTCGGTACACCACCGACTTGGCGAGGCCGGCACGGTCGGCGATCTGCTGGACGGACACCTCGGCACCTGCCGCGCGCTCTTCGATCAGTTCGACAGCCGAGGTGAGTATCCGTTTCTGACGCTCGGAGTTGTGTCGCTCCCACCGCGCTTCGCGACCGGTCAACTCTGCAGTGACAGGTTGCGCAATTGCGTCGCTCGGCATCGGGCCAGTCTATCCGGACGGACCCGCCGTATTTCCGACTTGTCATCGGGCGCGGCATCGGGATCGGTCGTCGGTACAACGTGGGACACTGGTCGAGTGAGGTTGTATCGAGACACGGCGGTGGTGCTGCGCCTGCACAAACTGGGCGAAGCCGACCACATCGTCACGTTGCTCACCCGTCAGTTCGGGTTGGTACGTGCCGTGGCCAAAGGTGTCCGCCGGACCACCTCCAAATTCGGTGCCAGACTCGAACCGTTTGCTCACATCGACGTGCAACTACTTCCGGGCAAGAATCTCGACATCATCACTCAGGTGCAGACGGTCGATGCCTTCGCCACTGACATCGTCGACGACTACAGCCGGTACACCACGGCCTGCGCCGTACTCGAAACTGCCGAGCGGTTGGCCGGCGAGGAACGCGCGCCGGCCCCGCAGCTCCAGCGATTGACGGTGGGAGCACTGCGTGCGATCGCCGAGCAAGCGCGGCCGGTCGAGTTCGTGCTCGACGCGTTCTTGTTGCGAGCCATGGGCTATGCGGGTTGGGCGCCTGCCCTCGAAGAGTGCGCCCGCTGCAGCGCTCCGGGACCGCACCGTGCATTTCATGTCGCCGCAGGCGGAGCCGTCTGTACCTACTGCCGCCCGGCGGGTGCTGCGACGCCGTCGCCCGGAGTGCTCGACTTGATGGAAGCCCTGCTCCGAGGGGAGTGGGAGGGCACCGATTCGGCGCCCGCGACGCTGCGGACGCAAGCCAGCGGACTGGTCGCGGCACACCTGCAGTGGCATCTCGAGCGTCAATTGCGGACGTTGCCGCTGATCGAGCGTTCGAGGCCGCATGCAGCCGTCGAGGTCGACTTGTCCGTGAGGCAGGATGGAACCCGTGATTCGACGACGCGAACCGCGAACTCCGCTTGATCCTGCTGCTGAACGGGTGATCCGGCCACCGGACCCACATCCGTCCGGGGCGACCCCGCCGATCCTGCAAACCGAACTCATCCCGCGCCACGTCGCGTTGGTGATGGACGGCAACGGACGGTGGGCACAGGAGCGCGGTCTGCCGCGAACCGCCGGGCACGAACGCGGTGAAGCGGTCTTGATGGACACGGTGTGCGGGTGCATCGAGATGGGTGTCGAGTGGCTCTCCGCCTACGCATTCTCCACCGAGAACTGGAAGCGCAGTCCCGACGAGGTTCGATTCCTGATGGGCTTCAACCGTGACGTCATCCGCCGCCGACGCGACGAGATGAACGAAATGGGTGTGCGTGTTCGCTGGGCCGGTCGTAAGCCGCGCCTGTGGGCCAGTGTGATCAAGGAACTCGAGATCGCCGAAGAACTGACCAAGAACAACACAGTCATGAACTTGACCATGTGTGTGAATTACGGCGGGCGGGCCGAAATTGCCGATGCGGTAAAGGAAATCGCGAAGCGTGTCGCGGCCGGTGAGATCAATCCGGACAAGATCACCGAGGCGACGGTTGCCAAGTACCTCGACGAACCCGACATGCCCGACGTCGATCTCTTCCTGCGTCCGTCGGGGGAACAGCGGACGTCCAATTTCTTGATCTGGCAATCCGCCTACGCCGAAATGGTGTACCAGGAGAAGCTGTTTCCCGATTTCGACCGCCGCGATCTCTGGGCCGCCTGCGTCGAATACGCCTCACGCGACCGTAGATTCGGTGGCGTCAAATGACAGGGGAGAACATGACCGACACCACCGACGAAGCAGCCCGCCTACAAGAACGCGCGGCCGCCTCGCTGGCGCATTTCGTGACGGTCGATGTGGCTGCGGACGGCTCGCTTGGTTTCCAGTACTCCGGCGCGCTGTGCTCGATCCAGGCGATGAATTTGTCCGAGGGGCTGGACGTGCTGTCCATGACGTGTGTCCTCGCGTGGGACCGACCGGTCAGCGCGGCACTGCATCGCAAGGTGGCCGAGCGGAACCGGACCATCCAATTCGGTTCGATCGCGGTATTCGGCCACGGCAGTCTGGCGGACGTGATCCTGCGATACACGTTCCCGGCGGCCGGACTGGACGACGAGGCACTGACCACGATGTTGCTACTCGCGCTGACCGGCGCCGATACCGCGCGTCAGGGTTTGATTCCCTGACGCTGTCAGCTGTCAGCCGGCGGCGCAGTCGCGGCAGGTGCCGAAGATCTCGACGGTGTGACTCACTTCGGTGAAACCGTTGTCCTCGGCGATGGTCTGTGACCACTGCTCGACCGTCGGGCCCTCGACCTCGACGGTGAATCCGCAGTTGCGGCACACCAGATGATGGTGGTGTCCGGAGGAGCAGCGTCGGTAGACGGACTCACCTGTGTCGGTGCGCAGGACGTCGATGGTTCCGGCGTCGGACAGTGCCTGCAGCGTTCGGTAGACGGTGGTCAGGCCGATGCCTTCACCGCGCTTGCGCAGTTCGTCGTGCAGTTCCTGTGCCGACTTGAATTCGTCGATGTCGTCGAGCAGGGCGGAGATGGCGCTGCGCTGTTTCGTGGAACGAACGCCGACGGTGGCCGGTCCACGTTTCGAGGTCGTACTGCCCGGGGTGTTCATGCGGTGGAATCTCATCCTTCTTCGGCGTGGGCGACAGCGTCGACGACGATGTGTGCGAGGTGATCGTCGACGAGTCGATAGAGAACTTCTCGTCCGTTGCGTTCGCCGCGGACGACGCCCGCTGCTTTGAGAACGCGCAAATGCTGGCTGATGAGTGGCTGAGTGACACCGAGAGCGCCGACGAGTTCGTGAACGCAGCGCTCCGACTCGTGGAGCTGAAGCACGATCGCGATGCGAACGGGTGCAGCCAGCGCCCGCAGAATTTCGCCGGCGGCCGCCAAAGTTTCCTTGGGCGGCACGGGCGCGGGGGGTGCGGCTTCGAACGGGTCGTGCGTGTGTCCGAGGTCGGAATGATCATGGCTTTTGTGGAGATCGCCGGTATCCGCAATGCTCACAGCGAGGCTCCTTCGAGGGGTAGATCATGATGTCCGGGCATAGCCATCTCACCACATTATTGCAAATCACTTTCATTTTGATATGCACAAGTATGCATGTCAACCTTGGACGGAAGTGCGTGGCAGCCGCCAGATAGGCTGATGGTGCGAAAAGCGCACGAAAATCATGCATCTATTACCCAGATGGAGAGCAATCGAGTGGCACCCAAGTCCAAGATCGAAGCCGTTGTCAATCTCGCCAAGCGGCGAGGCCTGGTCTACCCGTGCGGTGAGATCTACGGCGGTACCAAGTCCGCATGGGACTACGGCCCATTGGGTGTCGAGCTCAAGGAGAACATCAAGCGTCAGTGGTGGCGCAACATGGTCACCAGCCGCGAGGACGTCGTCGGCCTCGACTCCTCGGTGATCCTGCCCCGCGAGGTGTGGGTCGCATCCGGTCACGTCGGTGTCTTCAACGACCCGCTCGTCGAGTGCCTCAACTGTCACAAGCGTCACCGTCAGGATCACCTGCAGGAGGCGTACGCGGAGAAGAAGAAGCTCGACAACCCGGACGACGTCTCGATGGATGTCATCGGTTGCCCCGATTGCGGCACCGTCGGCCAGTGGACCGAGCCGCGCGACTTCAACATGATGCTCAAGACGTACCTCGGCCCTGTCGAGAGCGAAGAGGGCATGCACTACCTTCGCCCCGAGACCGCACAGGGCATCTTCGTCAACTTCGCCAACGTGCTGACCACCTCGCGGAAGAAGCCGCCGTTCGGCATCGGTCAGATCGGCAAGAGCTTCCGTAACGAGATCACCCCGGGCAACTTCATATTCCGCACCCGCGAGTTCGAGCAGATGGAGATGGAATTCTTCGTCAAGCCGGGCGAGGACGAGCAGTGGCATCAGTACTGGATCGACTACCGCCTGGACTGGTACACCGGCCTCGGCATCAACAAGGACAACCTGCGGCTGTACGAGCATGCGCCGGAAAAGCTTTCGCACTACTCGAAGGGCACGACCGACATCGAGTACCGCTTCCACTTCCAGGGCAGCGAATGGGGCGAGCTCGAAGGTATCGCGAACCGTACCGACTTCGATCTCTCGACGCACTCCAAGCACTCGGGCACCGAGCTGAACTACTACGACCAGACGACGGGCGAGCGGTACACGCCGTACGTCATCGAGCCGGCGGCAGGTCTCACGCGTTCGCTGATGGCCTTCCTGGTCGACGCGTACACCGAGGACGAGGCACCCAACTCCAAGGGCGGCGTCGACAAGCGCACGGTGCTGCGACTGGATCGTCGACTCGCTCCCGTCAAGGCCGCAGTGCTGCCGCTCTCGCGCAATGCGGATCTGACGCCGAAGGCAAAAGATCTTGCGGCGCAGTTGCGTCAGAACTGGAACGTCGAGTTCGACGACGCCGGTGCCATCGGTCGTCGTTACCGTCGCCAGGACGAGATCGGCACACCGTTCTGCATCACGGTCGACTTCGACACTCTCGAAGATCAGGCTGTGACGGTGCGTGAGCGTGACTCCATGGCGCAGGAACGCGTCGCCCTCGATCAGGTGGAAAGCTACCTGGCTGCGCGGCTGATCGGTTCCTGATTCGTTCGAAGCTGACGGGCGGTTCTTCTCATTCGAGAAGGACCGCCCGTTTTCTCTTTCCATGGTGGATCTTCAGGCGCAGGATCGAAGTTATGAGAAAACTCAGCGTGACCAACAGCGTGACTCTCGACGGTGTCATGCAGGCACCTGGCGGGCCGGACGAAGATCGTCGTGGCGGATTCGAGCACGGTGGATGGGCGGCACCCTTCAACGATTCCGTCATGGCACAGAAAATGGGGGAGGGGATGGCGAAGAAATCAGAGTTGCTCTTCGGACGCCGAACCTATGAGAACTTCGCCTCGTACTGGCCGTTTCAGACGGACAATCCGTTTACCGAGGTGCTCGACAACACGCAGAAGTACGTAGCGTCAAGGACTTTGGGTGAACCGCTGCCGTGGAAGAACTCGACTGTGTTGAAAGGCGATGCCGCCGACGCGGTCGCCGCACTGAAGGAAAGCGATGGCCCGGATCTGGTGATTCTGGGCAGTGGCGACCTGATCACGTCATTGGCCGAACGGCGTCTCGTCGACACCTACACTCTGCTGATTCATCCGCTGGTTCTCGGAACCGGGCGCAGATTGTTCCCCGACGGTGCTGCGCTCGCTCAGTTCACCCTCACCGAAAGTGTTCCTACGACAACAGGCGTCATCATCGCGACGTATCAGGTGAGTTGAATACATCAGGGAACTCGCCGAAATGCTGCTTCTGCCAGCGCTGGGTTCTGACGGCTTGCACACTGGTCGGCGTGACCCAGGGCGGATAGACCCGGATAGCGCGCTTGCCGCCCGAGAAGTTCGTCGACACGATGTCGTGTTCGACGAGAGTTTCGGTGGGAAAGACGAAGTGACCCAGATGTTCTTCGTCGTAGACCTTCACCACAAACAGCGCGACGCCGTCGCTGGTGTCGAAGGGGCGGATGGGCCCGGCCTCGGAACGGCGCCACAGGGTGACGAACTGACCGAGCTTGGTCGGCGTCGTCTTGGCGGTTCGATAGACGGAGGGAAGGCCGTTGACGGTCAGCGTGTGAGCGCTGTATTCAGCACCCTCGGACTCGGGAATCGGTGTGGACCAGGTAAATCCGTCGGCGTTCATCGGCACCGATGATGCCACGGACCACCGACAGCCTTCGTGGCGAAGGCTGTCGGTTGTAGACGCACTTCAGGCCGTAGGTACCTTGTCGAGAAACCCGAGGACAAGCGTCACCCGGCCGTCGTCGTCGCGTTCGAGTACGTCGAACCCGTCGATCAGTGACTCGGCCCCCGCCGGGCCGAGAGCCCAACCGAATCGAGCCTGTCGGTGGTGCGCGTCCACCGGCCCGATGAGGGTGAAGTGCATGCCCGGAAATTGTTGCTGCACAGCGTTGATCATCGCGTCGATCTGATCGTGTCCGGTGACGTCCGCGAGCGGATCGGTGTAGCGGCCGCCGGGTGCGAACAATTGCTCGATCCGTGCTCTACGGGCGGTGGTATCTGTTTCGTTCCACATGTCGATATAGGCGTCGGCGATTGCGTCGAAGTCGCTCATGGTCGCTCCCTTGATCAGTTCCGGTGGTGAACATCCGGCGGTCTCGCCGGCTGAGACCACTGTTCCTCCGAAACTGCTTCGGGTCGATTACCTCCGAGGTCATGGTCTCGGCTACCTCGGGTCGCTAACTTGAAAGAATGACCTTCGAGACGATGGACGTTGGCACCGAACTCAAGCGGTGGCGGGAGCGGCGAAGGCTCACTCAGTTGGGCCTCTCGGCAGCGGCAGGAGTGTCGACCAGGCACCTGAGCTTCATCGAAACCGGCCGCTCCAAACCCAGCCGGGACATGATCCTTCACCTGTCCGAATGCCTGGATGTTCCTCTACGGCAACAGAATACGCTTCTGCTGGCAAGTGGCCACTCGCCGGAGTACTCGCAAAAATCGTTGGCGGAAGCGCCGATGTCAGCGGTGAGCGAGGCCATCGATCGCATCATCGACGCGCATGACCCTTATCCGGCCGTGGTGGTCGATCAGCAATGGGAGATGATCGCCGGGAACCAGGCCGTGAGAATCCTGACCGAGGGGGCCGCTGAATTCCTCCTGGAACCACCGGTGAACGTATTGCGTTTGAGCTTGCATCCCGAGGGCATGGCGCCGCGGATCGTGAACCTCGCGCAGTGGCGGACCCACCTGCTCGCCAGGTTGGCGCGGGAAGTGGAGGTCAGTGCGGATGCGCAGTTGGCGTCGCTGCTCGACGAGTTGCGCACCTATCCGAGCGGCGGAGACTGGCACGACGACCGCGCGAATTCCCTGCTGGTTCCGTTGCGCGTACGCGCGGGCGATACCGAATTGGCGATGTTCAGCACCACCACCGTGTTCGGTACGCCGCGCGACGTCACGCTTGCAGAGATCGCGATTGAGTCGTTCTACCCGTCGGACACGCAGACCGCCGATTATTTTCGATCAGCCGCGCAGGTCAGAGAGACTTCTTGCCGAACTTGAGCTTCCACGGCACCAGAGCGGACTCCAACTGAACCGAGAGGCTCATCTTGGAGACACCTTCGGTGCGTTCCTCGAAGCGGATTGGCGTTTCGGCGATCTTCATGCCGCGCTGAACAACTCGGTAGTTCATCTCGACCTGGAATGCGTAGCCGTTGCTCTGCACCGATTCGACGTCGATGTCGCGCAAGGTCTTTGCATGCCACGCCTTGAAGCCTGCAGTTGCATCCTTGACGTGCAGTCGCAGAATAGCGTTGACGTAGAAGTTCGCCCAGGCGGACAAAGCCTTGCGATGCCACGGCCAGTCGCCGGCAACTGCGCCACCCTCGACGTAACGGGAGCCGAGAACGACTGCCGCATCGGTCGTGGTGAGGATCTCGATCATGGCGGGGATCGCTTCGGACGGATGGGAGAGATCCGCGTCCATCTGAATGACGATGTCGGCGTTCTCCGCCAGAGCCCGGCTCATGCCCGCGACGTAAGCACGGCCGAGTCCGTCCTTGACCGTGCGGTGAAGCACTCCGACCGGGATGGGTCCATCGATACCCAACTTGTCCGCAACCTCGCCCGTGCCATCGGGGGAGTTGTCATCCACCACGAGGACGTGCAGGTTCGGGATCTTCAACGCGGCGAGGCGATCGACGAGCTTTGGCAGGTTCTCACGCTCGTTGTATGTAGGTACAACGACGGTTATCTGCGGGGCGACGCTTTCCATAACACCTTCGTATGATCTGTGATCCCGACTTGCCGGATGAAGCGTACGACGAGTGCGGTCGTGAACAAAGTAGGGATTTTACTACCTCGACAGGATCCGTCAGAACCGGCCGCCGCCGCCTCGACTGGTTCGGCCGCCGCCGCCACCGCCGAAACCACCGCCGCCGCCACCGCGACCTGAGCGTCCACTGCTGCTCGGTCCGCCGTACGAGCGGGGCCCGCCGCCACCTCGCAGAATGCTGTTGATCAGGATGCCGCCGAGGATCGCTCCCGTCGCATCGCCGCCGCCACCGCGGGGTCGTTGGTTTGCTTCCCAGGTGTTGACGTCGTTCTGCGCGGCGCGAAGTGAGTGCGTCGCCAAGGTGGTCGCGGCCTGGGCGTGTTGCAGTGCCTTCGACGGATCCGAAGCCTGCAATTGCTGGGCCGCCTGCAGGTGCCGCTGAGCCTCCGCGTAGCGAGTGCGCGCCTCCGCCCCGATCGCGCCGCGCCTGGTTCCGAGGAAGTCGCCTGCAGCGGTCACCTGAGCCTGTGCGGCCAGAATGTCCTGGGCGAGGCGCTGCTGTGCACGTTCGAGCTGCTGCTTCTGCTCCTGAGCGTCGGCAAGCAGCGCGTCGAGTTGGGCGTCGGCCGCGACGATCTGGTTGAAGGCTGTCAGCGGATCGCTGTCCTTCGACGTCTGAGCATTCGCCAACGCTGCCTGGGCTGCGGCCTTCGCGTCCGCCAACTTCTGCCCGCCCTGCGCCAGGTAAGCGTCCGCAGCAGTGATGCCCTGCTGGACGTCGTCCATCGCGGACGGAAGAGTCGCGATGGCGTTTCGGATGTCGTCGGCGGCGTGATCGACGCCGTCGAGCAGTTTGCGTGCCTGATCGAGAGCCGCTTCGGCAGTGCGAATCGCGGTGACGGCAGCGCCTTGCTTACCGGCCGGCAGCGCGGTGGCATCGCGGCCTTCCTCGATCGACTTCTCGGCGAGCGTCAGGCGTTCGCTGGCCATCGTGACGTTGTTCACGACAGATGCCAGCGTCGGCGCGGGGAACTGATCCTTCAATTTGGTCAGAATTGCCTCGGATTCGGGCAAGCGCACGCTGAGAGAAACAACACTCTGCGTCAACGCATCGAGACGTGCGGGGGCGTTGATGAGAAGGTCGCGAAGCCCGTCGAACTCCTCGACGCGAGCTTCGAGTTCTTGGTCGGCTCGACCGCACGAGGAAATGATGTCGATCAGCATCTGGCGGCGTTGATCGGGAGTTTCCGGGATGGCGTCGTCGAGTCGCTGCCTGATCGCGAAGGCTTCGGCGAGGGTGGCCTTGGCCTTGTCGAATGCTGCCGAGAAGGGTGCGACGGCGGAATCTCCGAACTCGCTGCGGGCCAGATCGAGCTCCTCCTGGCTGCCGGCGATCGCGTTGTCCGTCTCGACGAGGATCTCCTTCGCGCGTTCGTCGAGCGTCGGCAGCGGGAGTGCGTTGAGGCTGGCGATGTCGTCGGGGGAGATGTTCTTCGCGGCTTCGACGCTTGCCTTGTTCTTGTCGTTCTTGCGCTTACGTGAGTACAGGACCACGCCGCCCGTCCCGACCACCACAGCGCCGCCCGCGATGAGGAGTGTTCCGACTCCCATTCCGCCGCTCGTGTTGTTCGCGTCGCCGAGTGCTCCAGCTGCAGCAATTGCCGCGCCGGTCCAATCATCCTCGGCAAGAGCCGGTTCCACCGCGTCGGAATTGATCGATTCGATGTCGGAATCCGTGATGTTGCTCAGCTCAGCGGGGACGTCGAGGTAGTAAGCACGCTCCGCCGTGGCAACTGCAAGCAGGACGGACTTGGTACTCAGCGTCGACTTCGTGGCTGTCTGCTGTGCCCACGCCTGGCCACCCAGGTTGTTGAAATCGGGGACGAACGCGACCCACAGATCGATCTGGTGGTCCTCGCTGAGTTGATCGATCGCGGCTTGTATGTCGCTGCGTTGCCCGGCGTCGAGAACCCCGGAGGTGTCGGTGATGTGATTCGGCAACACCATCGGGGCGTCTGCCGAGGCGAGCGCAGGACTGAAGACGAGCGCCAGCAAAGCGAAAATCGCCGCGACGGCGGCGGCGCTTCCCCGACGGCGAACGGGTCGGGTGATTGTCCGACTCTGCTCTACCGAGGACAACTGCGCGAAGTGTGGTGCGAGGGCCATGACGCAAATCTATCCGTTGTGGCGCGTCGGCATCGGAGGTGATCGCCGCGAACTGGCAGAATTGCGGGAGTGAAACCTGCTTTCGGTAACCGCCCCCACGACCCATCACCCTCACGGGCGGGCGGCTTCGGGGCAGGATTGGCTCGCTGGACGCGCCGACTGATCGCCGGTGCCGTGTTGATGGCCGTGGTTCTGGTCGGGGGTACTGCGTTCCGGGTGTGGCAGGTGGCGCGCATCGACGACACGCGGCCGGCCGACGCGATAGTCGTTCTGGGCGCGGCTCAGTATTCCGGCACTCCGTCGTCCGTCTTCGAGGCCCGACTCGAGCAGGCGTACAAGCTGTACAAGCGCGGAGTGGCGCCGCAGATCATCACCGTCGGCGGTAAACAAGAAGGTGACGAGTACACCGAAGCGGCGTCGGGAAAGATGTATCTGACCGATCGCGGAATTCCGTCGAGTGCGATCACCGCAGTGGAGACCGGTTCGGACACACTTCTCAGTATCGACGCGGTGAGCGCCGAGATGTCCTCGCAGGGAATCAATTCCGCTGTCCTGGTCAGTGACCCGTGGCACTCCTTGCGAACGCGGACGATGGCCCGCGACACAGGACTCCAGGCGTGGACCGCACCTACTCGTCAGGGCCCGGCTGTCTTCACCCGCGAATCCCAGTTGCACGGAATCGCTCGCGAAACCGGCGCGCTGCTCTGGTATCAGCTCACGCACTTCTCCGCAGACTTCCCCTACACGGCAGGGCAATAGCGACCATGACAGCTCACACCACCTACGGAGGCGGCACCTACTCCGAACACGACCTCGAACGTCGTGTCGTCGAGGCGCCGAAGCGAGCGGGGTTGCCGGGTTCGCAGATCGCAGCGGCGCAGCATCGTTCGGACTTCTCGCGAGATCGGGCGCGTGTCCAACACTCCGCGGCTTTGCGGCGCTTGGCCGACAAGACCCAGGTTGTCGGCCCGCGCGACGGTGACACACCTCGCACGCGGTTGACGCACTCGATGGAGGTCGCACAGATCGGGCGAGGGATCGCCGACGGACTCGGTTGCGATCCGGACCTGGTGGACCTCGCCGGTCTCGCGCACGACATCGGGCACCCGCCGTACGGTCACAACGGCGAGAAGGCCCTGGACGAAGTCGCCAAGGACTGCGGAGGTTTCGAGGGCAACGCGCAGAATCTGCGGATATTGACCAGCCTCGAACCCAAGATCCTGCGCCCCGACGGTCTGAGTGCCGGCCTCAATCTCACCAGGGCATCACTCGACGCAGCCATCAAGTACCCCTGGACCCGGCCGCAGCCCGGCGCGAAGTTCGGGGCATACGACGACGACGCAGAGGTGCTCGCCTGGGTTCGAGACGGGGCGCCCGAGCGTCGGCAATGCCTGGAAGCTCAGGTCATGGACTGGGCCGACGACATCGCGTATTCCGTGCACGATGTGGAGGACGGGGTGATCGCAGGCCGTATCGACCTTCGCTCGCTTGCCGATCCGTCCGAGCAGCGCGCACTGGCAGAACTGGGGGCCTCCGAGTTTCGGGGATTGGTAGTCGACGATCTGATCGACGCCGCTCAACGGTTGTCCGAACTCCCCGTCGTACGCGGGGTCGGAAGTTTCGACGGCACACTCGGAAGTTCCGTCGCGTTGAAGAATCTCACGAGTGAATTGGTGGGTCGCTTCGCTACCGCGGCGATCGCCAGCACCCGGCTGACACACGGTGACCGACCCCTCTCGCGGTATCAAGCCGACCTCGACATACCCGAGGCCGTCGCATCCGAGGTGGCGTTGCTCAAGACCGTGGCGCTGTACTACGTGATGTCCGACGCCGGACACAAGGCGCGTCAGGATCGGCAGCGTGATCGTGTTCATCGCGTCGCGGAATGGCTGCTGGCGACTGCGCCGGCCGGGCTCGATCCGATCCTGCTGCCCGCGTGGGAACGCGCCGCGGACGACGGTGCTCGGGTCCGGGTAGTGGTGGATCAGATCGCGTCGTACACGGAGAGTCGGCTGGAACGGGTGGACAAAGCGAGCCTGGGCGCGCAGGCCAGCTGGGGCTGAGCCGCTTACGCCTTCAGCAGGTCATCCGCGTCGACGGGTCGGTAGTGGTATCGAGCCACTTGCCGTAAGCGTCGCCGCCTGCTGCGCGAACGTCCTTGCAGATCTTCGACTCGGTGTTCCCGGATTCGCGATACACCGTGTAGATCGCCGTCCCCGAATCGGAGACTTGACGCAGTGACGGGCAGGACTGGTCTGTGCGTAGGTATTTCGAGCCGGGGAACGCGTCGAGGTAGTTCTGGATCTCGCTGGCGTACGTTGCCGGATCGGTGGCATTGGCCAACACCACGATTCCGGTTCCTTTGCACGAGGGGACGGTGATCGGCTTGCTGACCCCGAGGTCGCCATTTCTCGCGGACGGGTTCGACGCCCGGGTGGTCGTGGTCGCCTGCAGTCCGGCGGTGGGTAGCGGCTCGAGCTTGGGCGTTCTGGCCGGCTCCTGAGTGGGTGCCGGTGCCGACGTGGAGATGGAAGCTGCTGCAGTGGTGGGTGATTCGGGTCCCGAGTTCCCCAGCATTACCCAGGCCGCCGTGCCTCCTGCGGCCAGAACGAGTGCAACTCCAGCCGCACCGATCGCGATCGGGGCTCGGTTTCGCTTGGTCTTTGTCGCGATGTGCGTGTAGTTCCCGTGAGCGGGATTCGCCGTGGTGTAGATGGGCGGCCCGACGATCGTGGGGTGCAATCCGCCGGCGGAACCGGGGGTGTCGGTCGTCGAGAGGGCCTGCCGCGCTTGGAGTGCGAGCGCTCCCGTAGTCGGATAGCGGTGTGCGGGATCCTTTGCCATGCCGCGAGCCACGATGGCGTCAAAACCTTGCGGGAGCGACGGAACTGTCAGTGTGGGGCGTGGCGGCGGAGCGTTCAGGTGCGAATTGACCAGATTCTCGATGCTTGTGGTGTTGAAAGGTGTTGTTCCGGTGAGTGATTGGTAGAGGACACAAGCCAGGGAATAGACATCCGCTGCGGCCGTCGGCGTTTCGATTCCGAACCGCTCCGGCGCCATGTACGCATAGGAACCGACTGCGCTTCCCTCGGTGGTGATCTTCGTGTCCGTCTGTGAGTATGCGATTCCGAAGTCGACGAGGTAGGCGAAGCCGTTGTTCGTGAGAATGATGTTGTCTGGTTTGACGTCGCGATGGATGAGCCCGCGGGCATGTGCGGCGTCCAACGCCGAGGCGATTTGCGAGACGATGTCGACGGCTCGTACAGGCGTGAGTCGGCCGAATTCGGCCAACTCGGCGCGCAACGTATGACCTTCGACCAAACGCATGTCGATGAAGAGGACTCCGTCGATCTCGCCCCAGTCGTGTACCGGGATCACGTGCGGTTCGTTCAAGGCGGCGGTGGTGCGAGATTCTCGGCGGAAACGAGCCTGGAATGACGGGTCGGCCGCAAGTTCGCGATGGAGCAACTTGAGTGCGACCAGGCGATCCTTCGAGGTGTCGTACGCCTCGTACACTTCACCCATTCCGCCTCGGCCGAGGAGGCGACGCAACTCGTACACGCCGAATCGGGTTCCTGATCGCCCTTCGTGCGAGCTCGAGGCGTTTTCAGTCATCGTCGGTCCCATCGCTGCGGTGCAGAGTCGGCCATCAACATATCGTTGTCAGGAGGTGCCGGGGGACCGCCTAGACTGATGTACGTGGCGGGCCGAATTTCTGACAGAGACATCGCGGCCATTCGCGAACGCACTCGCATCGAGGACATCGTCGGTGAATACGTTTCACTCAAGCGTGCCGGTGGCGATTCGATCAAAGGTCTGTGTCCCTTTCACGACGAGAAGTCGCCGTCGTTCCACGTGCGACCCAACCACGGCCTCTACCACTGCTTTGGCTGCGGTGAGGGCGGGGACGTGTACTCGTTCCTGCAGAAGATGGATCACATCAGCTTTGTCGAGGCTGTCGAGCAGTTGGCGGATCGGCTCAGCTACACGATTTCGTACGAGGGTGGTGGGCCGTCCGTTCAGCGCGATCGCGGCACTCGTGCACGCTTGATCGCAGCAAACGCGGCGGCTCAGGAGTTCTACGCCGCTCGTCTGCGCGAACCCGATGCCCAGGCGGCTCGCGACTACCTCACCGAGAGAAACTTCGACGGTGCCGCAGCACTGCAGTTCGGGTGTGGATACGCGCCCGAAGGTTGGGACACTCTCACAAAACACTTGATGTCCAAGGGCTTCGAATTCAAGGAACTCGAAGCAGCCGGGCTGTCCAAAGAGGGGCGACGAGGTCCGATCGACCGGTTCCATCGCCGTCTTCTGTGGCCGATCCGCAGCGTCGCCGGTGACGTCATCGGCTTCGGTGCCCGCAAGCTTTTCGACGACGACACCATGCCGGGTAAGTACGTCAACACGCCGGAAACGATCCTCTACAAGAAGTCTCAGGTCCTGTTCGGCTTGGACCTCGCCAAGCGCGACATCGCCAAGGGGCACCAGGCGGTAGTCGTCGAGGGCTACACCGACGTCATGGCGATGCACTTGGCCGGCGTCAAGACCGCCGTCGCTTCGTGTGGAACCGCCTTCGGTGAGGAGCACCTTGCGATGCTCCGCCGACTCCTGATGGACGACAGCTACTTTCGCGGTGAGATCATCTACACCTTCGACGGTGATGCCGCAGGGCAGGCCGCTGCGATGAAGGCGTTCGAGGGTGATCAGAAGATGGCCGGGCAGACGTTCGTCGCCGTCGCGCCCGACGGAATGGACCCGTGCGATCTGCGTCTGAAGTCTGGTGACGCCGCCGTTCGCGACCTCGTGGCACGGCGCACTCCGATGTTCGAGTTCGTGGTGAAGTCCATCCTCACCGAACACGATCTGGAGACCGCTGAAGGTCGCGTCGAGGCACTGCGTCGTACCGTCCCCGTCGTTGCGCAGATCAAGGAATCAACTCTGCGCGACAGCTATGCGAATCTGTTGTGCGGATGGGTCGGTTGGGACGATCTTCCGTCGGTTCGACGACGAGTGCGTGACGAAGCTCGCAAACGGGCGTCGACGCGCGGATCTTCGCCGGCGCCCAAGCGTCGTCAGGTTGTCGAGGCACCTGCTGCCGATGCGCTCGCGCTGCCGATCGGAATTTCCAGGCCCCGGCCCAACGATCCGGCGCTCTCGACGCAGCGAGCTGTCCTCAAGGCCGCATTGCAGCACCCTGGCATCGCCGGCAGTGTCTTCGACTCGTTGCCTCCCGAGACATTCACCCACCCCGCCTACGTTGTCATCAGACAGGCAATGGCTGACGCCGGTGGAACGAGCAAGGGGCTCGGTGGCGCCGAGTGGATCGAAGTCGTCACCAAGGGCGTCGAGGACATGACGGTGGCCTCGGTTGTATCTGAGCTGGCCGTCGAACCGATGCCGTGCGACGAAGACACGGTTCCGCGCTACATCAACGGAGTGCTCGCACGACTGCAGGAAGCGTGGGTGGGCGAGCAGGTTGCCGACCTCAAATCCAAGCTTCAGCGCGTTTCACCTGCTGCGGCCCCCGAGGAATACAACTCACTGTTCGGAGACCTCGTGGCGCTGGAGCAGTATCGCCGACAGCTGCGTGAGCAGGCTGTCGGCGACCAAAGCGTCTGACCTAGCGGTTTTTCTTCAACTGGTCGTGGGGGACCAGAATCGTGGTCTCCTCGTTGATCGGCTTCATCGGCTCGAGCTTGGGCTGAGTACTCAGTGAGTCGGCCAGCTTCTGCCGTGACGCGTCCAACACCTTCTTGGTGGCCGGACTAGTGGCCACCGCCTTCGCGGCCCGGCTGATCTGCTCGTATCGTGCGCGGCCCGCTTTGGTTCCCAGGACGTACCCAGCTGCAACACCGATCAACAAACGCATCATTCCTGCTTCCCTCCAGCACCGATCGTCCTGACTCCATCCTGCCTGATGACTCGCTGGGCAGGCGATTTGGTACTTCGGTGGAGGATTCGCTACAGTTTCTCAGGCAACGCCGGAACGGGCGAAGCGAGCAAGACAATCCCCTGTAGCTCAATTGGCAGAGCTTCCGACTGTTAATCGGACGGTTGCTGGTTCGAGTCCAGCCGGGGGAGCAGCAAAGCCCCTCACCTGAGAAATCGGGTGGGGGGCTTTCTTGTATTCGTCTGACCTAGTGCGCTCGCAGCAGGTCCACCGATCGAAGTGCCGATTCGACGTCTGCCGCCTTGTTTGCTTGTTCTGCGCGAATTCCCAGCCGTCGAGCGCTGAGGACGTTCACCAGGTTGTCGTCGACGAAGAAGGTCTGCTGTGGACGCGCATCGAGAAACTCCAGCGCAGCCAGGAAGGCCGCAGGGTCGGGTTTGGTAGCTCCGAGCATGCAGGAGAAAACATGCTCGTCGATTGCCACTGGAGTTACAACACTTTCGATGGCGGCCAACAGGACAGGCCCATTGTCGTTTTCAGTGACGCCGATGGCCGCTGCACCCGTGAACGCGACGCGTAGATATTGGCGACAGATACACCAAAGCCCGACGCAAGTGTCTGCGTCGGGCTTTCGGTGGAACCGTCGAACTGTTTGACGGGTGCGCTTACTTCGCTGCGCGATCCGACGGCTCGAACAGCCGGATGATGTGGCTGGGGTTGATGTAATAGACACCATTCGGAGAATTGAGGACGAGAGTGTCTTCGGTGAAATCGGTGACGGTGCCGTTCAGCTTCGCGCCGTCGGACATGATGATCCGGATCGTGGCCTTCGAGTTCTTGAATTCGGTCAGTGCAAGCTTCATGTGGTGATCCTGTTCCGTGGGGTGTGCACTCCCACGGTATCGGCTCATCGCTCCTGTGCCGACCAACCTTGGAAGACTCGACTCGAAAGAGTGCAACGCGTCACCGCCTGCCCGATTGTGATCCGCGTCGGATGTGCCGGTAACATTCGGATTCGCCGCGATGCATCGCATCCGGATGGGGCGGTAGCTCAGTCGGTTAGAGCCGTGGACTCATAATCCATTGGTCGCGGGTTCGAGCCCCGCCCGCCCCACGTTCAGGTGCCGTGAGCCCGCGGGTCAGCCCCAATGATTTTTGTCGAAGATCATGCTGCAGACGATCGCCACGGCGACTAGTGCGCAAAGTGCAATCACCAGGACAGTTGCCCACACGTTGTTGGGATTGAATCGCCTGGCAATGCGCCTGCGATTGCGTCTGAGTCGAGCGTTCGTGGTCACACAAGGAATCGTCGCATCATGATCGTCGATCGCAGATGAGGTGAAAGTCTCGGATCCAGATGACCAATTTCCCGACAGTGTCGGATGTGCAACGCTTCTGGACGTGACCGAGACAGCGACCACTCGGAAGACGAAGGAAAAGCAGGTACCTATCCAGGTATTTCAGCGTATGTGCTCAACCAGCCGAAGTGTCACGCTCTAGATGTACTTACGCACGGCGATCGAAGGTGATTTCGACGATCGAACTCAGGGGTCACTGAACAATTGTCTGTACCTGCCGGCGCGAGCCCGGCCCACAGGTGACGACGATGCGTTCCAGTGACCCCCTGAGCGTCGACGCACGCTGGTTAAGCAGACAGCTGGCAAGAAACCATCTTCGCCTGGTGTAAGTGCAGGCAGTCGAGCCGACCCCCGCGGCTCGACTGCCCCCAACACGCGATGTGGGGTCCGAATGGCGGCGCCGAATTGGCGATTGGGGCGCCCGTCTGCGAACCGAATGTCAGTGAATGTAGAAGTTCTCGGAATTTCATTGGGAGACAGTAGGTTTGTTTGATCCCCAGGTTGAGGGAGTCTGGGGATCGCCTACCTGTGATTGGGGCACTCACGAACTGTGACGGAAAGGTCCGCTCCCGGATATTAGATTTACGGTGCGTCCGAACTGGCCGGAGATACTTGACGTGGAGTTTCCGGCGCCGACGTTCTACCGATATCGGGCCTTCTGCCCAGGACTCGCTTGGTGACCCATACAGCAGGCGCCGACAGGAACGGCAGATACACGAAGATATAGCTGTCGAACTCGATGCCCAACGCGAGATAAACCCCAAGGTGAAACCCGAGTAAGACGACGATCCCGATTCTGAACAAGACAGGGAAGAGCACGGCAACGATCAACCAGCCTTCAGCGAAGACAGTGGCGTAGTCGAGTGCCTTCCATAGCCACTCCGAATGGATGTCGAATAGTTCGTGGGTCAGCGGACCGAGCTTGGTGGGGTCAGCGACGTCTCGTGCAACGTAGCCCCGGGTTGCCTGCAATTCGGGGTTCAGCCAGCCGGACGCAGCTTTGGGTAGTGCCGCTGTAAACAGGGCGTAGGCGACCGTCACTGCCCAGATGAGCATGGGCAGTCCGCGGGTTTGAAGTGCTTTGCGTTGTGTGCGTGAACGTCGTGCGTCGAGGGACCATGCGGCGCCCCATCCAGCGGCTGCCATGGCCACCGGCAAGATTTCGAAAAGAATGAAGTGGTCGACCTTGCCGAAGGAATTGACCAACCCGCTGCCGGTCATGAGCGTGAGGGGCATTGCGATGGACGCGGCCGTCGTTCGATATCCGACCAAGATGGCGATCGCCAGGATGAATCGGGCGACTTCGAGTCCGACGAGGAAGTTCTCGGAGGGTGGTGACGACAGCAGGAAGAACGGACCGGATTGCGGATGAAACAGAATCGAGGGAACCTCGCCCGCCCACGTGTAGTCGATGGGAAACGCGATCACATATAGCGCGAAGAGAATTCGAATGACAGCGAGGAACCTCGCATCCCCGCGGTACGCCTCGCACAACTGATCGATGTGGTCGCGCAGGAACAACAGAGTTCCCGCACGGGCACTCATAGATCAACCCTTGTCGTTTCGCACGGGTCAGTTGACGCATCGGTTCCGTCGGTGATGTCGATAATTGTTTTGCGCCAGCAGAACTCGATACTGTCCGGGATGGCACCACTTCCGACTTCGACGCTGCGGTTTCGGAGCCATTCGACCAATTCAGGGTCCGCGGTTCGGGTGTTTCGGTCGCCTGCCCCGCTGGGGCGGAACGCATAATCGAGTGATGCTCTCGCGGATGAGTAGCGAATATCGCCGGCGAGATCCACTGGGTTGGGACTGATCGTGGATCCGTCGGTGTAATGGAGAGTGATATCCAAGCCACTTCCACTGAACTCGCCGTCTGCATTGGGCACGCCACCGAAGCTGGGCATGCGAATTGTCGGGTACGACTCAGGGCGGACACCGAACGAGTAGGCGCCTTGCACGAGGAGTACGACTGCGAGTGCTGCGATCGCGATCAGTCGCCGATTGCTGCGCTTTGCTTCTGTTTCCGGCATGTCGACGTTCTTCCTGGCACCTGGTGCCGGTTTCTTCGAATGAGAAAAATAGAGGGGATTGCCGAGCGAGGGGACTGGGTGTTGTCGCGCGTCCGTGCAGATGTGCCGAAAGTAGTTGAAGTGTCGACGAAATATAGCTGCGCGATTGCCGCTTGTCGCAGTGTTGATTTGAAAATGGACTTTGGTCCGTCGAATGGGGGACAGTGTGCCCTGAATGCTTTGCCGCGCCTTAACTTCCAGCAAGCTTGGCCCCAGTCTGCTGTGAGAGCGGGATTTCACTCCTTCGTCGATGGCCGATTCAAGCGGAACGACAGATGCTTGACACTCGCTCAGAGGCAACATGATTCGACCCCGTATGTTTACGGGGTGACCAAACCCAACAAGCGAACTGTCGCCGTCATCGGTGCCATGGTTTTCACCGTCGTAGCGGTGATCGTAGGATTTGCGTACGAGCAATCCCGAGACAGTCGGGCAACTGCCTCTGTGTCGCAGCCTGACAGTTCGGCGCCGGCGCTGAATGCCCCTACCGACGACTTCGACACGGTCGCAATTTTGGGGGACTCGTACTCGATTCCGAACACGACGGGAGATCATTGGCCGGCGCTGCTCGCCTTCGATCGTCGCTGGTACCTGGCAGATTTTGCGAGCGGTGGCACCGGCTACGTCCAGGGAAACGAGGAAAAAGGCAAGCTACCGTTCGGTGCGAAAATTGATCAGGTCGTTGCGGTGAATCCCGAGGTCGTCATCATCGCCGGCGGTCGGAACGATGTTTCGTACCCGCTCGAGGTGCGAGATGCGACTCGGGAGTTGTATGCGCAGCTACGAGATCGGCTTCCTCACGCCAAGGTTGTCGTCATCGGCCCCATCATGGACAACCGGCCTCCATCCGAGACCGCTGTCAATGTCAACGATCGAATCCGTTCCGCCGCTGAGCAGTACAAGCTGCCTTTCATTGATGCGCTCGCCGAGAACTGGCTGTCGGACCCGACGTTACTCAAGGAAGACGGCATGCATCCCACGCCGGCAGGTCAAAGGCTCATGTTCGAGAAGATCAGCGAGCACCTTCACTCGCTCGGTCTCTAGCTCTGAAGGAAAGCGAAGAGGACCCCGCAGGCGCGGGGTCCTCTTTTTCGTGAAAAGTATTGTCGGACTTAGGTCATCAGTAGCGAGGACTTTGGGTGCAGTCTTGGCTGGCCGGCTGCCTCACACGATGATGGAAAAGTTCGGGTAAGAAAGCTCTCGCGGGCTGTGTCGCCGCCCCTATCCGCGTTGCGGCTTGTGTGCATCGCAGTTCACCGCAGGTGATGCACGCGCGGCGATATCTACGCTGGGAGCTCGTCGGCGGAATGTCGTTCTTGTGCCTTGCCGGTGGCTCGACCATCACTGCAGCCTGAACGGAGATGGCAGGGATGGCGTAGATCATGTCGACAAGTTGGCCACCCTTGATGTTCTGCGCCACCCGTGATCAAACCGGGCAATCGGAACAAAGTGCTTGTCGAAGAGTTACAGTTGATGTTAATATGTAACGATAAGTCGCAAATGAACAGCGGCTTCGAAGTCGCGCTACCGGAAGCCGATGGGCGCCGGGGGAGATTGGTCTGCTGTCGATGCGCGACGCCGTTGGGTGGCACAGATCAAGGCTCTGCGAGTTGCTCCCGGTCGCACCCCTGATCAACCTGACAGACCAACGTAACGGAGAACGTACTGTGACAATCAAGAACTCGATCGCGCCTGGTGTCATAGCCGATCATGGAAACAGGTTGTTCGGCAACACTATTCGATCAGCTGAAGGTGAGGAACTCGTCCAGCGGCTGAATGCCATGTTCGAGCGAGCGAACAGCACAGGTCAGGTGGTGAATCAACGAGAACTCTCGACCGTGCTTTCTGTGCGGAGATCCGAGGGTTCCCCGGGCGACCGGTCGATTCCGGCGCCTGACAGGCTGATGCGTGCGACCGAGGGACTCTCGTACGAATCCCTCTCCTTGTTGATTTGTGCGGCCAAGCATTTGCTGCGTTCGGAAGGCGTACATGTCGACTCGGCGCCCTTCACCTGAAGGAACGACGAGACCAGTTGAAGCCTCGGCCAGCGTCGCGTCACAGGATCTTTGACGTTGAACTGAAAGCTCTGGGGAATTTCAAGTGACCGGCCGTCGCAGACGAACGAAAATTTGTCACCAACGGAATGGCGTTGATACGTCGCTGTCCGGAATTCCGTTGTGCGAGGGGCGAACCAGACGTCCAGTGTTGCTCAACCGCAGGATCCTGATTCTGCCTTCTCGAATGCCTCCTCGATGCGCTGACGCCCCTCAGCGTCGAATCCCCTCCAGTCGCGGTATGGTCCGCTCATGTATTCGCGGACTCGATCGATCGGTGACGCGGAATCGCTAGGAGTACGTCCCAATTCTTCGGCCAATCCGAGTATCGACTGGCAGATCTTTTCGACGGAGTCTGGTACTTCGAGCCTTCGGACCCACGTTCCGCCCGTTTCGGTTGTTGTCGTTGCGGTGTCGGGTTGCTGCACTGTCTGCGACCCGCAGCCCGCAATCAACAAGCCGGCAGCGAGAGTGGACAAGGCGAGCGAAGAGCGCATGTTACGAATCAAACCAGATGCCGCAAACGATGATGGAAATACGGACCAACATTCGCCCCGGGCACTCGAATGAAGTGAATTGACGACCACCGCCTGCTCTTGCTGTTGCGCGGCTCGGGTGCGCCCACTTCCGCGCCACACGCGGAGAGCGTCAGCACGAAGGTAACCGAAATACCGAGCACGATTCGCTTCATCTGCCGATCGAAGCAGACTGACCCCGCCCTGGCGGACTATTCTCGATCCATGCCGATCACCCCGGATACAAAGAACTGGACCTGGGTCCTCGAACGCCCATGCGGCGAGTGCGGGTTTGATTCGTCCGCTGTGGCGTTCGCGGATGTTCCAGATCTTGTGCGTAGCAATGCCATCTCGTGGGCCGAGGTACTGGAGCGCGAGAATGTGACGGAGCGACAGGACAGCGAAACATGGTCAGCGCTGGAGTATTCCGCCCACGTACGCGACGTGTTCCGGATCTTCAAGGTGCGGTTGGAACAGATGCTCGAATTCGACGATCCGCGATTCGAGAACTGGGATCAAGACGCAACAGCCGAGGCCGAGCGGTACAACGACCAAGATCCGGCAACGGTGGCATCGGAATTGTCCGACGCCGCGGCGGAAGTCGCGAACGCCTTCGAAACCGTGCCAGAGGGTAGCCGCCAACGACGGGGTCTCCGCAGTGACGGATCGGCGTTCACAGTCGAATCGTTGGCGGCCTACTTCATTCACGATCCGATCCATCACCTGCACGACGTCTCGGCGTAGTCAGAGCCCGCGAACCTCCTCGAGGGTTCTTCTGGCTCCGACGGAGTGCAACGAGTCGAGGGTCTTTCGGAAGCTTGCGACAAATCTGCGATCGTCCACGAGATCGCCGAACACTTGTCGGTACCCGATGAAGGCCAACGGGTCGCTCGACTGTTTCTGGGCGAGCGGCACCAGAGTGTCCGACAGCTGATCGACGACGGTGATGGGATCTCCGTTCTCGTCTGTGCCCTCGGCGTAGCGGGCCCAGCTGGCGACAATTGCGGTGGACAGGTTGATCGACCCGCCGGTGTCGAGTTGGGTCCGGATGACGGGTAACAGCCACTTGGGAATTCGATCGGACGACTCGGCGCACAGACGTGCAATCGTGTCGCGGACCTGGGGGTTCGAGAATCGTTCGATGAGGGTCTTCTTGTACTGATCGAGGTCGACGCCGGGTACCGGATCAAGGGTCGGCGTCGCTTCCAGATTCATGTAGTCGAGCAGGAACCCTGACAAGAGTTCGTCCTGGCATGCCTCGTGGACCAGGCGGTATCCGGCAAGGTAGCCGAAGTACGCGATGCCTTGATGGCTGGCATTGAGAAGGCGCAGTTTCATCAGTTCGTACGGGCGAACATCCGGCACGAGATTGACGCCGGCATTCCCCAGAGGTGGCCTGCCTGAGGTGAACTCGTCCTCGAGGAACCACGCGGTGAACGGCTCAGCTGCGACCGGCCACTGATCGTCCACGCCAAACGTCTCGGCGATCTCGGTGGTCACCTCGGCTGTCGTGACGGGTGTGATCCGGTCGACCATGGAGTTGGGGAAGGCGCCGTTCTCGTCGATCCACTCCGCAAGTTCGGGATCCTTCAGAGCGGCGAACGCTCCGACAGCCGTCCTTGCGACCGATCCGTTGCCTTCGATGTTGTCGCAACTCATGATCGTGAACGGGGTGAGGCCCCGGTCGCGACGGAGTGCGAGTGCCGCACAAATCAGACCGAAGGTGGTGCGGGGGAGTGTTCCCGGCTCGAGATCGTGCATCACATCGGGATGGGACGCGTCGAACTCGCCCGTAGTGTGCGAGATGTTGTATCCGCCCTCGGTGATGGTGAGAGATACGATTTTCGTCGATTCGGATGCCATCTTTTCGATCACCGCCTCCGGATCGTCGGGCGCGAACAAGTACTCGACGATCGACCCGATGACCCGGCCCTGGAGGGTTCCGTCAGCATGCTTGAGCGCCAGCGTGTAGAGGCCGTCCTGCGCGCGGAGTGCGTCTTTCATTCGCTTATCCGACGGCATCACTCCCACTCCGCAGATTCCCCAGTCGAAGGCTTCACCTCGTCGCAGGAGGGTATCGATGTACATGGCCTGGTGTGCACGGTGAAAGCCTCCGACACCGAAATGCACTATGCCGGTGGTGACTTTGCTCCGGTCGTAGTTCGGCACTTCGAGTTCAGCATCGAAGTCGAGCAAGGTGTTCGTATTGAGTTCCATGAAAGTTCTAGTCTCCTTCGGCGACGATGACTACGGCTTTGATGCTGCCGGGAATGCGATCGGCCACCAGGGCCTCTTGCGATCGTTCGAGTGAAAAGCGTGCTGTGACCATCGAATCCAGATCGACGCGCCCGGCAGCGACCAGTGCGGCGGCGATCGGCCACGTGTTGGCGTACCGGAACACTCCGGTGAGCATCAGTTCGCGATTCTGAATGATCGGGACCGGCAACGGTATCTCGTCGGCACCCATTCCGACCAGAACGACGGTCCCAGCGGGCCGAACTGCGTGAATCCCGTCGATCACTGCGGCCGTGGCACCCGAGGCGTCGATGAACGCATCGACGGCCAGCGAGCGTACGTCGCTTTCACGAGGATCAACGACGGTTGTTGCGCCGAATTTCAGTGCCACATCACGCCGGGCCGCATCGATGTCCGAGACGATGACTTCCGTCGCGCCGAATGCCTTGGCCACCTGCGTCGTCACGATTCCTACCGGGCCGGCGCCGGCGATCAACACACGAGAGCCGGCAGTGATTCCCGCTTTCTGGGCTGAGGCGATCCCTACGGAGAGTGGCTCGAACAGCGCAGCTGCCTCGTAGGACACGGAATCTGCGATGGGATGGGCGAAGTCGGCACCGATCGTGACGTAGTCGGTCAGTGCACCGTCGATCGGCGGCGTCGCGAAGAACTCCATATGAGGGCAGAGGTTGTATCTGCCTGCCTTGGATTCGGGACTTGTCGGATCGGGCTTCTGAGGCTCGATGGAGACGCGCTGCCCGATGCGTCTTGGGTCGACGCCGTCACCGACTGCGGCGATGCGTCCAGATGCTTCGTGTCCGAGAACGAGCGGTGAGTTGACTACGTAAGGGCCGATGCGACCTTCGTGAAAGTAGTGCGCGTCCGACCCGCACACGCCCACTGCATGGATGCGAACGAGGACTTCACCCGTCTTCGGGGACGGTCGTGGTCTCTCGACCATCTGCATCTTTCCGGTCTCAACGAGGACATTTGCCCGAATTGTCGCAGGTAGATCGACGGATTCTCCGGAAACTGTTGTGTGGGTCACAACGTAGATGTTAGCTTAATGAGCATAAGAACATCTAGTGAGCATCTGCTCACGATCAAGAAACTTTGAACCTGATACACAAGGAGACCGTGTGAACCAGTCGGCTCAGCCCGCAGGACTCAAGTCGTCGAAGTTGCCGGCTTCCGAGGATGTGCGGCTCGCCTTGCGGGCAGCGACCATGTATCACCTCGAAGGCGCTACTCAGGCGGAGATTGCAGCGAAGTTGGGCGTCTCGCGGCCTACGGCCGGGCGGCTGTTGGCCAGGGCGCGGACGCAAGGTTTGGTCAGGGTCGAGATTATGGTGCCGCCGGAGCTCGAAGGTTCGGTGAACACGGAGTTGGAATCGAAACTGGAGAAGCACTTCGGGTTGGCCGAAGTTTTGATTGTGCCCGAAGCAAATTCGGACTCGGACGATCCGGACTTCGACGCGCTCGGCCGACGAGCAGCGGAAGTTCTGGTTCGTCGTCTGCAGCCGTCGAGCGTTCTCGGGTTTACCTGGGGTCCGGAAACCGTTGCGGTAGCAGGATCTTTGCCAGACAAGGCGGCGAAGTGCTCGGCTGTGGTACAACTTGACGGCTCCATGACGGTGACCGACTACCAAACCGGTGTCGACTTCACCATCGGCCGATGTGCACAACAGTTGCAGGCCAATCCTATTCGCCTCAATGCTCCGCTATATGCCGACCCGGCGACTGTGGAGTCGATGCGAAACGACTCGGTCATCTCGAAGGCGCTGCAAGCCGGAACTGATTCCGACATCATGGTTTTCGGAGTTGGTGCCGTCTCGACTGCCACGACCTTGTTTGCCGGTAGCTTCGTCGACTCGACCATGCTGGACGAGTTGGAAAGTCGAGGCGCTGTCGGTGAAATCGGCGGCCGTTTCTACACGATCGACGGCAATCCAGTGGAGGGGCCACTGCCTGAGCGAACGGTCTCCGTATCGCTCGACGCAGTGAAATCCTGCGATCAGACGATTCTGATTTCGGGGGGAACACACAAACGCCAGGCCGTTCTGGGCGCATTGCGCGGAGGTTTGGCAAACGTACTCGTCACCGACGTCGAGTGCGCCCAGTGGCTGCTCGAAGGCTAGCGATCTCACGAGTTTCGCTGTCCGAGCGCGCGACTGACACGCAAGTGTGAAGGAAGGTAATCCGTGAAAACAGGAAGACGAGTGTGGGGCGCTGCCGCGGCGGCGCTCTGCCTCCTGGTGTCGGGATGTGCGGGCGCTGGTGCGCTCGGTGGTTCCGGCGAACGAACAGTCACCATCGCGATGGTGTCGAATTCGCAGATGCAGGACGCCATCAAACTGGCGCCGGCTTTCGAAGCCGAGAACCCTGGCATCGACCTCAAATTCGTCAGCCTTTCCGAGAACCAGGCGCGCGCCAAGATCACAGCGTCGACGGCAACCGGCGGCGGTGAGTTCGACGTCGTGATGATCAGCAACTACGAGACACCTCAGTGGGCCGCCAACGGTTGGCTCACGAACCTGTCCGAGTATGCAGACAAGACGCCCGGTTATGACGAGGACGACTTCATACCGTCGATCAAGACTTCTCTGTCATACGAGGACAGTATGTTCGCGGTCCCGTTCTACGGGGAGTCGTCGTTCCTGATGTACCGCAAGGATCTGTTCGATCAGGCGGGGATAACAGTTCCCGAAGACCCGACGTGGCAAGAAGTTGCAGGTTGGGCAGCGCAGTTCGACAACCCGGATGCCAAGATGGCGGGAATCTGTTTGCGTGGAAAGCCTGGCTGGGGTGAGGTACTCGCGCCGCTGAACACCGTGATCAACACCTTCGGTGGACGCTGGTACGACGAGAATTGGAATGCGCAGCTGACCAGTCCGCAGGTCGAGGATGCGGTTCAGTTCTACGTGGACACGGTCAAGGAGCACGGTCAGCCGGGCCCTGCCACAAGCGGATTCGGTGAATGTGCAACACAATTCGCGCAAGGCAACACGGCGATGTGGTACGACGCGACGTCGGCTGTGTCGGTTCTCGAGGACCCTGCGTCGTCGAAGGTAGTCGGCAACATCGGATATGCGAAGGCCCCGAAGGTCGAGAAGTCCGATCCTGGTTGGCTCTACACCTGGGCGCTCGGAATCCCGGAGTCGGCAAAGAACAAAGATGACGCCTGGAAGTTCATTTCCTGGATGACGAACAAGGACTACATCCAGAAGGTCGGAACCGAACTCGGCTGGTCGAGAGTTCCTCCGGGAAGTCGCCTATCGACCTACGAGATTCCGGAATATCAAGAGGCCGCACAGGCATTCGGTCCGATCACCCTCGAATCGATCAACAATGCAGATCCGAAGAACCCGACAGTGCAACCGGTTCCGTACACCGGCGTCCAGTTCCTCACCATCCCTGAGTTTCAGGACCTGGGCACTCGCGTCAGCCAGCAGATCAGTGCTGCCATCGCGGGTCAGAAGAGCGTGAAAGAAGCACTCGAACAATCCCAGCAGTATGCCGAGGTGGTCGGCAAGACCTATCAGGAGAACCGATGACTACGGTTGCCGAGCCCAGAACTACGGTGGACGACGCGCCACCGGTCCGTGTCGAAAAGAAGATCTCCCGCGCCGAGGGTTGGCGTCGTAGAGGTCCCCTGTTGCCGGCGTTGATCTTCTCGATCGTCGTCACCCAGATTCCGTTCCTGTTCACCCTCTACTACTCGACGCAGTCGTGGAACCTTGTCCGGCCGGGATCGCGGCACTTCAACGGGTTCGACAACTACATCGAGGTTTTCAAGGACAGTCAGTTTCGGGAAGTCGCGGTCAACACGGTGATCATGATCGTGGGTACGGTCATCGTTTCGGTGATCCTCGGACTCGCGTTGGCACTCCTACTCGACAGAGCCTTCCTCGGTCGCGGGATCGTGCGGACACTGCTGATCACGCCATTTCTCATCACCCCCGTCGCTGGCGCATTGCTCTGGAAGACAACAATGTTCGACCCGGTGTTCGGTATCGTGAACTTTGTCCTCCAGCCTTTCGGTGTCGGCCAGGTCGACTGGGTCAGCAAGTTTCCGCTCGCCGCCGTCATGATCAATCTGATCTGGCAGTGGACGCCTTTCATGATGCTGCTCATTCTGGCCGGCTTGCAGTCCATGCCCCGAGACATCCTCGAAGCCGCACGGGTGGACGGAGCCAAGCCGTTTGCGATGTTCCGCGAACTGACACTGCCGCACCTGCGCCGCTTCATCGAACTCGGTGCAGTTCTGGGTGCGATCTACCTCGTGAACACCTTTGACGCGGTGTACATGATGACGTCGGGCGGGCCAGGCGTGGCCAGCTCGAACCTGCCGTTCTACATCTACCAGCGCGCATTCCTCGGCTTCGACGTAGGTCAAGCTGCGGCGATGGGTGTCGTGACAGTGATCGCGACCATCATCGTCTCGACACTTGCGCTCCGATTGATCTTCAAGAGCTTCACCGGCAACGAGGAGGCGGCGTGATGACTGCCGTAGAGACGACAAGCGCGACGACCGACAAACCCGTCGTCAAGAAAAAGAAGAGCAGTAAGTTCAGTCCGTGGTCGGTCGTGGCGTGGATCGCCGCTCTCGGATTCTTCTTCCCGGTCTTCTGGATGGTCCTGACCGCGTTCAAGACCGAGGCAGACGCCTACACGGACCCGCCGAAGCTGTTCTTCACTCCCACCCTCGAACAGTTCCGTGCCGTCCTCGATTCCGGTCTGGGTACAACGCTGGCGAACTCGGCATTTGCCACCGGAATGTCGACGATTCTTGTTCTGCTACTGGGTGTTCCGGCTGCGTTTGCATTGTCTCTTCGCCCGGTGAAGAAGACCCAGGATGTGCTGTTCTTCTTCATCAGTACCAAGATGCTCCCAGTCGTCGCCGCAATCGTGCCGCTGTACGTGATCGTCAACGACATCGGATTGCTCGACAACATCTGGGCGCTGGTCATCTTGTACACATCGATGAATCTGCCGATCGCAGTGTGGATGATGCGTTCGTTCTTTCTCGAAGTCCCCGGCGAGCTTCTCGAAGCCGCCAGCATGGACGGCGCGAGTTTGTGGACCTCGGTTCGAGAGGTGATCCTCCCGCTGATCTCGCCCGGAATTGCTGCGACTGCGCTGATCTGCGTGATCTTCTCGTGGAACGAATTCTTCTTCGCAGTCAACCTGACAGCTGTTCAAGCGCAGACGATTCCGGTCTTCCTGGTCGGGTTCATCACCGGCGAGGGCCTGTACTGGGCTCGGCTCTCCGCGGCAGCGACCATGGCGGCATTGCCCGTCATCCTGGCCGGTTGGTTCGCCCAGAACAAACTGGTGCGCGGCCTGTCCTTCGGTGCAATCAAATAATTCTCCTCACCCTCTCAGGAGTTCGTCATGGCTGAAATCTCGTACCAGAAAGCGTCTTGCATCTACGAAGGTGCCGGGACCCTCGCTGTAGATTCACTCGATCTTGACATCAAGGACGGGGAGTTCATCGTGCTCGTCGGTCCGTCAGGTTCCGGAAAGTCCACGGCCCTGCGCATGTTGGCAGGGCTCGAGGACATCGATTCCGGTGCGATCACCATCAACGGCAAGGACATGACCGATGTCCCGTCGAAGGATCGCGACATCGCAATGGTCTTCCAGAATTACGCGCTGTACCCCAATAAAACCGTCGGCGAAAACATGGGGTTCGCGTTGAAGATGCGCGGTGTGCCCGTCGAGGAGCGTAAGAAGAAAGTTGCCGAAGCGGCCAAACTGCTTGACCTGACGGAATACCTCGACCGCAAACCGGCCAAGCTTTCCGGTGGTCAACGGCAGCGAGTTGCCATGGGCCGAGCAATCGTTCGTGAACCGCAAGTGTTCTGCATGGACGAGCCGCTCTCCAACCTCGACGCAAAGCTACGCGTCCAGACCCGCACGCAGATCGCGGCGTTGCAGCATCGTCTCGGAACCACCACCGTCTACGTCACGCACGATCAGGTGGAAGCGATGACGATGGGTGATCGCGTGGCAGTGCTCAAGGGCGGCAAGTTGCAACAATTCGCTTCTCCGACCGAACTTTACGATCGGCCGGCCAATGCGTTTGTTGCCGGCTTCATCGGATCTCCAGGTATGAACTTGGTAACGGCGCCGGTCAGTTCGGGTGGGGTGCGTTTCGGCGACGTCGAGGTTCCGCTGGACCGCGAGCAGATGGCGGCAATCGCCGCGGCCGGTCTGGCTTCGGTCACAGTAGGAATTCGGCCCGAGCAATTCCAGGTGGTTGCTGCCGGAGACGGAATCGCAGCTCAGATCGACCTGGTAGAGGAACTGGGCAACGAGTCGTACATCTACGCACACGTGCCTGGAACCGAAGCCGACCCGATCTCGCTCGTTGCACGCACCGGCGGGCGATCGAAGCTGCAGTACGGCCAGACGCTGGGCTTCGAGCGGGTGGACGGTCCTGTTCACCTCTTCGACCCGACTACGGGTGAGCGCGTGGGTAGCTGAATCCCACCACAATCGTGACCTGCTCGGCACCCGAACTCGTTCGTGCCGAGCAGGTCACATCCATCTTCGACTGGTGAGAAGGTTAGGGTCTACCGATGAGTGATACACGCGAACGATCCGTCGTGGTGTGTGGTGAGGGACTGGTTGATCTGGTTCCGGTGGGGGAGAACTTCTCACCCAAGTTGGGCGGTGGACCGTTCAACGTTGCGATCGCGGTGGGTCGACTCGGATCCGACGTGGGATTCGTCTCTCGCTTGTCCACCGACGCGTTCGGAGATCGGATGATCGACTCGCTGGCCGCGTCGAATGTCGACACGACCGGAGTCGAACGTGGGCCCGAGCCGACAACTCTGGCCGTCGTGAACCTTGCAGCGGACGGAGGTGCGCGGTATTCCTTCTACCTCGAGGGAACGGCGGATCGACAGTTCGCGCTGCCGAAACTTCCCTCTGCCCGGGCATTCTCGTTCGGGACGCTGTCGCTGGTGCTCGAGCCCGGGGCCTCCGCTTACGAAGCCATGCTGCACGAAGCACACGCCCGCGGTCGACTCACCATGGTGGACCCCAACATTCGTCCGGCGGTGATCTCGGACCCGGAAGCATATCGAGGACGATTTCGTTCGTGGTTGCCCGCCATCGATATTCTCAAAGTGAGCGACGACGACGCGAAGTGGTTGGGTTCGGTCGACGGCGCCGAGTGGCTCGACGAAGGCGTCGGCGCCGTACTGCTCACCCGTGGCGGTGACGGGTTGCGGTTGATCACCAAGGAACTCGATGTTTCGGTGCCCGCGCCCGCAGTCGACGTCGCGGACACGATCGGTGCGGGCGATACCGTTCACGGAGCCCTGCTGGCCTACCTTGATCGTCACGATGCACTCGACGTCGCCGTTGTGCGCGGGTTCTCCGAGGCAGATTGGTCGGCCGCGTTGACCTTTGCCGCACGCGCGGCAGCCGTCACCGTGTCACGACCAGGGGCGGATCCGCCGTGGTCAAGGGAGTTGGGCCTGCCCGTCTAGCACTGGGGACCACCGCCCTACTGCGAGCGCAGTACGTCGAACTGCCTACCTGTGCACGATGTGCGACGGGGTCGTGTATCGGCACAGTGATACGCATGTCGATATTCCTGTACAAACTCTCGCGACTCGCGTTTCGTCGTCGCTGGGCAATGGTGGGCTTCTGGGTCGTCCTGCTGGTGGCGGGCGGAGTAGGCGCAGCAACGCTGTCCGGTCCGACCGTCAACACATTGTCGATCCCGGGCACAGAATCGCAAGCGGCACAGGACCTTCTGGCTGAACGGTTCCCGGAATCGTCCACCGGCGGAGCCAGTGCTCGCATAGTCTTCGAATCTCCGGCGGGCACGACGCTCGCCGATCCGGCCATTCGACAATCCGTCAGTGAATTGGTCTCTGCGCTCGGGAAGGACCCCGAGGTTGCAGCGGTATCGGATCCGTATGCATCCGGCGGAGTGTCGCCGACTGGGACGATCGGATACATGCAGGTCTCCTATACAGCCGACTCGATGGACTTGCCGGGCAGTTCGAAAGAACTGCTCGAGTCCGCTGTCCACGACGCCTCGGATTCAGGGCTGGCAGTCGATGTTGCCGGCAACGTGCTGATGGAAAGCAGCGCCGAATCGATGGGAGAGGTGATCGGAGTCGCGATCGCCGCGGTGGTGCTGACCGTCACCTTCGGTTCCTTGGTTGCGGCGGGGCTTCCTTTGATCAGCGCGTTGATCGGCATCGGCATCGCGATCTGCACGATCACCATCGCAACTGGTTTCATCGAATTGGGTTCGAGCACAACCGTCCTGGCAATGATGCTGGGGCTCGCCGTGGCGATCGACTATTCGCTGTTCATCGTCTCGCGCTACCGCTCCGAACTACGTGACGGACATGATCCGGAAATTGCTGCGGGCCGCGCAGCGGGGACTGCGGGTTCGGCCGTAGTGTTCGCGGGGTTGACCGTCCTTATCGCACTGGCCGGACTGTTCGTCGTGAACATCCCGTTCCTGACAAGCATGGGTCTGGCTGCAGCATTCGCAGTTGCTGTTGCAGTGGTGATTTCACTGACGCTGCTGCCCGCCACACTCGGATTTGCAGGGTCGCGCGTCCTGAGTCGGTCTGATCGTCGACTGCTGGCGTCCGGCGGTGAACTGACACACCGGAAACAGTCGGAGGGGGCGGGCTCGCGATGGGCCAAGTTCGTGATCCGGCGTCGAGTTCCTGTTTTGCTCGCGTCAGTCCTCGGGTTGGGATTGCTGGCGATCCCCACCTTCGGAATCAACCTGAGTTTGGCGAGCCCACCAGTGCCCGACACAACTGCCGCCAGGGCTACCGACCGACTATCCGAGGGGTTCGGTGCCGGGTTCAGCGGTCCGCTCATGGTGGTCGTCGACGTTGCCGACGCCACCGATCCGGCAGCGGCATTGAGCGGCGCCCAGGAAAAGCTCGGTGCTCTGCCCGACGTAGCGGCAGTGACGCCGCCAGCACTCAATCAGGCCGGCGATACAGCAGTCATCACGGTGGTTCCCTCGAGTGGCCCGGAAACCGAGGCAACAAAGGCGCTCGTCGCAGATATACGTGAGGTCGCCGGATCACTGACCGACGAGACCGGGGCCACGATGTCGGTCACCGGTCAGACAGCGTTGACGATCGACGTCTCGGATCGCCTGGCTGATGCCCTCGTTCCCTACCTCGCATTGGTCGTCGGCCTCGCCTTCATTCTTTTGATGCTGGTGTTCCGCTCGATCTTGGTACCGCTCAAGGCAACTCTCGGATTTCTGCTCTCGATCGGTGCGACGTTCGGTGTGCTGGTCGCGATCTTCCAGTGGGGTTGGTTCGCCGGCATTCTCGGAATCGAAGGCCAAACCGGATCAATTGTGGCGATGTTGCCCATCTTCATGATCGGCATCGTCTTCGGGTTGGCGATGGACTACCAGGTGTTCCTCGTGACCAGAATGCGTGAAGCGTTCGTCCACGGTGACGGACCGGACGAAGCAGTCGTGAAGGGCTTCGACCAGGGCGCGCGAGTCGTCACGGCCGCGGCGCTGATCATGATCGCCGTTTTCGCGGGCTTCATCTTCGGCGGCGACGCCTTCATCATGCAGATCGGACTCGGACTCTCGTTCGCGGTTCTGTTCGACGCCTTCGTGATTCGTATGACCGTCGTACCGGCCGTCATGTCCCTGTTGGGCTCGAAGGCATGGTGGTTCCCCTCATGGCTGGACCGGTTGGTCCCGAACGTCGATGTCGAGGGGGAGCAGTTGACTGCGCTGCTCGCAGATTCGAAGGAATCCAGTGAACCCACGAGCGACAAGTTGTCGGTATGACCCGGATACGGTAGATCGATGACTTCGACATCGACGTGGGGTCGATGGTGTGCGGAACACCCGCGCACCATCGACCTGGCACTGACGATCCTCGTGCTCCTTGCCACGTGGACGGCGCACCGCATCGCGCTCGATGGCAATGACACCCGCGAAGTAACAGTTGTGGGAGTCCTTGTAACAGCGATCGCAGCGGCAACCATCGTATTCCGGAGGCGCTACCCGTTCTCGGCGCTGGCGGTGGCAGTACTTCTCGGCGTATTGATGATTGCACTGTCAGCGCCGCCGAATGCCGGCACAGGTTCCGCGGCGATGGTGTGCCTCTACTACGTTGCCAGCACGAGTGACCGCCGGAGGACCTTCTTCGCAGCGGCGAGCACAGTCAGCTCGCTGATGCTCGTCACAATCTTCCTGGGAGTGGGGAACAATCTCCTGCAGGAGGCACTGGGGTTGTTGGCCTGGTTGCTGATGGCAAGTTTCGCCGGCGCCGAGGTCCGTTCTCGCCGAGCCTATCTGGAGTCCGTCGAGGCGCGCGCGGTGCAAGCGGAAAGAATGCGCGAGGACGAGGCCCGACACCGCGTCGTCGAAGAAAGGATGCGGATTGCGCGAGACCTGCACGACGTTGTCGCGCACCACATTGCCTTGGTCAACCTGCAAGTCGGGGTCGCGTCGCACTTGATCGGGAAAGACCCCGAGAAGGCGACGACTGCACTACGCGGAGTGGAGGAAACGTCCAAGGCGGCACTCGATGAAATTCGGGCCACGGTCGGAGTTCTCCGTGACGCTCAGGACGGTGATCGCTCGATGAAACCGGCTCCGGGGCTTTCGGATCTACCGGCACTGGTGGATCAATTCGTCAGTGCGGGAATGGAAATCGAAGTGCGCGCAGTGGGTTCGCTGCGCCCTCTCGGGCCAGCAGTAGACCTCACGGCGTACCGAATTATCCAGGAAGCACTCGTGAATGCGAGCAAGCATGCGTTGCCAGGGGCCGTCACCGTGTCGTTGTCGTACGAAGCCGAGGTTCTGGTGCTGTCGGTCGAAAACTCCGGAACGGCAGTGCCTTCGACGTCACCGCCCGGGTACGGACTGCTGGGAATGAAGGAGAGGGCACAGGCAATGGGAGGCGAGGTCTCAGCAGGATTCCGCGCGGACGGGGGATTTCGTGTGGACGCCCAACTGCCGCTGGTCTCGGTCTCCAGCGGTTCGGAGCGTGAGGAGTCGTGAGTATTCGGGTGGTAGTGGCAGACGATCAGGCGCTCTTCCGTCAAACGCTTGCGCTGCTGATCGGTTCGGAAGACGACATGGAGGTGGTCGCCGAGGCGGCAGACGGAGAGCAGGCATTCCAGGCGGCGCTCGAGCACCGACCCGACGTTGTTCTGATGGACATTCGCATGCCGGGCACCAGCGGAGTCGAAGCGACCGCCATGATCGCCGATCATCCGGATTTGACCGACGTACACGTACTGATCCTGACGACCTTCGAAGTGGATGAACATGTGGCACAGGCGATCCGGGCGGGAGCGAGCGGCTTCATCGGCAAAGGAATCCGAGCTGAGGATCTACTCGATGCTGTTCGGACGGTCGCAGGTGGGAACTCTTTGTTGTCGCCGATTGCGACCAGCGCGTTGATTTCTCGATTCCTTTCCACTCCTACGCGGGCCGACTCGACTTCTGGGATTTTCGGTCAATTGACACCACGCGAACTCGAAGTAGTAACCCTCGTTGCCCTCGGGATGTCCAACGACGAAATCGCCGCGGAATTGGTGATCAGCGCGGTCACGGCAAAAACCCATGTGAATCGGGCGATGACAAAACTGGATGTCCGCGACCGCGCGCAACTGGTGGTTCTCGCCTATCAATGCGGTGTGGTGATTCCGGGACGCTCGGTGGATTGACTCGAGAAACTCTTGACTCGAACGGGTGTTCGAGTATTATTTGGGGAGGGGATCGGGGGATTCAATGAGTGTCTTGTTGTCGGATGTGGTGTCTGGTTCTGCGGTGGGGTTGCGTGGACGTCTGTGGCGGTTGTCTGCTTCTGAGTTGCGTGCTGCTGCTATCGAGGCGAGTGCGGAGATTCTTCGTCTCGAGGCTGTGCGGGTGGCGGTGGTGGACGAGTTGTCGTTGCGGCCGGATGATCAGGTGATTGCCAGCCGCGGGGTGGGTTGCTGGTTGGCGGCGAACACGATGCTGCAGGTTCGGGACGGGAAGAAGATCGCCGCGTTGGGTGCGGCGCTTCGGCCATTTCCGGCGGTGGCGGCTCGGTTCGATGTCGGGGACTGCTCGTTCGAGCACGCGGTGTTGATCGTGGCGTTCTGCGAATCACCGCCGAAGGGCATGCCGGAGGAGGCGCTCCCTCGCTGTATCGATTTGTTGTTGGCTGCTGCCTCGGGGGTGGAGGCGACAACGACGAAGGTGCGGAATGTGATCGCGACTTTGGAGCGAGTGTTCGAATCGGATGAGATTCCGCCCGCCGAGGATGTGGATCGGAACGAGTTGCGGATCGCGTCGACGTTGAATGGTCGGGTGGTGGTGCGCGGCGATTTCGACGCCCTCACCGGTGAAATGCTGCTCTCCGCCCTGTCGAATCTGACGATGCCGACCCCGGCACCCGATGGAACCCCGGATACCCGGTCGGCAGCGAAGCGGACCGCGGACGGGTTCACGGAACTGATCCGGCGTTACCTGGACTGCGCCAAAACCGGCGCCGATGGTGGGCAGCGGCCGCACGTGAACGTGCACATCAACGCCCGCGATCTCGCTGAGCATCGGGACTGCGCCGCAACACCCGCTGCTCCTGATGGTGGAGCGGCTGTGTCGGATCTCGATGTCGGACATATGCCGTGGCTCGGACCACTCTCGGTCTCGCAGACCAGACTCCTCGGGTGTGATTGTTTCCTCTCCACTGTCCTGCTCGATGATCACGGGGCTCCGCTCGATGCGAAACCCGGGAAACGGTTGGTCACCGCGGAGCAGCGAGTGGCGTTGATCGCCCGCGACAGAGGCTGCGCGTTCCCCGGCTGCACATGTGTTCCCGCGTGGACCGATGCGCACCACATTCGGCACTGGGCCAACGGTGGCCCGACGGTGATGAACAACCTTGTCCTGCTGTGCCGTTCGCATCACCGGTTGATGCACCGCAAATCCGGGTTCGTCGGAAAATGGGTGATCCGCATCGGCGTCGACAACAAACCGTGGTTCATCCCGCCGCCCTCGATCGATCCGCAGCAGCACCCGCGGCCGGCGAACACCACATTCAAAACCTGAGGGGGCAAATCTCAGATGCACCAGAACGTGCCCAGGCCTGTCTCGGACCCGCTGCTCTGTGTCCGACCGATTGGTGGGAGGTGGAGTCGAATGGGTGCGTGCTTTCGGGGTGGCTCTACTTTCGGGTGCCCGTGTGGCCTGTCCCACTCAGTGGGTCATTCTTTCGTCGTCGCCAAGCCGGTTGTGCCAGGTCATTTGGACGTCTGACCTGCAGTTCAAAATCTTTCGTTAGAACACGTTCCAATTTCGCGGATTTGTGGCTATGGTCACAGAGATAGATGCGGGTGTGCGAATGAAAGGGTGAAGTGACGTGAAGACCAAGGGTGCAATCCTGTGGGGCCTCAATGAGAAGTGGTCCGTCGAGGAGATCGAGATCGGCGAGCCGGTAGCCGGCGAAGTTCAAATTCGCATGGAAGCGGCCGGAATGTGCCACTCCGATCACCACATCGTCACCGGCGCGACCCCGATGCCGTCGTTCCCGGTCATGGGCGGGCACGAGGGTTCGGGCGTCATCACCAAGCTCGGCCCTGAGGTCAAGGGACTGGAGGTCGGCGACCACGTCGTTCTGTCCTTCATTCCGGCTTGTGGAACCTGTCCGGCATGTTCGGCCGGACATCAGAATCTTTGTGACCTCGGGATGGGCCTCCTCAGCGGCCAGGCCATCAGCGACGGCACGTACCGGATCCAGGCTCGCGGCGAAAACGTGATCCCGATGTGCCTGCTAGGGACGTTCTCGCCCTACATGGTCGTGAACCAGTCGTCAGTGGTGAAGATCGACAAGGACATTCCGTTCGAGGTTGCTGCACTCGTCGGTTGCGGCGTCCCGACCGGTTGGGGATCGGCAACCCACATCGCCGATGTGAAGCCCGGCGAAGACGTTGTGATCATGGGCGTCGGCGGCGTCGGTATCAGTGCGCTACAGGGTGCGGTTGCATCGGGCGCTCGGTACATCTTTGCCATCGACCCCGTGCCGTGGAAGCGTGAGCAGGCTCTGAAGTTCGGCGCAACGCACGCTTTCGAAAGCGCTGCCGCTGCCATTCAGCCGATCATCGACGCCACGTACGGACGCATGGCGCAGAAGACGATCATCACCGTCGGCGAAATGAAGGGTGAGTACGTCGAAGAAGCCATGATTCTGACGGCAAAGGCTGGTCGTTGTGTTGTCACTGCAATGGGGCACCTGACGGACATGGATGTGAAGCTGAACCTGTTCCTGATGTCGATGCTTCAGAAGGACCTTCAGGGCAACATTTTCGGCGGTGGCAACGCTCGCCAGGACGTGCCTAACCTCCTCGCGATGTACAAGGCAGGCAAGCTGAACCTCGACGACATGGTCACTCGGACCTACACGCTCGAAGGCGTGAACGACGGGTACCAGGACATGTTGGATGGCAAGAACATCCGCGGCGTCATCCGCTACACCGAAGCTGACTGGTGATCGAAAGCGCAACTCTTGTGCCAGTAGTCTGATCGGGTGCCCAGTACTCACAGTCTCGACGTAATCCAGCAGTGGCCGGTCGACAATGCGGCAGCGGTCGTCCTCTCCGGGAATAATCCGGGTGAGGGCGACCGCATTCGTGGTTTCAGCGGCGACCAGTCGCATGTTTTCCCCCTGGCTTCGGTGACAAAACTGTTGTGCGCCTACGCGATTCTGGTGGCGGCGGAGGAAGGGGCGGTCGAGTTGGATGGGCCGGCCGGGCCTGAGGGGTCGACCGTTCGTCATCTCCTCGCACATGCTTCCGGGTTGGCATTCGCCGAACGTGTTGTTCAGGCGCCGGTGGCGTCGAAGCGGATCTACTCGAGTGCGGGATTCGAGGTGCTTGCCGAGTTGGTTTCCCGGGAGACCGAGATCGAGTTTGCCGACTATCTTGCCGAGGCGGTGTTCGCGCCGTTGGGGATGACCAGCGCGACTCTTGTCGGTCCTGCCGGTCACGGTGCACAGGCATCGGCAGACGACTTGGCCAAGTTCGCGGCTGAACTGCTCTCGCCGACCCTGATCTCGACGCAGACGTTCGCAGAGGCGACAACCGTGCAGTTCCCGGGGCTCAACGGAATTCTTCCGGGTTACGGCTCTCAGCGCCCCAACGACTGGGGACTCGGATTCGAAATTCGCGGCGACAAGCGTCCGCATTGGACAGGTCTCGAGAACTCGGCCGCAACTTTCGGTCATTTCGGCCAGTCCGGGACGTTCCTGTGGGTCGATCCCACGATCGATACTGCGTGCGTCGTGCTTACCGATCGCGACTTCGGTGATTGGGCCAAGCCTTTGTGGACTGAATTGTCAGATGGCGTAGTCGGTGAAGTTTCGCGATAGAGCACAAATTTCTCTCCTTCCACTGGCGCAACACGGGTAACACAAGGCACACTGTTCAATCGAGCGTGCTGCACGAACTCGACAGAGGTCGTTGGGGAAGACGTCCCTCGTCGAAGCAGGAGGCTCGAGTGCGCGAAATGAATCAATTCGCGGACGTGACGACTGGTGTGGTTTACATCCACTCGTCGCCCGCGGCGCTGTGCCCGCACGTGGATTGGGCTTTGTCCGCCACGTTGGACAGCCCTGCCAAGCTCAGATGGACCTCACAGCCTGCCTACGACGGACTTCTGCGTGCGACGACGGACTGGACAGGTCCCGTGGGAACCTGTGCCCGCCTGGTCGATTCGCTACGGGCGTGGCCGATGTTGCGCTTCGAGGTCACCGAGGACCCGAGCCACGGCGTCGACGGCGAACGGTACAGCCATGTGCCCGGTCTGGGCTTGTGGCGCGGATCCACCAGTGCGAACGGTGATGTCGTCGTTGGGGAGATGAAACTGCGGTCCATCATGAATTCCGGTGGAGACATCGCCGCGGAGATCGATCGGGCGATAGGCGCACCGTGGGACGAGGAACTCGAACCCTTCCGGAGTTCAGGCGAAGGCGCCGAAGTGACATGGCTGCGAAGGCGTGTCAGCTGATTCGGGTCCATCCTGAAACTCGGGGCGACCCTTTAGCTGGAATGACACAGACGTGCAGACAAAGACTTGAATGACAAAGGTGGGCCCCGCCGTATCGGCGAGGCCCACCTTGCTGTCCAGGGTTGTCAGAGCGGAATGTTCTTGTGGCGCGCACGGACAGATGGTGCAGACGCGAGCGCAGCGGTGACGATGCTGCGAGTCTTCGCCGGGTCGATTTCCTCGTCGACGACGCCGATTTCGACAGCGCGGTCGACGCCGCCTGCGATCGCCTCGTGTTCGGCAGCGAGACGGTCGTGCAATGCTTCACGCTCGTCGTCCGGTGCCGCAGCGAGAGCCCGCTTGTGCAGGATGCCGACAGCAGCCTTCGCCCCCATCACGGCGACTTCGGAGTTGGGCCAAGCGAAAACGGCCGTGGCTCCCAGTGCTCGCGAGTTCATTGCGATGTATGCGCCGCCGTAGATCTTTCGAGTGACGACGGTGACGCGGGGGACAGTCGCCTCGGCGAAGGCGTGAAGTAACTTCGCGCCGCGCCGAACCACGCCCTCCCACTCCATTGACACGCCAGGCAGATACCCGGGAACATCGACGACGACCACGAGCGGCACGCCGAATGCGTTGCACAGTCGCACGAATCGAGCGGCCTTCTCTGCACTTTCGGAGTTCAGGCACCCCCCGAGTCGCAGTGGGTTGTTCGCGATGACGCCAACGGTACGTCCGGCCATCCGGCCGAAACCGGTGACGATGCTCCGCGCGTAATTGCCTTGCAGTTCTTCGAAGCTCGACTCGCCTTCGACGTTGTCGAGCATTTCGTGAACGATGGGACGAACGTCGTATGCACGTTTTGCGGACGCAGGCATCATGGCGCGCAGATCGCTGTCGCCGAGTTCCGCTGCCCGCTGATCGAATTCGCCCTGCTCGCACATCATCGAGACCAGGCGGCGTGCGCGGTGCAATGCGTCGGCCTCGTCGTGTGCGGCGATGTGCGCGACACCCGACTTCTTGGTGTGTGTGTCCGGACCGCCGAGTGACACCATGTCGACCTGTTCACCGGTGACGCTGCGAACTACGTCTGGGCCGGTGACGAACACTCGGCCTTCCGGCGCCATGATCACGACATCGGTGAGGGCTGGACCGTACGCGGCTCCACCAGCGGCAAAGCCGAGCACGACGGAAATTTGAGGTATGAGACCCGACGCACGGACCATGGCCTCGAAGACCAGTCCGACTGCGTGGAGTGCTTCGACGCCTTCAGCCAGACGCGCGCCACCGGAGTGCCAGAGACCCACGATGGGGGACTCTTCCTCGATGGCGGTATCGATGGCTTTGACGAGGTGTTTGCAACCGTCGACGCCCATTGCGCCGCCCATGACGGTGGCATCGGAGCAGTATGCGATGGTGCGGACGCCGTCGATGTTTCCGGACGCAGCGAGCACGCCGGACTTGTCACGGGCGTGGAGCGGCACTGTTGTGCCGGGGTCGAACAGATTTTCCAGGCGCGCAAGAGGATCGCGCGGGTCTGTCGATGATTCGGACTTTGTCACGGGGGCCAGGATGGTCATCGCGTCCTCCTTCAGTACGAGCCTTGGGTGGAACGAAAGGTCGGTGTTGTCCGCGGGTGACGTTGTGTTGCAACGACACCCGCGGACAGGTGCAAACCGCGGTTCGGGCTAGGCCCGACCGAAGGCGAGCGCGACATTGTGCCCACCGAAACCGAACGAGTTGTTCAGTGCGAAATCGAAAGAGCCGGTTCGGGGTTCACCCTTGACGACATCGAGATCGATTTCTGGATCCTGGCTGTCAACATTGAGCGTGGGCGGGATGATCCCGTCACGCACCGCCAGAACCGTGAGGACTGATTCGAGGGCGCCGACAGCGCCGATCGAGTGTCCCAGCGCGGATTTCGGGCCGTACACCGCAGCGTGATTGCCGACCGCTGCGTTGATTGCCTTTGCCTCTGCGATGTCACCGATCGGCGTCGCAGTGGCGTGGGCGTTGATGTGCTTGATGTCGGACTTCGTCAGTCCGGCCATCTCGATTGCTCGGGTCATGGCTCGCGCCGCGCCCAGGCCTTCCGGATGCGGTGCCACGATGTGGTACCCGTCCGAAGTGATTCCGGAACCGAGCAGGCGGGCATGAATGGTGGCCCCGCGTGCCTTTGCGTGTTCCTCGGTTTCGAGGATCATCAGTGCGCCGGCTTCGCCGAAGACAAATCCGTCGCGGTCCTTGTCGAAAGGACGTGAAGCTGCGGCCGGATTGTCGTTGTTGGTGCTCATTGCACGCATCATGGCGAAGCTCGCGATCGGAACCGCGTCGATGAAGCTCTCGACTCCACCAGCTACAACCATGTCCGCGTCACCCATGACAAGCATGCGGTGAGCGTGAGCAATTGCCTCGGAACCCGACGAACATGCCGAGACCGGGGTGATGACGCCGCCGCGGGCCCCGAGTTCGAGCCCCACCGTTGCGGCCGGTCCGTTGGGCATGACCATCTGCACCGAGAACGGGGACACCTTGCGGTATCCGCCGCCACGGAGCTTGTCGACGGCGTCGATGAGCGTGTCGCCGCCGCCGAGTCCGGTGCCGATGACAACCGCGAGGCGGTCCTGATCGACTTCGGGACTGCCGGCGTTGCTCCAGACCGTGCGACTCAACGTGAGGGCAAGGCGTTCCACCCAGCTCATCCGTCGAATTTCGACGCGGGACAAGCCCTCGTCTGGTGAAACCTTCAGGTGCCCGCCGATGCGAATGGGAAGGTCGAACTCGTCGATGAACGGGTCATCGAGGATTCCGATGCCGCTTTCGCCGGCGAGTAGCGCCTTCCACGTGCCATCCACATCACCAGCCACCGAGGTCGACGTCGCGAGGCTCGTGACGACGATGTCGGGGAATTTCCCTTTGCGGGTAGAAGCGGAAGTCACGGTCGGCTCACTCTGCGTTCTTGGCTTCGGCGCCTTCGGCTTCGAGCTTCTGGATGTACGCGACGATGTCGCCGACGGTGCGCAGGCCTGCGAGATCCTCGTCGGGGACCTTCACACCGTACTTGTCTTCGGTCTGAACAGCGATCTCGACCATGGACAGGGAGTCGATATCGAGGTCGTCCACGAAGGACTTGTCAACGGTGACCTCGGAAGGCTCGATACCGGTGACCTCCTCCACGATCTGGCCGAGTTCCGCGATGATTTCTTCCTGAGTGTGGGCCACTGGTGTGGCTCCCTTCTTGATCGATTGAGGTGGGGTGAAACGTCCGGCCGCCGTTCGGGCTGATCGGCCGGGTGGGCGTCCGAGCTAGGTCAGCTCGGACAGTGCGGAGATATCCTCCGGGTTCTTGAGGGCCACCGTCGGTGTGCCACGCATTTCGCGCTTGGCAATTCCGACGAGGGTTCCGGCCGGCGGGAGTTCCACGATCGCGCTGACTTCTGCTGTCCGCAACGACGCGGAGCAGAGGTCCCAACGAACGGGGCGGGTTACCTGCACGGCAAGTTTGGTGAGGGCGTCGGCGCCCGAGGAGACGGGTGCGCCATCCGAGTTGGAAAGCAGCGTGCGCGTCGGATCGGACGGGGTGATCTTGGCGGCAGCAGCTGCGACGGCATCCTGTGCAGGTGCCATGAATCGGGTGTGGAAAGCGCCGGCGACGGGCAGTGCGCGGACTCGGGCCTTTTCGGGTGCGTTTGCTGCGAGTTCTTCGAGCGCGGTGAGCAGTCCGGCAGCCACGATCTGGCCGGCAGCATTGCGGTTGGCCGCTTCCAATCCGAGTTCTTCGAGTCGTGCGAGCACTTCGGCTTCGTCGCCACCGAGAACGGCTGACATGCCGGTGGGCTCGAGCGCGCAAGCCTTGGCCATCTCGGCACCGCGGAGGGCGGCAAGTGCGACCGCGTCGTCAGCGGAAATAACACCGGCGACCGCAGCAGCGGCAAGTTCACCCACTGAATGGCCGGCAGCGATGACGTCGGCGCCGAGGAGCCCACGCGATTCGATTTCCTCGTACGCCAGCAGAGCAGCGGCAACGACGAGGGGCTGGGTTACCGAGGTGTCGGTGATTTCTTCTGCAGTCGCGGTCGTGCCGAGTCGGACGAGGTCAAGGCCAGCCGCCTTCGACCACACTTCGAGGCGGTCTTGCGCTCCGGGCAGTGCCAGCCATGGGCTGAGCATGCCGGGTGTCTGAGAGCCCTGTCCCGGGGCGAGCAACGAAATCACTTATTAAGAGAACACCGCCGCGAGTGACCTGCGAGATGTCGGTCGCGATGAACTCTGGCGAAGTGTTTTGTAGGGTTCCCACAAAATCCCACGTCGCGCCCGGCCATCGAAATTGGACGCTCCGGGGTTACAGGTTTGTTTGTCCGGATGTTAAAGATGTGACTGAAGTAACCGAATTGTTCGATTTGAGATCGATTTGTGTCAATCGGCCCACGGTAGCGGCGATCCGTAGTACGTATGCGTCGCGTGGATTCGTAGGATCCCGGCCGGTAACTTCCGCGATTCGCTTCAAGCGGTACCGAACGGTATTTGGATGAACAAACAGAAGACGTGCACAAGTCTCAACCGCACCTCCACAGTCGAGATAACTGTCTAAAGTATCGGTCAAGACTGTGCCGGATTCCGCTAAAGGTGCGACAAGGAAATCGCGAAGAGCCTTTACGGCGGCGTCGTCTCCCAGTAGTGCCCGTTCCGGGAGTAGTTCAGTCGCGAAAACGGGACGAGGTGCGCCGCGCCACCCGGCGACGGCCTTGATTCCCGCGAGAGCTTCGGACGCACTGAAGTGTGCTGCGCTCAACGAGGGCGTTGTCGGGCCGATCACCACCGGCTCGTCGGCGAAACTCATGAGCAGGTCTTGAAGGAATTGGCTGCCTTCCGTCTTACTGCTCAGCTCACCGCTGACGATCATCACCAGTCGCGGACCCTGCACCACGGCGAGAACGGCGCGCCCGTGCGCGGCGGCAGTCGCGTGGACGGTGCCGGCAACCGAGACCCGCTCGTCCGGCGGGGGAGACCCGACGATGACGGTGGCCGGCGCGGTGGCGTCCCAGTTCAAGGTGGCTGCGCGGGAGAGCATGTCCGAGCCGGTGTCTCCCTGCACGACGGCGTCGACGACGAGCGCTTCCAGCCGCGTGTCCAGGGCGCCTCGCGACTCGGCGGCGCTTGCGTACACCGTCGCTGCTGCGAAACCGAGTTCACGCCCGTAGCGCAGGACGGCTTCCGTCAGCGCGATCAGCTGCTGATCGTTGCGGGCGAGAGCGGGAAGCCATTTCTCGAAGAACTCCATCGCCACCCGGACCATGTCGACGGTCTGGCGCAGCGTGAGCTGTCGAGCAAGATCCTGAGGGATGACCGGAAACGACTCGTATCCGAAGCTGATCTCCGAGTCGAGTTGCCGCAGCCATTCCAGGAAGTTCACCACCGACGTCTGCACCAAGAGTTGAACGTCGGCACGTTGCGACGCGTCGAGACTGTCGAAGAACGGAAGCTGCTCCTCCATCACGGTCACGGCCTCGGTGGAGAGCCGACCGGAGAACTGTTTGACGCGGCGGAGCAAGGCTTCTGGAAGTGGATCGCGAACCTGACGACGGCGGGCGAGTACAGCCTGCAACCCGGACGACTGTGGTCGAGTGCGGCGTACGCCCTCTTCGGGTTTCTCGGGATCAGGTTCGGGCATGAGAAAAACCTACGCCCATCGCCGCAGCGGATGTCGAGATGACACCCGCGGCGATGGGCGTAGGTCTGTTTTCGATCGCTGGGACTGTTGTCCTACGACTTAGGCGCTACCGGTGTCCCCGGTCTGCTCGGGAGCAGCATTCACGTCGTCGATGCGGTATCGGCTCGCTGCTTCGACGGCCTTCGACCGCTCGATCGATCCTTCCTTCGCCAAACCGATCAGCACGGCAACGACGATGGATTCGGCATCGACGTTGAAGTAACGACGCGCAGCGGTGCGGGTGTCGGAGAAGCCGAACCCGTCCGTGCCGAGCGTGGTGTAGTCGCCGGGAACCCACTGACGGATCTGGTCCGAGACCGCCCGCATCCAGTCCGAAGCCGCGACGACAGGGCCTTGGGCCGAGGACAACGCCGTGGTGACGAAGGGAACCGGAGCATCCTCGGACGGATTGAGCAGCGCCTGACGCTCGCATTCGACGCCTTCGCGGCGCAGCTCACCCCAGGACGTGACCGACCAGACGTCGGCCGAGACGCCCCATTCGTCGGCGAGCAGCTTCTGCGCACGCAGACCCTCGGGCATCGCGACACCGGAGACGAGGATCTGTGCCTTCGGGCCGGCTGCTTCGGACGTCTTGTAGAGGTAGATGCCCTTGAGCAAGCCCTCGACGTCGAGACCTTCGGGCTCGGCCGGCTGAACGTACGGCTCGTTGTAGATGGTCAGGTAGTAGAAGATGTTCTCGCCACCGAAACCGTCGACGCCCTCGGTGCCGCCGTACATGCGGCGCAAGCCGTCCTTGACGATGTGCGCCAACTCGTACGAGAACGCGGCGTCGTACGTGACAGCGGCCGGGTTGGTCGATGCCAGGAGCAGCGAGTGTCCGTCGGCGTGCTGGAGACCTTCACCGGTCAGAGTGGTACGACCGGCGGTCGCGCCGAGAACGAATCCGCGAGCCATCTGGTCGGCGGCCGCCCACAGGCCGTCGCCGGTGCGCTGGAAACCGAACATCGAGTAGAAGATGTACAGCGGAATCATCGGTTCACCGTGGGTGGCGTAGGACGTGCCGACTGCGGTGAACGATGCCGTCGAACCGGCCTCGTTGATGCCCTCGTGCAGGATCTGGCCGATCGGGCTCTCCTTGTAGGCGAGCATGAGTTCGGCGTCGACGGAGGTGTAGAGCTGTCCGTTGCGGTTGTAGATCTTCAGCGACGGGAACCACGAGTCCATACCGAACGTACGGGCCTCGTCCGGAATGATCGGCACGATCCGCTTGCCGATCTCCTTGTCGCGCAACAGTTCCTTGAGGATGCGCACGATCGCCATGGTGGTGGCGACTTCCTGCTTGCCCGAGCCCTTGCGGATGACGTCGTACGTCTTGTCCTCGGGGAGCTTGAGCGGAGCAGCGTCGGTGTTGCGGGAAGGCAGGAACCCGCCGAGTGCTTTACGACGGTCGAGCATGTACTTGATCTCGGGAGCGTCCGCGCCCGGGTGGTAGTACGGAGGCAGGTACGGATCCTTCTCGAGCTCGGCATCCGAGATCGGGATGTGCTGCATGTCGCGGAACGCCTTGAGATCGTCCAGCGTCAGCTTCTTCATCTGGTGTGTGGCGTTGCGGCCCTCGAAGTGCTTACCCAGCGTGTAGCCCTTGATGGTGTGCGCCAGGATGACCGTCGGCTGGCCCTTGTGTGCCATGGCCGCTGCGTAGGCGGCGTGGACCTTGCGGTAGTCGTGGCCACCGCGCTTGAGGTTCCAGATTTCCTGGTCTGTGAGGTCCTTGACCAGTTCCTTGGTACGGGGGTCACGTCCGAAGAAGTGATCGCGTACGAACGCGCCGTCGTTGGCCTTGTACGTCTGGTAGTCACCGTCCGGCGTCACGTTCATCAGGTTGACGAGTGCGCCGTCGCGATCGGCGTGCAGCAGCGCATCCCACTCGCGACCCCAGACGACCTTGATGACGTTCCAGCCGGCACCGCGGAAGAACGATTCCAGTTCCTGGATGATCTTTCCGTTGCCGCGGACCGGGCCGTCGAGGCGTTGGAGGTTGCAGTTCACGACGAACGTGAGGTTGTCGAGGCCTTCGGTTGCCGCGACGTGAGCGAGGCCGCGTGATTCGGGCTCGTCCATTTCGCCGTCGCCGAGGAACGCCCACACGTGCTGATCGGTGGTGTCCTTGATGCCGCGGTCGTTGAGGTAGTGGTTGAACCGGGCCTGGTAGATGGCGTTCATCGGGCCGAGGCCCATCGAGACCGTCGGGAACTCCCAGAAGTCGGGAAGCAGCCGTGGGTGCGGGTAGGACGGCAGTGCGCCGCCGAAGTCGGCGTGGGACTTCTCCTGGCGGAATCCGTCGAGCTGTTCCGCGGGGATGCGGCCCTCGAGGAAGGCGCGGGCGTAGATGCCGGGGGAGGCGTGACCCTGGATGAAGATGTGGTCGCCACCGCCCGGGTGGTCCTTGCCGCGGAAGAAGTGGTTGAAGCCGACCTCGTACAACGCTGCCGAGGATGCGTAGGTGGAGATGTGACCGCCGACGCCGACGCCCGGTCGCTGCGCGCGGTGGACCATGATCGCGGCGTTCCAACGGATCCAGGCGCGATAGCGGCGCTCGACCTCTTCGTCGCCGGGGAACCACGGCTCGTTTTCGGTCGGAATCGTGTTGACGTAGTCGGTCGAGGTAAGCGCGGGGAGTGCGACGTGCTTCTCACCGGCGCGTTCGAGCATGCGGAGCATGAGGTAGCGGGCACGCGTGGGTCCGGATCGATCCAGAAGTCCGTCGAATGATTCGAGCCATTCGGTGGTCTCGTCCGGATCGATGTCCGGCAGGTACGACGCAACACCTTCGCGAATGACGCGAACGCGACCGTCGGTTCCCCCCGGCGTGTTCGACGCGGGCGAACCCGACTCGCCGGCGGCGCCGGAATCGGCGTTCTGCCCGGACGCGGGACCCTGGATCAGGTCAGACAACGTGTGCTCCTCATTGGTTTGGGGACGCGTGGTGGGGCGTCCTTACATAGGTGATCGAGGCCTTGTTAGGTCCGACGCACTTCCATCGTGAATATGGCGCGTACCTCATCTTTCACCATCCCGGTCGGTCCGGCACACCTCGCCTCTGGTTACTCTCGGGTAGCGTTTTTCGGCGTGACGCAGGGGTGTGATGGTTCCCCGTAGTCACAGGCTTGGGGGATCGATCGGAACGTATGAAGGGGTGGGAAAAAATAAACAAAGAAATCAATTACGGCAGGGTCGGGGCGTGGGTCTCGGTCGGATCGATCGCAGTGGGACTGTCGGTGATCGTGGGATGTTCGGCGGCGGTGACCGGATCGGCAGTACCCAATGAAGCGCACGTGGCTGCATACCAATCCGAGGTGAGTATTTCGATGGCCGCCGCGTCCTCGTCGAAAGCGGCGGCAGATGCGGCAGAGGCAGCTTTCGCGATCTGTGAGGAAGCGGTCTCTCGATCGAAAAACGACGTGGTCGCGTTCAATGCCTACGTCGACGCCGGAAATCATGGTGAGACCGACCTGAGAGCCGAAGCAAGCGCTGCTGCTTCGTCGGCCAGGGACACCGCCTCGTGGTTCGACTCGGTCGCGAGTGAACTTCCGGCGCAACTTTCCGGACTGTTCGACGAATTGGCCGCGAACCTACGTTCATCTGCAGTCGTGATCGAGAGTGATCATTCGGCGGATGAAATCAATTCGATCAGCGATACGAGCAATTCGATTCGCAAGTCGATCTTCGATGAATGTGGATCCCTGTGACCTGCGGTAATCCGCAGGCGTAAGGTTCGCCGTGTGTCAGAAGACGATCTTTGGTGAAAGTTTTCGGCGTGGTCGGCTTGCGCTAACGCCTCAGACCATGTTCGCTTTCCCTAATTGATCGTCAAACGGTAGGTGTGCGGGGTCGCCACACACCATCAACAAAAGGAGGACCCCACCGTGGTCGCCGCGGCGGATGCCCAGAACTACGCTCAGAAACTCGGGATTACCACTGACATGGTGGTGCAGGAACTGGGCTGGGATGAGGATACCGACGACGGCATTCGTGCCGCGGTTGAGGAAACCATCGGCGGGGAAATGCTCGACGAGGATTCCGACGAGGTCATCGACGTTGTGCTGCTGTGGTGGCGCGACGAGGACGGTGACCTGGTGGATGCCTTGATGGATGCCATCGGGCCCCTCGCCGACGAAGGCTTCGTGTGGGTTCTCACTCCCAAGACCGGTCTCGACGGACATGTCGAGCCCAGCGAGATTGCCGAATCGGCGCCGACTGCCGGCTTGACGCAGACATCGGCAGCCAACCTCGGTGACTGGTCGGGAAGTCGACTGGTTCAGCCGAAGGCTCGTCCGGCCAACAAGCGCTGACCCGGCCCTTTCCGCACTTTCCCAAGGAATTGCACATGCCTCTCGAAGTTGGTGCCCAGGCACCGGATTTCACCTTGAAGGACCAGAACAACCAGGAAGTCTCGCTCGCAGATTTCCGCGGTAAGAAGAATGTTCTGCTGGTCTTCTATCCGTTGGCCTTCACCGGGACTTGTCAGGGGGAACTCTGCAAGGTCCGTGACGAGCTTCCGAAGTTCGAGAACGACGACACTGCCATTCTCGCGATTTCTGTCGGTGCTTCGCCGACTCACAAGATCTGGTCAGCTGAGCAGGGATACACATTTCCCTTGCTGTCGGACTTCTGGCCGCACGGTGAAGTCGCTCAGAAGTACGAGGTGTTCAACGACAAGTTGGGCTTCGCGAATCGTGGCACCTTTGTCATCGACAAAGACGGAGTCATTCGTTTTGCCGAGATGAACGGCCCCGGAGAAGCCCGTGACCACGGACTTTGGGCAAACGCGCTTGCCGCGCTAGAGTCTTAGAGCACTCCCGGTGAGGGTCTCACCGGGAGTTCGGGCGTGTAGCTCAGTGGTAGAGCTCTGGTTTTACACACCAGCGGTCGGGGGTTCGAAACCCTCCGCGCCCACCAAAGAATTCAAACCCCGATCTGCTTGTTGACGCAGATCGGGGTTTTTTCATTTTCGGCAACGAATTGTCCGCAATACGCCATTCTGGACGCATGTCCAGTTCTGTGATCGAAGTAGCCGTCGACCCGACGCGCGTGCATCCCACCCGTCCGCACATACATATCGCCGAGATGCCCAGTCTCAGTGTTGCGTTGTTCCCGGGGCAGACGATCCGGGTTCGTTCCCAAAGCGACGCACTGGCGACCGGGATTGCCCGAGTCTGGGAAATCAACCGAATGCACCGCTTGATCTACCTGACGATCGACTGGGACGGGTAGAGATCGGCTCGGGCAGACATGTGACGGTTGGCCAGAGAACGAGCGTCGCTGCTACAACTACGCTCGTGCAGATTTCGGTTCGTTCGTCCCAATCTCGATTCAATGCGCGAGCTGCCGGGCTTCTCCTCGGCTTCGTTGCGGATCGGGCATTCGCCGATCCGGGGCGGTTCCATCCGGTTGCCGGCTTCGGAACCGCGGCTATCGCGCTGCAGAAGATGTCCTACCGGGACTCGCGCGCGGCCGGAACACTTCATGTTGCCGTGCTCTTGGCCGGCACCGCAGGACTTGGCCTCACAGCCGAAGCAGCGTCGCGCCGGGCCGGTTGGGTGGCCGTGACGGGTACGACGGCGATAGCTACCTGGGCCGTGCTCGGCGGGACGTCGCTTGCACGCACCGGCATCGACATGGCCGCTCGATTGGAGGCGTCACAGGTCGACGGCGACCTGACGACAGCGCGTGAGCTACTTCCTTCACTCTGCGGACGCGATCCCTCGGTGCTGGGCGAGGAGGGCCTCACGCGTGCAGCACTGGAGTCGGTTGCCGAGAACACCTCGGATGCAACCGTCGGCGCAGTGTTCTGGGGTGCAATTGCGGGCGTGCCGGGTCTGTTCGTCTACCGCGCTGCCAACACACTCGACGCGATGATCGGCTACCGCTCCGAGAAGTACCTCAGATTCGGGTGGGCTGCGGCGAGGTTCGACGACCTGGTCAACATCGTCCCGGCTCGGCTGACCGGCGCGCTGACGGCTGCGTGTGCACCGGTGGTGGGCGGCTCGGTTCAGGAATCACTGGCAGCGTGGAAACGCGACGCAGCGGCTCATCCAAGCCCCAATGCGGGCGTCGCGGAAGCGTCGGCGGCAGGGGCGTTGGGCATTTCGTTGGGTGGTCGGACCGAGTACGCGCACGGGGTGGAGATGCGTCCCGTCCTCGGCCGCGGGCCTGTCCCGACGCCGAACGATCTGCGCCGCGCGGCGAGGCTTTCGTCGGCGGTGCAGATCAGTGCAGCTGTGGTGTCAGCGGGTATTGCCGTATCGATCGGCAAGTTTGGCTTCCTGCGCCGTGAGCGGCACTGATTCCGGCTCCGGCTTCTTGCGACGGCTGAAGGTACGAGCCGGTTCGGCGGGGGGTGCGGCAGGCGCGGACACTGCCGCTTCCGGGGTCGTCTCGGCAGCGGCGTCGTCGGCTGCGAAGCCGTCCACAGCTGCTTGAGCTGCCTTTTCCTTGCGACGTTCGCGCCACTCGGCGCGAATGAAGTAAGCCAGACCGAGCGGCGCCATGATGCCGAACGCCAGCCATTGGAACCCGTAAGAGAGGTAGGGGCCCGCGTCGAGTTGGGGGAGCGGGATCGTGCCGAGACCGCCGGGCTGGTCGGGTTCGAGTTGGATGTACGCGTCGATCAGGTCCGTTCCGATGAACTCGCCGATCGGCTGTGCGTCGATGGAGTAGACCTGCTTCGCGCCGTCCTCGAACATCGGAACTCGGCCGGGAGCAGTGCCTTCCGACAGGCGCACACGGCCGTTGAGAGTGACCGGATCGGTCGGCGGCGCAGCGATGGGCGGTGCCTCGGCTCCGTTGATCGGCCGAACGTATCCGCGATTGACGAGGATCGTGCGGCCGTCGTCCAGGCGGAAAGGCGTCAGGATCTCGTACGACGGCGCGCCCTCGATGGACTGCAGTCGGACGAGGATATCCGCGTCGGGCAGATAGGTACCGGCCGCGGTGATGTTTCGCCATTCGTCGTCCGGTGCGATCGTCGAATCGGCGATGACATCACCGATCGGCACGGTCTCCGCGTTGATCGAGTTCGAGATCAGATCATTGCGGTGCTCGGTCTTCGTGTTCTTGCCGAGTTGCCACGGAGCGAGCACGGTGAAGCACAGGTAGGCGAAGAGCCCGACCACAGCTGCCAGTACCAACCAACCGGGCCGCAACAGGAATTTCAGTCTTCGCACACGTCCACGGTATCCGTTGCCCGAACGGGAGTGAATTTTGATCCGGGTTCAGGCTCGCTCGCGGATCCAGTCGAGTATGTCGGGAATGGCCGCTTCGATCTGGTCTCGAACCAGTTCGAAGTCCTCCTGATCCCCGTAGTACGGGTCCGGAACCGATTCTCCGTCCGCCTCGGGGTCGAACGATCGCAGTAGGCGCCGACGCTCGGTGGGCACGCCGAGATGAGCAAGCTCACGTTCGTGCCCGGTGTCGAGGGCGACGACAAGATCGGCGGCGAGATGATCTGCATTGACCTGCGCGGCGCTGTGGCCCGTCGGATATCCGGCCGCTCGGAGCACGACGTTGGTCCGCTCGTCGGCCTCGCTACCGGTGTGAAACCCCTCGGTACCGGCGCTGCTGACACGCACGCGGTCGGCGAGGCCTTCACGGCCCAGATGCGCGAGCAAGATCTTTTCGGCCATCGGTGACCGGCAGATATTGCCGGTGCACACAAACGTCACGTGGAGTGGTTCAGTCACGTGGAGTGGTTCAGAGGCGGCCATCGAGAAGTCCTCCCAGTTCGGATGCCGACGATACGGAGCGAAACGCTTGCCGCGCTTCCTCGGCGGAACCGTAGCCCCATTCGACGACGACGGTGGGGATGCCGTACTTCGCGGCGCCGAGCACGTCGTGATCACGATCGCCGATCATGAGTACGTCGGGGGTTCCGCCGTCGGCGGCGAGGACGGGAGTGATCCCGAGTGAAGTCAGCGAGTGCGCGATCACATCGGGTTTCGCCCGACGAGTTCCGTCGTCACTTGCGCCGCCGATGAACTCGAAGTGCTCGGCCAGGCCGAAATGCTCGAGGATGCGAATGGCGAATCGCTCCGACTTCGAGGTGGCGACGGCCAGTCGGGTGCCGCTCGCGCGAGCCTTACCAAGGACGACGTCCATACCCTCGTACACCGAGTTCTCCTGCCACCCGGTCGCGTCGTAACGCTCGATGTACGCGGCGATCGCCCGATCCACGTCCGCCGGGGCCATGCCGAGTGACCTGAAGGTATCGACCATCGGCGGGCCGATCACCGATGCCAACATCGCTTCCGTCGGCTCCGGATGGCCGACAGTTGCCAACGCATGTCGGAAGCCGCCGTGAATGCCGGGAGCGGAATCGGTGATGGTTCCGTCCAGATCGAACAGAACTACAGGAAAACGGTCGAGGGGTGGTGTCGTCACGGCATTCATTGTCCCGGACGGCAGGGGTGATGTCCGCGCACGGTGCTCGACCGTAGGCTGACCGGGTGAGTACCGGAACGGTTGACCTGGAGAGCTTGCGACATCACGGCGATGTCGAAGTGGAGCCCGGGTTACTCGATTTTGCCGTCAACGTTCAAGGCTCCGGCCCACCGGAGTGGTTGCGGGATCGGCTGGCCGCAGGGCTGTCGACGCTCGGTTCGTACCCGTCGGCTGCAGCGGAACTGAAAGCCCGCGAAACCGTCGCGCAGCGGCACGGGCGCCGGCCCGAAGAGGTGTTGTTGCTCTCGGGCGGTGCCGAGGGATTCGCGATGCTGCCGCGCCTGGGCTCTCGGTCGGCAGCGCTGATCCATCCGTCCTTCACCGAGCCGGAACTGGCGCTGCGAGAGGCCGGTGTACCGGTGACGCGGGTGATTCTGGAGCCGCCTTTCGCGCTTCGGGCCGCGCAGGTACCAGAATCCGCGGACCTTGTCGTTCTGGGCAATCCGACCAATCCGACGTCCGTTCTTCACCCCAAGGCCGATGTGTTGGCATTGCGTCGGCCGGGCCGGATCCTGGTGGTGGACGAGGCCTTCGGCGACGCGATCCCCGGCGAAGCGGAGAGCATCGCAGGTGTCGAGTCGGCGGATGTACTGGTGCTTCGGAGCCTGACCAAGACGTGGGCACTGGCGGGATTGCGGTGTGGGTACGCGATCGGCTCTCCGGATCTTCTCGCTCGACTGGCTCACGGCCGAGCCCACTGGCCATTGGGCAGTCTGCAGATCGAGGCCATCACGGCGTGCTGCGAACCGTTCGCGGTCGAGCAGTCGAGGATCAAAGCCGAAGCGATTGCGGCAGACCGCCAAGACATGTCCCGGCGACTGACCGAGATCGGGATTGCCGTGCACGAACCCGCTGCGGGGCCGTTCGTGCTCGTCGACGTCCGCGACGGCGCCTCGATGCGAGAGCACCTGCGTGCCCGCGGTATCGCCGTCCGCCGGTGCGACACCTTTCCCGGACTCGGGCCCGATCAGTTGCGCGTTGCCGTCCGTCCAGCCGAGCAGGTCTCGGTACTGATCGAAGCGATGAAGGAGATCTTGTGAGCGGCCCAACTCTTGCGGACGTCATAACCGTGCTGGAATCTGCTTATCCGCCCGCCCTGGCGGAATCGTGGGATTCGGTCGGTCTGGTCTGCGGCGATCCTGCGGACGCGGTGACGAGAGTGGTTTTCGCGGTGGATCCGACCGAGGCAGTGGTCGACGACGCCATCGCCTCCGGTGCCGACCTTCTGGTCGTTCACCATCCACTTCTGCTGCGTGGGGTGGACACCGTCGGTGCTCACACACCCAAAGGTGCGTTGGTCCACAAGCTCATCAAGGCGGGGTGCGCACTGTTCTCGGCGCACACCAATGCGGACTCCGCCGACCCCGGAGTGTCCGACGCGTTGGCGCAGGCCCTGGGCCTGACCGTGCTGCGCCCGATCGAACCCAAGCCGACGCAGCCGCTCGACAAGTGGGTCGTCATGGTTCCGGTGGAGAATGCATCGGCCGTGCAGGATGCACTTTTCGAGGCAGGGGCTGGGCGGATCGGTGACTACAGCCAGTGCAGTTGGACGGTCACCGGTACGGGTCAGTTCTTGCCAGCCGACGGTGCGAATCCGACGATCGGGACTGTCGGCGCTGTGGAGCAGGTTCGCGAGGATCGTGTGGAAGTGATTGCCCCACGCGGAAAGCGAAGTGCGGTGCTGGGCGCATTGCGTGCCGCCCACCCGTACGAGGAACCAGCCTTCGATGTCTTCGAACTCGCAGCGTTCCCCAGTTCGCTCGGTCTGGGGCGCGTGGGTGAGCTCGAGCACCCCGAAACATTGCGAGAGTTCACGGCGCGAGTGGCGCGCTCACTGCCCTCGACCGAGTGGGGTGTTCGCGCTGCCGGAGATCCGGACGCGACCGTTCGTACCGTGGCGGTGTGCGGCGGTTCCGGCGACTCGTATCTGGACGTGGTGGCGGCGCTGGGCGCCGACGTCTACGTCACTGCGGACCTGCGGCATCATCCCGCGGACGAGCATCTTCGTGCCGGTGGCCCGGCACTGGTCGATGTCGCCCATTGGGCTAGTGAATACCCGTGGTGTGCGCAGGCGAAATCGGTGCTCGACGCCGCGTTTGCCGACAATCCGGGGTGGGAAAGCCGGGTTTCGACAATTCGCACCGATCCGTGGTGTTTGAGTGCGCATTAGTGCAGCGCTCTGCAAGGTACGGTTGCACGAACAATTCAAGAGCAGTTCTTCGAGAGCCGTCCTTCGCGAGCACTGCCGACATCGGACTTACAGCAGGAGTTATACAGCGTGAACGTCGAACCACAGGTGCAATCCAAGCTTCTCGACCTCGCCGGGGTGGATGCTGAGCTCACTCGGATCACCCACCGACGCGGAGCGCTTCCCGAGCAGCAGGAAGTCGAACGTCTCGAGGCCGAGCGAATCAGCCGTAAAGATGCGTCCGTAGCCGTCGAAATTCAGATCGACGACATTGATCGCGACATTCGCAAGCTCGAAGGCGAGGTCGACGCGGTTCGTCAGCGCGAGGATCGTGACCGCACTCTGTTGCAGAGTGGGTCGGTCGGGGCGAAGCAGCTCACCGAACTCGAACACGAACTCGGCAGCCTGGTCAGGCGTCAGGGGCTCCTCGAGGACGAGTTGCTCGAAGTGATGGAGCAGCGTGAGGCGTTGCAGGCCGATCACGATCATGCCGGTGCCCAGCTGTCCCAGGCCGAAGAAGAGCTGATCGACGCCAAGCGTCGCCGCGACGACGCCGTCGCCGATCTGGACAAGGCGCAAGAGCGTTGCGCCGCCGATCGTGAACGACTTGTCGGTGAATTCCCCGCCGATTTCCTTGCTGTCTACGAGAAGCAGCGCACCCTGGGCGGACCGGGCGCGGCGCTTCTGCAGGCACGCCGATGTGGCGCTTGCCGGATCGAGATCGACCGCGGCGAGATCTCCCGAATCGCCGCGACACCGGCCGACGTCGTCGTTCGTTGCCCAGAGTGCAATGCAATCATGGTGCGTACCAAGGAGTCCGGTCTGTGACTCCCACGCAGGTCATCGTCGAGGCCGACGGTGGATCACGCGGCAACCCTGGCCCGGCCGGCTACGGCGCCGTGGTCTTCGACTCCACCCGCTCGGTGTTGGCCGAACGCAAGGAAAGCATCGGAATTGCGACCAACAACGTCGCCGAGTACCGCGGGCTGATCGCAGGGTTGACCGCTGCCGGTGAACTCGGAGCGTCGACGGTCGACGTCCGTATGGACTCCAAGCTGGTCGTCGAGCAGATGTCCGGGCGCTGGAAGGTCAAGCACCCGGACATGATTCCGCTGCAGCGACGCGCAGCCGAGTTGGCGACGCAGTTCTCGCGAGTGACCTACACGTGGATTCCGCGCGGCGAGAATTCTCATGCCGATCGTCTTGCCAACGAGGCGATGGACGCTGCTGCCGGCATCGAAACCGCGACCCCCGCACCAGCTGCACCCGCCGCGCCGTCAGAAGAGACGTCGGAACCGCAGATCGCCGGCTCTCCGGGATGGATCGCCACCACCGGCAAGCCGACACGAATGTTGTTGCTACGTCACGGACAGACGGCGATGTCGGTCGATCGCCGCTACTCCGGACGCGGCAATCCCGAGCTCACGGAATTGGGCCGCGCGCAGGCCGCCGGCGCGGCTGCACGCTTCGGGAACCGCGGCGGTATCGACGCCATCGTCTGCTCACCCCTCGGCAGAACCCGTGAGACGGCAGAGGCATCGGCCCGCGTGCTCGGTCTTCCCGTCGTCGAGCACAAAGGTTTGATCGAAACTGATTTCGGCGACTGGGACGGACTCACCTTCCGCGAGGCAGCCGAGCGCGATCCGGACCTGCATCGCGAATGGCTCTCGGACACTTCGGTGCGCCCACCCGGCGGCGAGAGTTTCGACGAGGTACGAGAACGAGTCGTCGCCGCGCGCGACGACCTGATCTCGACCTACGGCGGCGCGACGCTGTTGGTCGTTTCTCACGTCACCCCGATCAAGACGTTGGTGCAACTGGCCCTCGATGCCGGGCCGTCGTTGCTGTACCGGTTGCATCTGGATCTGGCGTCGCTGAGTATCACCGAGTTCTATCCAGACGGGGGAGCCTCGGTCCGGTTGGTCAACGACACGTCACATCTTCGCTGAAAATGCCCCGACTGCTGATCATCCGTTGATCAGATCACCAACCACAGGGCGCTCACGGCGGCGAGCAGCGTCAGTGGCGTCGTGATGACCCCGAGCAGAGTGAACGTCGCCAGCGTGGGCGGTGCGCCCGCGCTGGTGGCAACTCGTCGCCAGAGCATTGTCGCGAGAGAGCCCACGTAGGTGAGGTTGGGCCCGAGGTTGACGCCGATCAACATCGCGAGCACCAGGCCAGGAGGTGCTCCCGTCCCGAGCGCCGCGATCATCAGCAAGGTTGCCGGCAGGTTATTGACGAGGTTGGACGCGAGCGCAGCGACCACGGCGACGAATAGCAGTGATCCGTAGCTGGTGTCGCCTGGCAGGATCTGCGCAATCCATTCTCCCACCGGCCCGTTCGCGACTCCGGCGACGATGATCCCGAGAACCAGGACGAACGCGCAGAACCAGAGGTCGGCAGCGTAGAGCATCTTGGCGGCGGTCGTACGGTGCCGAGCCAGAGCGATCGCTCCCAGAACACTCGCACCCACCACAGCGATCCAGGCGGGTTCGATCCCGAAGAAACCCGAAACCGCGAAACCGACAAGCGTCAGTCCGATCACCGCCAGCGGCAGACTCGGCGCAGGCGAGGAAGTTTTACTTGCCGGTGGCTCTGTGTTTTCCGAGCGGACGAGTTCGGAACGGAAGAACAGTCGGAAGATCAGATATTCGACAGCGATCGTCACGACCCACGGCAACGCCATCAACGCGGTGAAGTGCAAGAACGTCAAACCTGTTGCAGCAAAAGCGATGAGGTTGGTCAGGTTCGACACAGGCAGGAGCGTCGACGCCGAGTTCGACAGGTGCGCACTGGCATACGAATGGGGCCGCGGACTTGCTCCGATGGATCGTGCGGCGGCGATCACTGCGGGTGTCAGAAGTACGACGGTGGCGTCGAGGCTCAGGACCGCCGTGGTCAGGGCAGCCGCGCCGAATACGTAAATCAGCAACCGGTGCGGATCGGCGAGGGATTTTTGCTGCAGGATCTGGCTGACCCAGCGAAAGACGCCGAGAGCGTCCGCGGCATGAGCGAGAACCAGCACGGCAACCAGGAAGACGACGGTGGGTGCCATGCTCGTCAGTTCTTCGCGGGCTTCGTCGAGAGTGACGACACCGGTCAGGAGAACGACGACAGCTGCCGGCCCGGCGATGACGATCTCGGGAAGCCCACGTGGACGCACTATCGCGAAGACGAGGACGACGGCGACGAGCAGGATCGGTAGAAGAGTCACGCGCTGGTGCTCCGTGTCGGGGCAAGCGTCATTTGAGCAGTTTGTAGAGCGTGTTCAGGTTTCGGGTTGTGGTGAACGCCTTGAACTTCGGTTTTCCGGTGTTCCTGCCGAACGCGCTCTTGACGGTCTGCCCCTTCTCGACCTCCCAGTACAGGACTCCGTCGCCGGCCACCACGCGTTCGACCGAGGCATCGAGTTGCGCTGCCGCAGCACTCAATTCCTCGAGGATTTCCGGCTCGGAGGCAACCATCGCGTAAGCATGCCAACCCTCGCGTTCTCGGTCGAACGGGTAGTTGTCCACGATCGCTTGCAGTGTCGGAATGTCGAGGACGAATACCCAAGCCTCGTAGCCGAACTCGCGGGCGAGGGCGGATTCGATCTGTTTCTTCAGCGACGAGATGTCGGTGCTCGGACTGTCGAACAGAACGTTGCCCGAGGCCAGGACGGTTTTCACGCCTTGGAATCCGAGGTCGCCGAAGACTCTCGCGAGGTCCGCCATCTTGATGTTGATGCCGCCCACGTTGATACCGCGTAGCAGGGCCACGTACCGAGTCATAAGGTGACCATAGTGCCGGCCACCGACAGGCGCCCGGTAGCATACGGGGGCGGACGAGTTGGCCGGGCGGCCGCGGCTTCTGGAACCAGCGTGTACCACGCACAGGCCTGGGGCCGAGGAAAGTCCGGACTCCACAGAGCAGGGCGGTTGTTAACGGCAACCCGAGGCAACTCGCGGGACAGTGCCACAGAAAACAGACCGCCTGCCTTTCGAGGCAGGTAAGGGTGAAACGGTGCGGTAAGAGCGCACCAGCACCTCGGGTGACCGGGGTGGCTAGGTAAACCCCGCCCGGAGCAAGGTTGAAGGTCGCATCGCTCGCGGTGCGGCTGCGCAGGTGTTCGAGGGCTGCTCGCCCGAGCCTGCGGGTGAACCGCTCGAGGCACCCGGCGACGGTGTGCCCAGATGGATGGTCGCCACTCGGCACTTCGGTGCCGCAGGACAGGATCCGGCTTACACGCCGACTCGTCCGCCCGTGATCTGCACAGTGAGAAAAAGAAGACCCCCACCGGATCGGCGGGGGTCTTCTTTTGTTCGAAAAGCTGTCAGACAGGCTTGATGACCAGCAGCGTAGCCCAGTACGTTGCCGCGTCATGGCCCATGAGCGGGAGGAGGTAATCGTAAAGAATTGCGGACATGCGCACTCCATTTTCTGTTCGTAGCTTGTGTTGGGCATTCAAGCAGAACTCACCGTTCGAATGTCCGGTTCTCACCTGCCAGGCCAAGTAGAAAGAATATCAGTCTCACAGCGATCTACAAGCTTCTATCTCACTCTGATGTCACACTGTGGATATGACTGATGAAGATCGACTCTGGTACTTCGACGTGTCCGACGGTTCCGTCACGCAGGGAAAGGGCGCGTCCTCGTTGACGAGGATGGGGCCGTACCCTGATCGGGACTCTGCCGAGCATGCATTGAAGATCGCTGCCGAACGCAACAAAGCCGCCGATCGGGCAGACGAAGACTGGAACAACTGAGACTTGGAACAACTGAGACTTGGAACAACTGAGACCGGTACAGCTGCTACACCGGCCCGAACCGATCATGGAGGATGCGTGCCCGCAAGTCGAATGATGGTGCAGGGAATCGACTTCGGAGTGGTTCGGGCGGAGTTCGACTTGCCGGGAGCATTCTCGGCCGCGGCGCAGGCCGAGGCCGAGAATGCCGTGGATCGTTTCGGTGCCGGGCGTGTCGACGAAACGGGTATCGCCTTCGTGACCATCGACCCTCCCGGATCGATGGACCTCGACCAGGCAGTGCACATCGAGAAGACCTCGACCGGGTACGTCGTGCACTACGCGATCGCCGACGTCGCGGCGGTGGTGACGCCGGGCGGTGCGCTCGACGTCGAAACCCGCAAGCGTGGCCAAACCTTCTATCTCCCGGACGGTTCCGTTCCGCTGCATCCTCGGGCGTTGTCGGAGGGATCGGCGAGTCTGCTGCCGGACGTGGTTCGCCCCGCCGCACTGTGGCGTATCGAGTTGGACGCCCAGGCCGAGCCCACGTCATGGCAGGTGAGACGCGCTCTGGTGAAATCGGTGGCGCGTCTGGATTATTCGACCGTGCAACGTGACGCCGACGCGGGCACCTTGCATCCGTCGATCGCCGCACTACCGGAATTCGGACGATTGCGCAGTGCCTCGGCGGTTGCCAGGGGCGCCATCGAGCTGAAACTGCCCGAGCAGTCAGTGGTTCGGGATCAGCCAGAGGACGAGTCCTCGGCTCGCTGGCGGATCGAGCTCGAGCCACGCACCGAAGCGGACGACTGGAACGCAGAAGTGTCGCTGCTGACCGGGATGTGTGCCGGCCGCATGATGATCGACGCAGGTATCGGGCTGCTTCGCACGCTGCCGCCGGCCGAGGAGTCCGCGGTTCGCACCCTGCGGAGAACTGCAGTGGCGCTGGGTATCACGTGGCCGGAGGGTCGAAGCGTCGGGCAGATTCTTGCCGGACTCGATTCCAACGAGCCGTCGACGATGGCGCTGATGTCGGTTGCGCCGTCGTTGCTGCGCGGCGCAGACTACGCGGCCTTCGACGGCCAGCTACCGGAGTTGACGGTGCATGCGGGGATCGGAGCGCCCTACGCTCATGTGACGGCTCCACTGCGCCGGCTGTCCGATCGCTTCAGCACCGAGGTGTGTCTGGCGATCACAGCTGGTACGCCGGTACCGGAATGGGTGCGCACCGCCCTTCCCGAGTTGCCCGACATCATGAGTGGGTCCGACTCACTGGCGAACAAGGTCGACCGCGCGTGCATCGATCTCACCGAGTCCACGCTGCTCGACGGTCGGGTCGGCGAGGTCTTCGACGCGGTGGTGATGCGCGCCAAGGACGGAAAGCGCTCGGCGGAAGTGTTTGTCCCGTCGGTCGCAGTGATTGCGAAATGCGTCGGAACGCCCGATGACGGTGAGCGCGCAAAGGTGCGACTCACCGCCGTCGATACTATCAAACGGACGGTGGAATTCACGTTCCCGGCGTAGGGCGCTACCGGTACGAATCGGTGGCTTCCACCAAGTGATGTGCGATGCCGGGCTCCATCGCGGAGTGTCCCGCGTCGTCGACGATCACAAGCTTGGATTCGGGCCACGCCTTGTGCAGCGCCCAGGCGCTGGTGGCGGGGCAGACGACGTCGTAGCGGCCCTGGACGATCGTCCCCGGAATGCCGTGCAGGGCGGAGCTTTTGCGTAGGAGCTGACCCTCGTCGAAGAATCCGCCGTTGACGAAGTAGTGGTTCTCGATACGAGCGAAGGCCAAGGCGAACCTGGTCTCGGAGTTCTGTTCGATCTTGTCCGCCTGGGGGTACAGGTAGCTCGTCGATCCTTCCCAGGCCGACCAGGCGATCGCTGCCCGGGCCGCGACGTCGGGGTCTTCGGAATGGAGCAGTTGGTGATAGACCGCGACGAGGTCTTCGCCGCGCTGCGCCTCGGGTACCGGTTCGAGGAATTTGTCCCAGCGCTCCGGGAAGATGTTTCCCGCGCCGCCGTTGTAGTACCAGTCGATCTCGCTACGACGCAGGAGAAAGATCCCGCGCAGAACCAGTTCCGTGACGCGCGTGGGAAACGTTTCGGCGTAGGCGATGGAAAGCGTGGAACCCCAGGACCCCCCGAATACCATCCACTTGTCGATCGAGAGATGTTCGCGCAGGGCTTCGATGTCGGCCAGCAGCTTGTCCGTGGTGTTCACCGACAGGTCGGCGCCGTCGGCAACGTGCGGGGTGGATCGTCCGCAGCCGCGCTGGTCGAGTAGAACGATGCGGTATGCGGCCGGATCGAAGAACTGGCGTACCGCCGGTTGTGCACCGCCACCGGGGCCACCGTGCAGGAACACCACCGGCTTGCCGTCCGGATTTCCGCTGACTTCCCAGTACATGCTCTGGCCGTCACCGACGTCGAGGAAGCCGGTGACAAAGGGTTCGATCGGGGGATAGAGACTCCGCAGAGCCGACGGCGGTGCTGACGTTTCGCTCATCAGAAGCCCACCAGCCCGGAGGCGAGATCGGGGATCTCGAGTGCGGAAATCGCGCCGCCCCGGACGTCCGGGCACGCGGCCGAGGTTGCCGCGTCGATGCTTTCGCGGTTCTGGGCGAGATCGAGCAGGTTGATGCCGTTCTGCGTCGCCCACGTGATGACGATCGTGTTCAGTCCGCCCTTGCCGAGCGTCGGGGTGACGGTCCGCCAGTTCTGCAGCTGCCCTTCCATATCCGAACACAACTGCTGGACCTGAGCGTCGGTGAACGTCGAACCGGACGCGGAGGTTGTTGCCGGCGCCGTCTTGGTCGAACTCGCGGGCGTAGTGCTGCTGGGCGCGGGAGAGTTGGTGGACCCTCCCGCGCATCCGCTCAGCACCGTGACGAGAGCTGCCGCACCGACTACAGCTGCGGCAGTAGAACTTCGACGGTTACCGATCATTGAACGCACCCCTGGCTGGTTGAGAGACAGGCGGCGTTCGCCGGTCTCGGATCAGAAACTGTGTTCTGCGGCCGGGAAAGCGCCAGTGCGAACTTCTGATGCATAGGCGGCGGCTGCGGAACGCAGTTCGTCACCGACGTTACCGAAACGCTTGACGAACTTGGCTGTCTTACCGCTTGTGTAACCCGCCATGTCCTGCCAGACGAGTACCTGAGCGTCGCATTCGGAACCGGCCCCGATGCCGACGGTGGGGATGGTGAGTTTGCGGCTGACCTGGCCCGCAATCTCGGCCGGAACCATTTCCATGACGACGGAGAACGCCCCGGCTTCCTGGACTGCAATGGCGTCCGCCACAAGTTGCTCGGCCGCGTCGCCGCGACCCTGGACGCGGAATCCGCCGAGCGAGTTCACGCTCTGCGGGGTGAATCCGACGTGAGCCATGACGGGGATGCCGGCCGAGGTGATAGCCGCGATCTGCTTGCTCATCCGCTCGCCGCCCTCGAGTTTGACGGCGTGCGCGAGGCCTTCCTTCATGAACCGTGTCGCAGTCGCAAGGGCCTGCTCGGCGGAACCCTCGTAGGTGCCGAAGGGGAGGTCGGCGACGACGAGTGCGTGCGGGGCGCCGCGAACCACGCCACGCACGAGCGGGAGCAGTTCGTCGACGGTGATCGGCACGGTGGTGTCGTAGCCGTAGACGACGTTGGCGGCAGAGTCGCCGACGAGCAGCACCGGGATGCCTGCGTCTTCGAAGATGCGTGCCGTGGAGTAGTCGTAAGCGGTGAGCATCGACCAGCGTTCGCCGTTCTGCTTCATCTCGGCGAGGTGGTGAATGCGCGTCTTACGCTTCGGTGCATCAGTAGAGCTTGCAGTGGGTACAGAACCATAGAGAGGTGTTTCGGACATCGTTGTCCCTTTCTGGCCTCGAGGCCCTGAGCGTTGATCGCCTTCGGGTCCCCGGGTGTGGGTGATGACGTGTTCAGTCTGCCACCGGACATCGCCGACACGAATAGTTGACGGGGTGCAATGGGTCACATCACCGCGTGCCTGTCAGTTAGGCGCCGAACCGAGGCGAACCGCTGGCTACCGAGGTTTCCTGGCACCATCAATGGCATGTCGAAGTTCGTTCGCCTCTCCGGTGCCCTCGCCGGAAGCGCAGCAGTGCTCGTGTTGGTTGTCGGTTGCACCAGTTCGGAAGGCACGCCCGAATCAGTGGAACCTGCTGGCTCTGCCGCGTCCGCGGTGCCGTCCGGCCTCAAGAATTTCTACGAGCAGACGCTCGACTGGGGTTCGTGCGACCAATTTGTCGAAGAAGGAACTGCGCCGCTGGGGCGTGGGGTCGACTGCGCCGAGGTGAGCGTTCCCGTCGACTACGCGAATCCGAACGGCGACACCGCGAAGGTGGTGATCTCGCGTTCGAAGGCAACCGGCGACCGCATCGGCTCACTGTTGCTGAACCCCGGCGGGCCGGGTGGGTCCGGGCTGTCGATGGCGACATCGGGTTCGGGCACCGAACTGCAGGAACGTTTCGACATGATCGGCTTCGATCCGCGGGGGATCGGGGCATCGACCCCGCAGGTTCGGTGTTTGACGCCGGAGGAGACCGACGCGGAGCGTGCGGAGGTCAACGTCGACATGACGCCGGAGGGCATCGCTCTCGCCGAGGCGGACAGCAAGGACTACGCCGCCAAGTGCGCTGAGCGGACCGGTACGGAGTTCCTCGCTCATGTCGGTACCTACGAGGTGGTGCGAGATATGGACGTCATTCGGGGCGTTCTCGGCGATCCGAAGATGAACTACCTCGGGTTCTCGTACGGGACCCGGCTCGGATCCACGTACGCGGAAACCTTTCCGCAGAACGTCCGAGCGATGGTCCTCGACGGCGCGCTCGACCCCGAGCAGGATCCGGTCGACGAAGTGGTCTTGCAGGGGCAGGGCTTCCAAGGCGCGTTCGACGCCTTTGTCGCCGACTGTGTCTCGCGAACGGATTGCCCGCTGGGTGATGATCCGGCGCAGGCGCAGGCACGCTTTCAGGCACTCGTCGATCCGTTGATCGAGAAGCCGGCACAGACCACCGATCCGCGCGGGCTGAGTTATTCCGACGCGATCACGGGCGTGCAGCAGGCTCTGTATTCGCCACAGTTGTGGACGCCGCTGCGTGGGGGTCTGTCGAGTCTGGCCGACGGACGCGGCGACTCGCTGCTCAATCTCGCCGACATGTACGAAGGCCGTGAGGATGACGGCAGCTACTCCAACATCAACGACGCGTTCAACGCCATTCGCTGCGTGGACGATCCGGCAACCACCGACCGCGCCGAGGCCGGCGAATCCGACACTCGGTACCGCGAGGCGGCGCCGTTCCTCGACGACGGCCGCGGGACGGGTCAAGCGCCGCTCGACCTGTGCGCGTTCTGGCCCGTTCCGGCTACCGGCAGCCCCCACGCGCTCGACCCCCAGGCGCTCGCCGATGCCGGCCTGCCTCAGTTGGTCGTCGTCTCCACGACGCAGGATCCGGCAACGCCGTATCAGGCCGGAGTGGATCTCGCCAAGCAGTTGGGCGCTGCCCTGATCACGTTCGACGGAACCCAACACACGGTTGTTCTGGACGGAAACTCCTGCGTCGACGATGCCGTCGTCGACTACTTCGTTGACTTGAAGGCACCGGAAGAGGGTCTGACATGTTAACCGGCGCGACGCCGTACGCTGCGCCTATTCGATGGTGACCAATCACTCTGTTAACCGGGACCACTGATGTAACACAGATTTAACGTGGCTTGCTTAGTCTCGCGTGCATGGATCGCCAAAAAGAATTCGTGCTTCGTACCCTGGAAGAGCGCGACATTCGGTTTGTCCGCTTGTGGTTCACCGATGTTCTCGGGTACCTCAAATCGGTGGCGATCGCCCCCGCCGAACTCGAAGGCGCCTTCGAGGAGGGAATCGGATTCGACGGTTCCGCCATCGAGGGATTCTCACGAGTCTCCGAAGCCGACACCGTCGCTCGGCCCGACGCCTCGACATTCCAGATCCTGCCGTGGGCCCACAAGGACGGTGCGCAACATTCCGCGCGCATGTTCTGCGACATCACGATGCCCGACGGTTCGCCGTCGTGGGCCGATCCGCGCCACGTACTGCGTCGCCAGTTGAGCAAGGCCAGCGACTTGGGCTTCAGCTGCTATGTCCACCCGGAAATCGAGTTCTTCCTTCTGGAGAACGGCCCGATCGACGGCACTCCGCCGATCCCGGCCGACTCGGGCGGATACTTCGACCAGGCCGTGCACGATTCGGCTCCGAATTTCCGCCGCCACGCCATCGACGCACTCGAGTCGATGGGCATCTCGGTCGAGTTCAGCCACCACGAGGCCGCGCCGGGTCAGCAGGAGATCGATCTGCGCTACGCCGACGCACTCTCGATGGCCGACAACGTCATGACGTTCCGATACGTCGTGAAGGAGGTCGCGATCGGTGAAGGCGTCCGGGCGAGCTTCATGCCCAAGCCGTTCAGTGATCAGGCCGGCTCCGCGATGCACACCCACATGAGCCTGTTCGAGGGCGACACGAACGCCTTCCACAATCCTGACGATCCGATGCAGCTCTCCGAGACCGGCAAGGCGTTCATCGCCGGCATCCTCGAGCACGCCAACGAGATCAGTGCGGTCACGAACCAGTGGGTCAACTCGTACAAGCGACTCGTCCACGGGGGAGAGGCACCCACTGCTGCGTCGTGGGGCCCGTCGAACCGATCGGCTCTCATTCGCGTCCCGATGTACACGCCCAACAAGGCGTCCTCGCGCCGCGTCGAGATCCGAAGCCCAGACTCGGCCTGCAACCCGTACCTGACTTTCGCGGTCCTGCTTGCTGCCGGTCTTCGCGGCATCGAGAAGGGCTACACCTTGCCGCCCGAGGCAGAAGACGACGTGTGGTCGTTGACCTCCGCCGAGCGCCGCGCCATGGGTTACAAGGAACTGCCGAGCAACTTGGACAGCGCTCTGCGCGAGATGGAGAAGTCGGAACTGGTGGCCGAAGCACTCGGCGAACACGTCTTCGATTTCTTCCTGCGCAACAAGCGTCGTGAGTGGGAGGAATACCGCAGCCACGTGACGCCGTTCGAGCTCAAGACCTACCTCGGTCTGTGACGGTGAAACCGCCCGCTGCGAGATCAGCAGTTCCAGGACCGGGTCGACTCGGGCTGGTCGAGCCCACCGCTGCCGACGAGTTGCGTCAGCTCGGTTGGGTCGACGCCGAGAGCATCGAACTCTTGTGGTCGCTTTCGCGTGCCGCGAATGCCGACCTCGCTCTGCGCACCCTTGTGCGGATCAAGGACGGGCTCGACGGCGGGTGGCGCGAACTCGATCAGGCATTGCGCAAGGACAAAAGCCTGCGAGGCCGCTTGTTCGCACTCGTGGGTGCGTCGTCGGCCTTCGGCGATCACCTGGCCGCGGATCCGATCGGCTGGAAATTGCTCGACGGAACCGCTCTGCCGACCAAGGACGAGGTCACCGCAGCGTTGCTCGAGGCCGTGGGCGCCACCCTCGACGAGGGCGCTACCGAAGGCTCACTGACCTACCGCGCCACCCTGACCGGGCCGGAAGCTGTTGTTGCTCTGCGTAAGAGCTACAAGGACCAGCTGATTCTGCTGGCTGCGGCTGATCTTGCGGCGACCGTCGAGAACGAACCAGTAGTGCCCTATCAGACTGTGGGTCACCAGCTTTCCGATCTCGCGGACGCTGCCCTGACCGCCGCACTGGCGGTGGCTATCGCAACGGTGTGCCCCGAGGGAAGTTGTCCGATCCGGCTCGCCGTGATCGCCATGGGCAAATGTGGTGCGCGCGAGCTGAACTACGTCTCCGACGTGGACGTCGTGTTCGTCGCCGAACCGGCCGATGCGACGGCCAGCCGCGTTGCCGGTGAGATGATGCGTATCGGTACCTCCGCATTCTTCGAGGTCGATGCTGCGCTCCGGCCCGAAGGCAAGCGCGGAGAACTGGTTCGCTCCCTCGAATCCCACATCACGTACTACAAGCGCTGGGCCAAGACCTGGGAGTTCCAGGCACTGCTCAAGGCTCGTCCGATGACCGGCGACATGGAGCTCGGTCGCCAGTACTCCGAGGCGATGAGCCCGATGGTGTGGATCGCCTCCGAGCGCGAGGACTTCGTCCCCGAAGTCCAGGCCATGCGTCGACGCGTCGAGGAAATGGTTCCCCCCGAACTTCGTGAGCGTGAACTCAAACTCGGCCGCGGAAGTTTGCGCGACGTCGAATTCGCCGTCCAACTCCTGCAATTGGTGCACGGGCGCGCCGACAGTTCGTTGCATGTCCAGAGCACCGTCGATGCACTGACCGCATTGGCGGCGGGTGGATACGTCGGCCGCGACGACGCCGCCAACCTGACTGCGTCGTACGAATTCCTGCGTCTGCTCGAGCACCGTCTGCAGTTGCAGAAGCTCAAGCGCACACACACCCTGCCGCCGCCGGACGACGAGGAAGCGCTGCGTTGGCTGGCCCGCGCCGCGCACATGCGACCCGATGGTCGTCTGGATTCGCTGGGAGTCCTGCGCGCCGAGATCAAGCGGAATTCGCATCGGATTCGCCGCCTGCACGCCAAGTTGTTCTACCGCCCGCTTCTCGAATCGGTGGCGCGGATGGACAAGGAAGCACTGGTCCTGGGACCAGAAGCCGCGGTTCGGCAGTTGGCCGCTCTGGGTTACACGGCGCCCGAGCATGCTCTCGGACATCTGACTGCACTGACGAGTGGCGCTTCACGCAAGGGTCGCATTCAAGCGCTCCTGTTGCCGACTCTGCTCGAATCACTCGCGGACACACCGGATCCCGATGCAGGTCTGCTCGCTTACCGCAGGCTCTCGGACGCGCTCGTCGACCAGACGTGGTTCCTGCGCCTGCTCCGCGACGAGGCTGCGGTGGCCGAGCGTCTGATGACCGTGCTGGGCTCGTCGGCGTACCTACCCGACCTGCTCATCAAGGCTCCCGACGTGATTCGCTTGTTCGCGGATTCGCCGAGTGGACCGCGCCTTGTCGAGCCGAAGCCCGAGGACGTCGCTCGCGGAATACTCACCGCCTCCGGCCGACACAGTGATCCCAATCGTGCTGTTGCCGCGGCCCGCTCGCTGCGGCGACACGAACTTGCGCGCATCGCTTCGGCCGACATCCTCGGCATGCTCGATGTTCCCGCCGTCTGCAAGGCGCTGTCCTCCGTGTGGGCCGCGGTGCTCAATGCATCGCTCTCCGCGGTGATCAAGGCCAGCGTCACCGAACTCGGGACCGAGGCGCCGGCCAGTTTCTCCGTCATCGGCATGGGCCGACTCGGCGGCGGCGAACTCGGCTATGGATCCGATGCGGACGTGCTGTTCGTGTGCGAACCCCGCGAGGGCGTCGACGAGACCGTTGCGGTCAAGTGGGCCAACAGCATTGCCGACAAGGTGCGCAAGCTTCTCGGGGCACCGAGCACGGATCCTCCGCTCGAAGTCGACACCGGATTGCGTCCGGAAGGCCGCAACGGACCGATGGTTCGCACGCTCGAGTCGTACGACGCGTACTACGCGAAGTGGGCTCAGGCGTGGGAGATTCAAGCGCTGCTTCGTGCGCACCCGGTTGCCGGTGATCCTGAACTGGGACTGCGGTTCCTGCACATGATCGACAAGACGCGCTACCCCGAAGGCGGCGTCAGTGACGCGGCGGTGCGCGAGATCCGGCGCATCAAGGCGCGCGTCGATTCCGAAAGGCTTCCTCGCGGAGCCGATCCGGCGACGCACACCAAACTGGGTCGCGGTGGCTTGGCCGACATCGAGTGGACTGTGCAATTGCTGCAGCTGCGCCACGCGGACAAGATCGAGTCGCTGCACAACACGTCGACGCTCGAGACTCTCGACGCCATCGGCGCCGCGGAACTGCTCAGCGAAGGCGACGTCGAACTGCTGCGTGACGCCTGGATCACCGCGACGAAGGCACGCAACTGCCTCGTTCTGGTGCGAGGCAAGCCGACCGATCAGCTTCCCGGCCCGGGCCGTGTTCTCGCGGCGGTGGCGCAGGTCGCTGGATACGGCGACGACGCAGGGGAGTTCCTCGACAACTACCTGCGCATCACACGACGGGCAAAAGCTGTGGTGGAGAGGGTCTTCGGCGGGGAGTAGCGTTTTCGCTCAGTCCTGCCGAACCGGCGCGTTAGCGGCGAACTTGCGGACTTCGGTGTCTTGCCACACGTGGGCGGGAACGCCGCCGCCGAGTAGCTCGCGCGCGAGCGCGGGTTGCCCGCCGATCGGAACGTCGCTACCGGCGATGATCATGTTGCCGTAGCGACGGCCCTTGAGCATCGCGGGATCGGCGATGATCGCCATGTGTTCGAACTGCGCACCGATCGTTGCGGCTTCACTGCGCGCGCCCTGAAGATCCGGGGTGTCGCCGCAGTTGACGATGTAGATACCGCCCGGTGCCAGCACGTGTCGTACGTGGGTGGTGAATTGCGCTGTTGTCAGCGGAGTCGGAGTTGTGTTGCCGGCAAAGACATCTCGAATCACGACGTCTCGGGTGGACTCGGTGAGAGTTTCGGTGACGGCGCGGGCTTCACCGACACGAATGCGCAGCAGCGGTGCGCGCGGTAGGTCGAACCAATCGCGCACCAGTTCGGCCAGGGCGCCGTCGATTTCGACAACCACCTGACGCGCGTCGGGGTAGGTGGCGGCGAAGTACCTGGCCATGGAGCAGGCTCCGCCGCCGAGATGCAGAACCCGCAGACGCTCGGTCTTGTCACGTTCGGAATCGACCAGATGCGCGATCCACCGCATGTACTCGAAATCGAGCACCGTCGGATCTGCGACGTTCACGTGGGAACTGGGCACTCCGTTGATCTGGATGATCCAGCTGTCGTCGGAGTACTGGTCGCGGACAAGTTCGCACGTCCCGGTATCGATCGGAAAAGTACCGGCGACGGGACCGGACTCGCCTCGCTCGGGAGTGCCGCTGCGAGTTCTTGTCTTGCGAGTTCCCTTGGCCACTGTGTTGATACTAGCCGTGCGCGTTTCCGGTAACGCCGAGTACCAAAAAGGCGCACGGACCGGCGGTATTCTCGAGTAGTTTCAGGCACACTCGTAGGTGGAGTGTGATCGGCGACACAAATGCCGGCGCGTTCTTTCGTCGTCCGTGCATCACGAAGAATTTCGAGGAGTGCAGGTGAAGGTCAAGGCAGCGGTAGTCAAGGCGCCAGGTCAGGCATGGGAGATCGAAGAGGTCGAGCTGGGGGACCCGGTCTCGGGTGAGGTACAGGTCCGACTCGCCGCATCGGGGCTGTGCCATTCGGACGAACATTTGCGTACGGGCGCCAGCCCGCTGCCCTTCTACCCGGCCTTGGGCGGGCACGAAGGCGCCGGAGTGGTGACGAAGGTCGGCCCGGGTGTCGCGAGCGTCGAAGAAGGCGACCACGTGGTTCTCGCCTTCATCCCGGCGTGCGGACGTTGTCCGTCTTGCGCGAAGGGTCTGCAGAACATCTGCGACGAGGGAGCCGGCCTGTTGACCGGGCAGGCGATCTCCGACAAGACGTACCGCGTCACCCTCAACGACGAGCCGGTCATCCAGATGTGCCTGCTCGGAACATTTTCGCCGTACGTGACCGTCAACGAGGCGTCGGTGATCAAGATCGAGAAGGACATCCCGCTCGACAAGGCGGCCTTGCTCGGCTGCGGTGTTGCCACCGGTTGGGGATCGGCCACCGCGATCGGTGGAGCCAAGGTCGGTGACACGGTGGTGGTCGTCGGCGTCGGCGGCGTCGGAATCAACTCGGTGCAGGGTGCGGCGTCAGCCGGAGCACGATTTGTGATCGCGATCGATCCCGTCGAGTTCAAGCGTGACAAGGCAAAGGAATTCGGCGCCACACACACGTTTGCCTCCCTCGAGGAAGCGCTACCGGTGATCGGCGAGATCACCTGGGGCAAGATGGCCGACGTCACCGTGATCACCGTGGGCGAGATTCACGGCGACATCATTCAGCCCGCGCTCAGCGCGACGGGCAAGGGCGGGCAGGTCGTGGTCGTCGGAATGGGGCACTACGCGGATTCGCAGGTGACGCTCAGCCTCTTCGAGCTGACCCTTCTACAGAAGCGTTTGCAGGGAGCCATCTTCGGCGGGGTAGGACCACGGTCCCAGATTCCCAAGTTGCTCGATCACTACCGAAGCGGCGCACTCAAACTCGACGAGTTGGTGACCAAGACCTACAAGCTCGAGGAGATCAACGAGGGTTACGCCGACATGCTCGAGGGAAAGAACCTGCGCGGAATGATCGTCTACACGGAGGACGATTACTGATCGTTCCCCCTCTGCCTGAAGGGTCCGGCCCGACACCACACTTCGTGGTGTCGGGCCGGAGTCTTCTGCCCCCATACAGATTTCTGTCGATCGATGAGTCGACTGCCCCGATAGTGGGCACTCGCAGAGTGAGGAAACCGGGCACCGCGTCCGGACCTCAGTCCACGACTCGACAGAGAAGAGCAGAACATGCCCTACATCACCACTTCCGACGGAACCGAGATCTACTACACCGAGCACGGGGTCGGCCGGCCGATCGTCCTCAGCCACGGGTGGCCGCTGAGTTCTGACGCGTGGCAGGTCGAGATGAAGCTGTTCGCCGACGCCGGATACCGGACCATCGCGCACGATCGTCGAGGGCACGGTCGCTCGTCGAAGACGTACACCGGCAACGACATGGATACATATGCCAAGGACCTGGCTGAGCTGATCGACACACTCGACCTGAAAGACCTGATCGTGGTGGGACATTCGACCGGCGGCGGGGAAGTGGTCCGTTACGCGGCGCAGCACGGCAAAGGGCGTGTGGCCAAGGTGATCACCGCCGGCGCCGTTCCGCCGATCATGGTCAAGTCGGACGGCAACCCCGAAGGCACACCGATCGAGGTGTTCGACGGCATTCGTGAGGGAGTTCTGCGAGATCGATCGCAGTTCTACAAGGATCTCAGCGAGAGCTTCTACGGCGCGAACCGCGAAGGGGCCGACGTCTCGCAAGGGGCGAAGGACGACTTCTGGCGACAGGGGATGTTGGTCAACCTCGCCGCGGCCTACGACTGCGTCAAGGCATTCTCGGAGACGGATCAGACCTCCGATCTCGAAGCCATCGACGTTCCGTTCCTCATCGCTCAGGGCGACGACGATCAGATCGTGCCGATCGGCGCAGCGGCGGAGAAGGCGATCAAGCTGGTGAAGAAGGGCACGCTGAAGGTGTATCCGGGCGCACCGCACGGAATTTACGGCTCGTATCAGCAGACCCTGGACCGGGACATCCTTGCCTTCATCGAGGACTGACGTCAGCGATTCGGAAGGATAAGAGTCGAAAGGATCAAAGGCCATGTCCACACACGTTGCCTCGCTGCGCGATGGTCCCAGTGTCTTCGAGAACGAACTCGGATCGATCTCGCAACTCGACACGAGTTCGTTGCCGATCCTGTCCGGTCTGTCGATCAAACGAATTGTTCTCGGCCCCGGCGCGATCCGCGAACCACAATGGAACGTCAACGCGAACCAGATCGCCTACGTCACCAGCGGAACCGTGCTCGTCTCGATGTTGGGCAATGCCGACGAGTTCGCCAGTTTCGTGGTGCGAACGGGGCAGATGTATCACGTCGAATCCGGCGCGATTTATCACATCGAGACTGTCGGAGAGGAGGAGGCGGAGATCATCGCTGCCCTGCGTACTTCACTCCCGCAGCACTTTTCGTTGCAGAGTAGCGTCAGCGCAATGTCGAACGCGGTGCTCGGCAATACCTACGACCTCGCCGCGTCAGCCTTCGACGTCTTCGGTAGGGCCGATGCGTCCCAGATAGTTCGGCGGGACGGCGCCGCCGTCGTTCCCGATACCGCCGGCTTTCCCAACGCGCATCTCTTCGATCTCGACGGCCAGATCGCGCCCCTCGCATACCCGTACGGACAGGCGGAAGTGGCACGCAAGCAGTATTGGGCGGCGCTGGAGGATCTTTCGATGTACTCGTTGACTATTCGCGAGAGTGGAATGCGTGAGCCACACTGGCATCCCGTCACTGCCGAAATGGGATACGTGCATCGTGGTCACGGGCGGATGACGGTCCTCGATCCGGACGGTTCGCTCGACACCTACCTACTAGAGCCCGGTCAGGTGTATTTCGTTCCGCGTGCCTACCCCCATCACATCGAGGTTCTAGGTGACGAGGACATCAACTTCCTCATCTTCTTCGACCAGCCGACGCCGGGCGACATAGGCTACCGTGCAACGGCTTCCGCGTTCTCGCGCGGCGTTCTCTCGGCCTCGTTCGGTGTTCCGGAACGCGATCTGCCGCAATTTCCTTTCACGCCGGTCGATCCGCTCATTGTCTCGCGTAACAATCCGATCGACCGCCAGCACTGACCGGCAAGGACGCCCATCATGACCGACTCGCTGATCGTGACCGATCACGGTACGACGCTCGACTTCACGTACGAAGATGCTCTGCACTATCACGGGCCGCAGGCACCGGGAGGCGTGGCGCATGCCTACAAAGTCCTCGAGCGCGCACTCGGTGTGCTCGGCGGGGAAGGCTCCGTCGAGCGTCGCGAGCTGGTCGTCACCACCGCACACGGCGGACCAGGAGTGCGCGACGCGTTCGAGTTGGTCACGCGCGCAGTGACCGAAGGGCGGTACACCGTCGACAGTTCCCTGGCCCGGCCTGAACGAGGAAATGCGCTCGCACTGTATGTCTTTCGGGTCGGCTATCGCGGCGCGAGCGCCACGCTGACTGTTCGGGAGGGATTTGTCGTCGACGAGTTGATCACTCTCTCCCGCAAGACTGACCGGACAGCCGAAGACGAGTCACGGCTGACAGTGCTCAAACAGGAGATGGCGGACCGAGTGATGTCGAGCCCGGCCGAGAGCGTGTACGACGTCGAGATCGGCACGCTCCCCGCCTGACTGACGGCGGCATAGGCGTCGGTATGCAGAACTCTGGGCTGTCTGGAGTCAGCGGCTGGCGAACATCCTTATCCGCTGGTCGCGACTGCGCTCGAGATGGTTGCGCATGTGGCCACGCGCGGACGATTCGTCCCTGGCGCGGATGGCATTCAGGATCTCTTGATGTTCCGAATTGAGCAGGTCCGGTTCGCCGTAGTTCGACGGCGGGCCGCTGTCGTAGATTCGCAATTGGGTGGTGAGGCGGATCAGCAGTGAGGTGATCGTGGAATTGTGGGCGGCCTGCCAGAGGGCCTCATGAAACTTGAAGTTCCCGGAACGCACCTCGGTGCCTTCGGTTGCAGTGCAGCAGAACTCGTGTAATCCGTCCAGGCGAGCAAGGTCGAGATCGCTGTGGCGTAGTGCCGCGGCGCCTGCCGCTTCCGATTCGAGGGCTACCCGCGCCGCGTAGATCTCGATGACGTCCTCGGGTGTGCCGGAACGGACACGAAAACCGCGAGCGGCTCGTTCGAGTAGTCCGTCGTGTGCGAGCCAGTTGAGTGCTTCCCGGATCGGGGTGCGGGATGCGCCGTACGATTCGCACAATTGAGTCTCGTGCAGCGGAGCGCCCTGGGGGAACTTGCCTGCCAGGATGTCGGCTCGCAGGCGCAGGTACTGCCGCGACGTCTGATCGGACCGGCCGAGCGCAGCCTCCGGTATCAGCAGATCGGTGGTGCTCGTATCGGCGTCGAGATCCATGTGTCCCCATTCCTGTGCATGCAAGTAGAGCGCGTTCGATTATGCCATCGACGACGAGTGAGTACTTGCGTATACGCTAGTACTCATTTAGGTTCGTGCTTGTTCGTTTCCGAGGGAGAGGGTCCGAAGTGGCTGGAGAGACCGCGTCGCCGCTGGTGAGTGCCGCTGAACTCGACGTGATGCTGCGTGAGGGAGGCGTCGCCGTGCTCGACGCGACGGTTCATTTTCCTCCCGCGCGATTTGACGGAGACTACCGCCCGGAATCCGGGTACGGCGGCTGGGTCTCCTCGCACATCCCGGGTTCGCGACATGTCGACCTCATGGACGTCTTCTCCGAAAGGGAAGCGGCGCTGCATTTCACACGCCCGCCAACGGAGCAGTTGGTTTCCGATCTCCAATCCAGTGGTATCGAGCCGGGCGAGACTATCGTGATCTACGACCAGGGATCGACCACCTGGGCATCACGGCTCTGGTGGGTGTTTCGCAACGCCGGCATCGAAGCAAGAGTTCTCGACGGTGGCCTCGCCGAATGGACTCGACGCGGCTTCGCGCTCGTGAGCGGCGACGACGAAACCCACACGTCGGCGTCGACGCGTTGGAGCGTGACGGATCTGGGTCTGTGGGTCGATTTACCTCGCGTTGCGTCGCTGTCCAGCGGACGCGAAGCCGGAACGCTGGTGTGCGCTCTCGCGCCTGAGCAGTACGAGGGAACCGAGAAGACGCGATACTCGCGACGCGGACACATTCCGTCAAGCGTGAATCTGTCCGCGAAGAGTCTTCTCGAGTCCGACTCCCGGATGCTTCCGGTCGAGAAAGTCTTGTCGAAATCGGCCGACGTTCTACCAACCGCCACCGGCCCTGTCGTGATCTATTGCGGTGGCGGAGTTTCGGCGTGTTTGACCGCACTTGCGCTGATCCGCAGCGGCCACGCGGACGTCAAAGTCTACGACGGTTCGTTGGAGGAATGGACTGCAGATCCGGTTTTGCCGATGGTTGTCGGCAGTGAGCCCGGTGGCGCGAATCCGGATGTGCGATGTCCGCGGTCCTGAATCGCCGCAGTCCCCAAATACCTCCCGTCCTGAAGGAATTCTTATGTCTGACAATGTCTCTGTCGAAACCGTCGCGTCGGCGATCGACGCACTCCGCGATCAGGTACCGCTCGTCCAGTCGCTGACGAACATCGTTTCGGCGAACTTCTTGACCAATGTTCTGCTCGCTGCCGGCGCAAGCAACGCTCACATCGACAACGTTCATGAAGCGGGTGGGTTCGCTGCCGTCGCCGGGGGAGTGCTCGTCAACCTCGGAACGCCGGACGACGGGACAGCCGAAGCCTTCCTGATTGCCGCAGAAGCGGCCCGAACTGCCAGTACGCCATGGGTTTTGGATCCAGTCGGTGTCGGCGGACTACCCTGGCGGAGCGGTATCGCTGTGGATCTGCTGCGCTTTCACCCCAGCGCCATCCGCGGGAACGCATCGGAGATCATCGCTCTGGCCGGACTCGGCGGTGACACCCGCGGCGTCGACAGTGCCTCCGACTCCGCCGACGCAGTGCCCGCCGCTCTGTCACTTCTGAAGCATGCGGATGCCGTGTCGGCATCGGGCCCGGTCGACTACATCGTCGGCCGCGATGGTGGCGGCGACGTTCGGGGCATCCGAGTCTCCGGTGGCAGCGCTCTGTTGCCGCGCGTGACCAGTACCGGTTGCTCTCTGGGAGGCCTGGTCGCTGCCTACCTCGCCGTTACGCCGACCGCGCTGGACGGATTGGTTGCCGCGCATACGCATGTTGCCGTGGCATCGGAGATCGCCGAGGAAAATGCCTCAGGTCCTGGTTCTTTCGCGGTCGCGTACCTCGACGCGCTCTACAACGTGAATGCGGACACCATCCGCTCACGTGCCCGAATCGAATCGTTCGACCTGCCGGCTGGAGTGCAGAACTGATGGGCTTCAAGACATTTTGGTATCTCACCCAGGCCGACGGGGACTACCCGTGGAGCCCCGGTGGGCTGTTCCCCGTGGACGGGGCCAGGCAGATCGAGCTCGCGAAGACCATCGACGACGGCGGATTCGAAGGTGCGCTTGTTGCCACCTGGCCGAACGATCCGTTCATTTCGGCGACGTGGGCGGCAGCGCACACCACGCGCATGAAGTTCCTTGTCGCCGTCTACGCGAACATGACGCCGGCGCGACTGCTGGCGGAGAAGGCATTGACTTTCGACGCCTTCAGCGGTGGCCGACTGTTGATCAACTCGGTCAACGGACGCGAAAACATCCTGACCAAGTACGACATGAACGTGCCCCACGACGAGCGTTACGAGTTGGGGGAGCAGTACTGGGCGGACTTCCGCCGCATCTACGCCGAAGGCACGGAGTCGAACTTTCCCAACACACCACTGCGTATCGATGCGCCCGCTGGGCATCAGGTTCCGCTGTGGGGTACCGGTGATTCGCCTGCAGGCCTGGCGAATTCAGGCAAGGTGCTCGACACCTATCTGGCGATGTTGCGCGAGACTTCGTTCATCGAAGACAAATTCTCTGCCGCACGGGCGGCGGCGGAGGCAGCCGGGCGCGAGTTCACCGACTTCGGTGCGCTGACCGGGGTGATCGTTCGCCCCACCAAGGCGCAGGCGCACGACCGGTTCCGTTCGTTGTTCGAGAAGACGGGCGTCGAGCAGATCGCTCATGTCTTGGACAACGCAGTGCGTCGTCGTACTCAGGGGAAGCAAGACCTCAAGACTTTCACCGCTCGCGACGCACAGCGGCAGGGCTGGGCGGACAAGATTGCTTCCGGCCGACTTCCGGAACCGGAGGAGTTGTACGTCGGTGACGGGCTGTACGCGGGTATCACAGCGTGGTCGCCTCTCGACATCTTCGGCACCGGGTCATCGGCGGTGTACTACGTCGGCGATCCGGATTCGATCACGGACTCGGTACGCACGCTTCGCGGCCGAACCGGTTTGACTGCACTGATCCTGGCAGGTTGGCCGCTGATCGAGGAAGCGAAGTGGGTTGCGGAGCATCTTGTTCCGCGATTCGACGAACTCAGCTGACTTCGCGCCGCAAGACAGTGGTACCGAGACCCAAAGTGTCGCGGAGAAATGCTGCGGCAGTGCCGATTTCATCGGCAGTGCAGTCGAGAAGGATCTTGACTTCCACGTCCTTCTTGTCGATGTCGGCAATAACGGCCATGGCAACAACGCCGTTGCCGACGGCAGAGCCTCGGAACAGATCGATCCCGTCGCCGTCCGCGCTGACGGTCCCGTCGAGATAGCCGTAATCGAGCGGATAAATCGCAGCGGGGTAACGCGGGTGTGCCGACCCTCGGGGGCGATCGATCACGACAGTTGACGTGGCAGCCAGGTGATCGAGGGCGGAGAACAGGTCTTCGCTCATCGTTATCGGTGCTCGCGCAGTAGCTGAGTCGGTGTCAGGCCTGTCAGCGCTCGCGTATCGCGCGCGAGGTGGGCTTGGTCGGCGTAGCCGGCGCGACCGGCCAGCGACGACAGCGTGAGATTTGCATCGCGGCTGAGAGTCAACACGTCCTGGATACGTTGCACTTTCTGAATCATTTTGGGGGACAGCCCGATCGACGACGTGATCGAGCGTCGAAAATGACGTTCGGAAACACCGAGGTCTGCGGCGATCTCTCGTATCGGCGTCGAAGGGGAGGAGATGAGCGCGGAGTAACCACGCTCGATTCCGTGGTCGGGTTCCAGTCCGCGCCACAACTGGCCCAGTAGGTGAGCGTCGACTGCCTCGTGGCTAAGGGCGTCGGCAAGTACCCGCGCTTGTCTGGAAGTGAGGATGTCGTCGAAGGCGATCTTCGAATCCTGCACCGCGTCGGCCGCTGTGCCGAGCAGGCTCCGCAGAGCCGGCGGATTGATCCGGATGCCCCACATGGTTGTACCGGCGGCGACCGAAACCAGATCGGCACCGGTGGCAGGTCCGACGAGCCACGACTTTCCGGTGCTGTCGACGATGAAGTCTGCGCAGAGATCGGGAAGAATCCGCTTTGCTTCCGTGGGCGCATGGGGGTCGGTAGCGCTTTTCCACGTGCAACTGAAGAGGCCGGCCGAACCTGTGATCCGAGTCTCGACATAGGTGTGGCCGTTTTGTTCAAGACTCGACGCTACCGTCCGACTACCGTCAAGAGCGAGGGTGTCAGTGCCGGTCATCAGATCATCGTCACACACTCGCCGATCACTTCTCGACCCGAAACAGGAGAAATACCGTGTCCGTCTCTCCGAGACTCGATCTCGTCGGAATCGTCACCAACGATCTCGCGCGTTCCCTCGCGTTCTACCGAACCCTCGGGCTCGACATTCCGGAAACACCCGCTGACGCTCCACACGTGGAGTTCACTTTCGACAGTGGGCTTCGGCTGGCCTGGGACGCGCTGTCCACCATCGCGAGCTTCGATCCTGACTTCGTCGTCGGGGAAGGTCGACACCCCGTCGCTTTGGCCTTCGATTTCGAGACTCCCGCCGCAGTCGACGAGGCGTATCAGCGCATGACAGCCGACTTCCCCGGGCACAAAGAGCCATTTGATGCCGTGTGGGGCCAGCGTTACGCCGTTCTTCTCGATCCCGACGGCAATACCGTGGATCTCTTTGCCGCGCTCTGATTTCGAACGACGCAGGCCCCGACCGAAATTCGGTCGGGGCCTGCGATTGTCGGTGATCGAGTCGTTGTCAGTTCACCAAGCGTTGAGGGTGTCGAGGATCTGGCCTCGGGCTTTCCACAGTTCCGCGCCCCAGTACGGCCACGAGTGAGTGCCGTTGGCCGGGAAGCTGTACGTTGCCGGAATTCCCAGGGAGTTCATGCGCAGCTGGAATGCCCGTGAGTTCATCAGGGCAAGGGCTTCGAGGCCGATGGCGCTACCGGTATTCACGAAGTCGACGGGACGACGAGGTTGATCGAACTGCCCGGGTAGGCCGCTCGCGGCGGAGATGTACAGAGAGAGCCCAGCCAGCTCGGGTGCAAACACGAAGGGGTCGTTGCGGAGCCAAGCGGGGTTCCATGGCGGTCCCCACATGGCATCGACATTGAAGGACCCTGCGCTGACCATGGCCACGCGGATTGCTTCACGCATGCCTGGAGCTGAGATGTTGAGGTATCCCGAGAGCGATCCGGCGAACTTGAACTGATCGCGGTGATAGGCGGCGAGCGTCAGTGCCGCGCTGCCACCCATGGACAATCCGAGCACACCGTTGTTGGTTCGGGAGACGCCGCGCGATTCCAGATAGGCGGGAAGTTCCTGGGTGAGGAAGGTTTCCCATTTGTACGTGACCGGCTGGCGATTCAAATTGCTGTTCGCATACCAGTCGGAGTAAAAGCTGGACTGCCCGCCGACCGGCATGACCAGTGTGACGTTGTCGCCGCGATACTGCTCGAGAGCGTTGGTCTCGAAACTCCATGCGTTTCGGTCGTCGCGTGCTCGTAGACCGTCGAGAAGATAGAGCGCCGCGTTGCCGCCGCGCGAAGCCCACTGGATCTGAACCTTGATCGGCCCCATCGAGGAGTCGACGAACACTTCCTCGTATCCACCGGCCGGGGCGGTGCGCGCGGGCGCTGCGGTCGCTACTGATCCGCTGATCAGGCCTGCGGTCAGGGGGAGTGCGAGTGCTGTCGCGGCGAGGCCGAGGATCCGACGCTTGATTCGTTTCGAAATGCGGTTTCTCGAAATATCTGGGTTCTTCGCCAAATCTGTGTGAGCCTCGTGCATGTATTACTCCCGCCCCAAAAGGTGCTTGCACACCGAAATCCGACCGAGCCCCCCGAGGCACGGAATTCCTGATGACACTAAGTGGTCTGTATTGACGTCGACGGCTCCGTTACCGTTTCGTTATCAAACTGGTCTGATTTAGGTAGTGCCGTCATGCGTCGTCGACCGGAGGTTGCGCGTCGATTTGCCACCCTCCACGAATCAGGTGTTCACGTACCCGGGCGACGTCCGATTCGTGCGGAATATCGTCGGTGACCTTGGTGATGAGGACGCCGATGTCGATCGGATCGACCGAACCGGGAAAGTCGATCGGATCGACCGAACCGGGAAAGTCGATCGGATCGACCGAACCGTGAAAGTCGATCGGATCGACCGGAACCGGAAAGTCGGCGACGAGATCGTCGGCAAGAACGGCGATCTCGTCGTCGGACAGCTGTCGCCGGAGCAGTGCCATCAAAGGGACGTAGTCCTGCTCCGGCACGCCGTTCGGATACCCGGCACGGAGCCAGCCGAGTATCGAAGCCAGAAGTGGTGGAAGACTCAACGAATCGAGCTTCAGTCGTTGTCGAGATCAGCGAGGGGCCACCCGGCGGCGGCCAGGACGGAGGCAACGCGCGCGATGTCCTCGTCCGAGGGAGTCTGGCTCGTGAGATCGGCGATCTGAGCGCTGATCTCGTCGCTAGAGATCACCTGGTCGCTGTTGACGTCGCTCAGTTCTGCGAGTGCAGCGCCGATGGCAATGTCTCGAATTTGCGCGTCCGAGAGCTTGCGTCGTAGCAATGCGACCAGCGGAATGCGGTCCTTGGGCGGTATGCCTTCGGGGTAGCCGGCGCGAAGCCATTCCAGAATGGATTGAGGAAGGGATGGAGTCGGTGCAGTCACGGTGATGTCTTTCCGCTCGTGAGGGCGCACGGGATCAGAAGATCTCGATGCCGAATGTGTGGCTGAGGAAGCCCTGCATGATGAAGAGGATTCCGGTGACGATCGCGATGAGCACTACCGCGAAGCACACCACTGCGCCTGCCACGGCCAACGGACTGCGAGCCGCGACGGCAGTGCTCCCGCCGCCACTGCCACGTTGCCCGGCGTCGAGGGACTTCAGGCCGATTGCGAAGATCGCCGGAAGTCCGGCGCCAAGCAGGAGGCCGACAAGCATGACCTGCCAGAGCGAGTCGACGGTGTTTTTCAAGATATCCATGTCGATTCCCTCTTTCAGGCTTTGACGTCGGTGGTGACGCGGGCGTCCGGACCGGGGACCTCTGCAGGCACCAGGCCGCCGTCCCACTCGGCGTTGACATTGCTCGGATCGATGGGCTCCTTGCGGGAGCGCAGGTACATCCAACCGGCCAATGCGATGAGCACAGCGAAGACGACCAGGACACCGGGCAGGCCGCCGACGATGTTGGCCAGTCCCCAGCACAGAGCGCCGACGATCGCAGCGGACGGGAGAGTGATCAACCAGGCGACCGCCATACGTCCGGCGACGCCCCAACGAACCTCGGCGCCCTTGCGTCCCAGACCGGTTCCCATGATGGAACCCGTCGCCACATGGGTGGTCGAGAGTGGAAGACCGAGGTGGCTGGAGGTGAGAATGATGGCAGCAGAAGATGCTTCGGCCGCCATGCCCTGCGGCGCGGCGATCTCGACCAGGCCCTTGCCGAGTGTGCGGATGACTCGCCACCCGCCGAGGTAGGTTCCGGCAGCGATCGCGAGTGCGCAGGTGAGCTTGACCCAGAACGGCATGTCCGCGTCGGCGGAGATGGTTCCATGGGCGACCAAGGCGAGGAAGATGACGCCCATTGTCTTCTGAGCGTCGTTGGTGCCGTGGGCGAGGGAAACGAGTGAAGCCGAACCGATCTGGCCGAGTCGGAAACCCTTGTCCTTGGTTTCCTCACCGACGTTGGAGGTGATGCGGTAGATGAGCCAGGTTCCGGCCGCTGCAACCAAGCCGGCTACGACGGGAGCGAGAACTGCGGGGATGACAACCTTGCTGAGCACGCCGCTCCAGGCGACACCGCTCATTCCGAGGGACGCGATGGCGGCGCCGATCAGGCCGCCGAACAGTGCGTGTGAGGAACTCGAGGGGATGCCGAGCAACCACGTTGCCAGGTTCCAGATGATGCCGCCGACAAGGCCGGCGAAGACGATGGTGAGCAGCGCTTGGCCACCCACATTTCCGAGGTTCACCACGCCCTTGACCACGGTGGCAGCAACCTCTACCGAGAGAAAAGCTCCGACCAGGTTCAAGGAAGCAGACAGAGCGACTGCCACCTTGGGCTTGAGGGCGCCGGTTGCAATCGACGTGGCCATAGCGTTGCCAGTGTCATGAAAACCGTTGGTGAAGTCGAACCCCAGAGCGGTTACGACGACGACGAGGAGAACGATGAGTTCCGCATTCACGAGAAGTCATGTTCCAACACCTGCGGGCCACAAATCGACCTGAGACGTGGTCGTTCCGCGACATTTCCATCACTCGGCACCTGTTGTTCATCTTCGTCCGGATAATTGTCCGTTTCGAAACGCGTGAGGCATAGAAAATTCATTCGTGTGCATGGTCGTGGAGTTTGTGGAGGCATGCGCCAATTGCCGGACGGACGTATCGGGTTCTGGACTTCCTCGAAATCGGGTAAGGCCAAGCGGCTGCGGAACAACCCACGCGTCACCGTCGTGCCGTGCAACAACCACGGAAAGGTTGCCGACGGCTCTTCGCCGGTTGCCGGGACCGCTCACTTGGTGAGCGGCGGACCTGAATTCGACGAGATCCGCAGCAAAGTGAAAGCGAAATACGGTGTGATGGTGCCTATTTCGAAATCCTTCAACACCCTCGGTCACATCGGTAATGGTCCGTTCCCGTACGGCGACAACGGCGTGATCATTTCCGTCGATGCGTAGTCGGGATTGCGCAGCGGAGTAGCCTGAAAGTATGGAACCCACGACCGGGCGCCTCTGCCTGACGGTTCCACGAATCCTCCGTTAAGGAGCCTCGTCATGGCGCACATCAGCACTCTCGACTATGCAATGGAAGCGCCGCAGCGCCATGTCGGGCAACCTTTCCCGTCGCCGACGCGGACTCCGCGGTTCCTGCTTCGTGGTCAAGGCGCCGTCAAGGCATCGGTAGACGGCGCGTGGTTCCCATGGACCACCAACGTCACGGCGGAGCTTCACGATCTGATATCCGCACTTTCGCTGAGGTTGGGGCCGATCGCGCGGGTTGCGTTCGACTGGAACACGATCAGCAGCGCGCAGCGTCGTATCGACGAGGTCGACGGACTGGAAGTGCGGGGTCCGTACCCTGGCCAGCCTCACGATTTGATGTATCTCGACGACATCTATGGTCGTCAACTCGTTCTGATGATGATTCCGCCGTACACGGATCCGGACCGTGCGTACGAGATCATGCGGCGGTTGGTTGATCCTGGCCGTAGCGAAACCTATCGGGTGCAGTGAGATCTTTTCTAGCGTGCGGGGTCGAATCTTTCGATTCCTGAACATGCGTCCAGTTTGTCTGGTTTGATGGTTCTCGTAACCACAATCTCAGGCGCATTCCTTCAGGTCAGCGCTTGGGCGCGGCAGCTTGACTCCCTGCCGTGTCGTCGGTCCGGCATGTCCACCACCCTCCCACTGTGCGTGAGCGCCGGATCGAATGAAGCCCCGCCCTCCCCACGGGGGTGGGGCTTCTACTTTGTACGGGCTGACCGGCGTTCGCATCGCCGAATCCGCCGGGTCGTTTGGAAGTTCGGGACGCCCTGGTCCGTAGCATCGCCACTGTGAACATTTCTCTACTCGGTGCGGCGGGGCTTCAGGACTGCGCCGACAGTGGAATGGACTGTATGGACGGATTTGGGGCGTTCGTTCTTCTGTACGTCGGCGGATTCACTCTCGCCTTGATATGGATTTCCGTGTGCCTTGTCGGAACAGCCGATGTGGTTTCCGTGTCCCGGCGAATTGGTGTGTGGCGAGCAGTCGCCTTCTTTTTCGGGATTTGGCTTGTGCCCATCGCCGGGTTGAGTGCATGGCTTGTTTTCCGACGCTCTCGTTAATTCGCGAAAGTGGAGTCGGAGAGGTAGACGCGCTTCCGGAGCCCGGTAACTTGTTGGATCAGAGGCGATTTGAAGTGTGGCGAGAGGCTCTTGTCGATGCAGCAGGCGACAACGTCCATCCAGGCCATGCCGGAACTGGTTGGGCCTGGGCCGACTGGCAGTGGGTGGTCGGGACCGCCCGCTACGGCCGAGGGGATCTGCTCGGCATCGACGAACTCGGTTACATGGAACTCGACAAACGAGGCGCCGAGCTGCTTTTTCAGGTGTTGACCGAACGGGAGGAAAAGAACTCCGTCGCCATCGCCTCCAACGCATCGTTCTCCGGCTGGACGACAGCATTCACCGACCCACGACCTTGCGCCGCCATCGTGGATCGGCTCACCTTGCGGCGGCAACATCATCGAAACCGCCACCGACTCTTACCGACTCGTCCACATCCGAGCTCAGCAATCCGCTTGATACACACACAAGGTGGGTCCGGATCAAGCCTCCTACCGGACTTGAATGAGACTGACATTTTCACTGAGACCGCACCTAGCCTTGAAACTATGTGGCATCCTGCCGTTCCAGCCAGTTCAAGATCGCTTGGTTGGTCTCTTCGGGTCTTTCTTGCTGGATCCAGTGACCGCAGTCGAGATTGACTACTTCCACATTGGGCACGAACTCTGTCAGGTTCTCAGCCCTCGCGATCGCGTCACGGTCGCCGTAGATCATGAGTGCGGACTGTTGGATAATCGGGTCCACCTCCGCCAGCAAACGCCAGTTGCGGTCAAGGTTCCTGTACCAGTTCACACTGCCCGTGAATCCTGTCGATTCGAAGGCGGAGACGAAAACGGCCAATTCGCTATCGCTCATCAGAGGCTCACCGAGTGGTGTCTCTGCTCTGGCGAGATCGATCAGCGCCATACCCGGCTGAGGCTCCCTGAGGGGTTCGTTCTTCCGGTACAGGTTGCGGAGGAACCGGAATGTGTTGTCTTCGAACACCGCGTCCGCGACGCCCGGCTGTCGATTGAAATGGACGAAGTAGAAATCACCGCCAAGCACGGCTTCCATGAACTCAATCCAGGGCTGCTCTCCGCGATCCTGGTAGGGCAGGCTCAGGTTGATCACTTTGTTTACCCGGTCCGGGTGCAACAGGGTCAGGCCCCACACGACAAAGGCACCCCAATCGTGACCGACAAAGGTGGCATCTTCGTAGCCGTAGTGATCGAGAAGTGCGATGAGATCACCCGCCAAATGTTCAATGTCATAGTCCGTCACTTCGGTCGGACGTGATGAATTCCCGTAGCCGCGCTGGTTCGGGACGATGACGTGGTAGCCCGCCTCGACAAGGGCGGGCACCTGGTATCGCCAGGAATAGGCGTGCTCTGGCCATCCGTGACACAACACGATGGGTTTCCCGGCATTGTGTCGCCCTGCTTCGAAGACTTCGAGTTCCACGCCGTTGACTTGGATGAGGACGGGCCTGGGGAAGTCGGATGGGTTCACGGATGCTCCTTTGAGTTGAGTACCGATCTCGTGTCTGGATCGACCGGTTGCTCCGACGATAGGGAGCATCGTGGACACATAAAGTCCTAGATCGCTGGCAATCTGAAGAAATGCGGAACGATCCCACAGGCCGAGCACTGCAATTGCTCTCGCTCCTTCAGACCCATCGCTTCTGGCACTGTGCCGAACTTGCCGCACGACTCGATGTCACGCAGCGGACGGTGCGCCGCGACATCGATCGCCTACGCGACCTCGGTTATCCGGTCGATTCCACGTCCGGAAAGTACGGGGGATACCGACTTGCAACGGGGGCACACGTGCCGCCCCTGATCCTCGACGATGACGAGTCCGTGGCGGTAGCCGTCGGACTGCGCTACGCCGCCGAGGCCGCCATCGGAGGCATCGAAGAAACATCGCTGCGCGCGCTGACCAAGATCGAAGCACTCCTGCCCCATCGACTACGCCGACGTGTGTCGGCACTGCATTCGAGCGTCAGTTCCATGCGGCGGGCAGATGACGACGTCGTCGACCCCGAAGCGCTCAGTGTGCTCGCTGCGGCATGTCGCGACCACGAGCACGTTCGTTTCGACTACCGGCGAGGTGATGGCGAGAGCAGCAGACGGCTCGTCGAGCCGCACCGCCTTGTCACGGCGGGACGTCGTTGGTATCTCGTAGCATGGGACCACCATCGTTCGGATTGGCGAACATTTCGACTGGACCGGCTCTCGGAGCCCTGGCTGGCAGGCAGTCATTTCACGCCACGCGAGATCCCGGGCGGTGACGCGGCAGGCTTCGTCGCGAGATCAGTCGGCTCGCCACCCCGTCACCACGATGCAAAACTCGCCATCGAAGCTACGTTCGCCGACCTCGAGGGCGTACTCAGATGGATAGACCACACACCGATCGAGGTGGCAGCGGACCGCTGCCTTGTCGAGATCCGCAGCGAAGATCTCGGCAGGCTCGCCATGACGGTTGCGCGCCTTGCGCTCACCGCCCCAGTGGTCGTCATCGAACCAACCGAGCTTGCCGACACCGTCAGTCGGCTCGCCCTTCACCTCAGGGTCTCGCCACCATGACAGTCAGAAGAGGATTGTGCGACAAGACCATTCATGTCCAGGTTGCCGCAGGGGCGTGTGCCCTGCGCAGGCCCCTCGTCTATCGAGACACGTATCCGTTTCCCTCTGAGCTTGGAGAGTAAGTGACCAATTCGAAATCATCGCCACCGGCTTCCGTCCACCCCCGACGTGGAAGTTCGACTACCCGATCATCCACGCCGAGACTCGGGAACAGTGGCGAACTTGGCTGACGGACAATCACACGTCAGGCCGAGGTGTGTGGTTGTGCTCCTGGCGCACCACCACCAGCCGACCACGCTGCCCCTACCCTCAGGCCGTTGAGGAAGCCATCTGCTTTGGTTGGATCGATTCCACCAACACCATCTTCGACGGAGAGCGCAATTTGCAACTGTTCACGCCTCGTAGACGCAAGAGTTCCTGGACCCGTCTCAACCGCGAACGCGCAGCTGATATGGAAGCGCGTGGCCTCATGACCGCTGCTGGTCGCGGTGCAATTGCTGCCGCGAAATCCACTGGTTGGTGGACGATTCTCGACCAAGTCGAAGACCTCGAGGAACCATCTGACTTGCAGGCGGCGCTGGACCTGGACCCGCAAGCGCGAAGCAACTGGGACAGTTTTCCGCCCAGCGCCCGCAAACAGATGCTGTGGTGGATAGTCTGTGCCGCTCGAGACGCAACACGGGCAGGTCGAATCGCCCATATCGTCAACAATGCGGCCATCGGCGAACGTGCTCGCGGCTGATCCGCGATTCGACCGCGTCCGGTATGAAGGCCGGTCATCATCTGTCCGAGGGGTTTCCCTCGGACCGAAACAAGTCCACCCGCCCCGCAGAAGCGGGACGGGTGGACTCGGTACTCGCAGGTCTGACTTACGTCAGGATGCGGATCACACGTCGTAGTAGAGCTCGAACTCGTACGGGTGCGGACGCAGGTTGACCGGAGCGATTTCCTGCTCGCGCTTGAGCGAGATCCAGGTCTCGATCAGGTCGGTGGTGAAGACGCCACCCTCGGTCAGGTACTCGTGATCGGCTTCGAGGCGGTTGATGACCGTCTCGAGGCTGGTCGGAGCCTGCGGGATGTTGCGAGCCTCCTCCGGGGGAAGCTCGTAGAGGTCCTTGTCGACCGGAGCCATCGGCTCGATCTTGTTCTTGATGCCGTCCAGGCCGGCCATCATCTGTGCAGCGAAGTTGAGGTACGGGTTACCCGAGGAGTCGGGTGCGCGGAACTCGAGACGCTTTGCCTTCGGGTTGTTGCCCGTGATCGGGATACGGACAGCTGCCGAGCGGTTGCGCTGGCTGTACACGAGGTTGATGGGGGCTTCGTAGCCCGGCACCAGACGGTGGTACGAGTTGATCGTCGGGTTGGTGAAGGCCAACAGCGACGGAGCGTGGTGCAGGATGCCGCCGATGTAGTGGCGAGCCATGTCCGAGAGGCCCGCGTAGCCGGACTCGTCGTGGAAGAGGGGCTTGCCGTCCTTCCACAGGGACTGGTGGACGTGCATGCCCGAGCCGTTGTCACCGAAGAGCGGCTTCGGCATGAAGGTCGCGGACTTGCCGTGCTGCCAGCAGGTGTTCTTGACGATGTACTTGAACAGCTGCAGGTCGTCAGCCGCTGCGAGCAGCGTGTTGAACTTGTAGTTGATCTCCTGCTGTCCGCCGGTACCGACCTCGTGGTGGCCGCGCTCGAGCTCGAAGCCCGCGTTGGTCAGGTTGGTGGAGATTTCGTCGCGCAGGTCCACGTAGTGGTCGTACGGAGCGACGGGGAAGTAGCCGCCCTTGGCGCGAACCTTGTAGCCGAGGTTCGGGGAGCCGTCGGCGTTGGTCTCTGCGCCGGTGTTCCAGGAACCGGAGATGGAATCCAGCTCGTAGAACGCGGAGTTCATGCCGGAGTCGTAGCGAACCGAGTCGAAGATGTAGAACTCGGCCTCGGCGCCGAAGAATGCGGTGTCCGCGATGCCGGTGCTGACCAAGTACTCCTCGGCCTTGCGGGCAACGTTGCGCGGGTCGCGGCTGTAGGACTCACGGGTGAACGGGTCGTGCACGAAGAAGTTGATGTTGAGGGTCTTCGCCTTGCGGAAGGGGTCGATCTGCGCCGTGGTGACGTCGGGAAGCAACATCATGTCGGACTCGTGGATCGACTGGAATCCGCGGACCGAAGATCCGTCGAATGCGAGGCCGTCCTCGAACACGTCCTGGTTGAAAGCAGACGCCGGGATCGAGAAGTGCTGCTGGACGCCGGGCAGGTCGCTGAACCGAATGTCGACGTACTCGATGTTCTCGTCCGCGATGTACTTGATGACCTCTTCGGCCGTGGTGAACGCCACGCTTGTGCTCCTTAAGTCGCTTCAGCCAAGTGATGTCGGTTGAATCCGTCGAGGCAGACGGTAGGGAGCTGGTGTTGCCCGCTCGTCAACCCTTTGTTTCGGCAGTGTTACGCGTCGCAGCATCCTGGGGATTTCCGAAGTCCATGTGACCGGCCACACAGTTAAAACCCGGCAAATCTGGACTACGGTGCTGCGACGCCTATCCTGGACAGCATGGCACGTATCACCGGAACTTGGCTCTCTGGGCCGCAAGCAGCTTTGCCGAAGAGCACGGACGGCCGTGAGCAGTCGTACCGTGGCGAGTTCCTCGGTTTCCCTCAGGAGGGGCCGGGTTCGCTGGTCGGTTCGGGCCGTCGTATCGCCGCACTGTTGGTGGATTGGGTCATGGCCGTGGGAGTGGCCTCGCTCATCACCGGAGACTTCTTCGACGGTATGACCTCGACTGTCACGCTGATGGTGTGGTTCGCCGTCGGTGTCGTCACCGTGGCGCTGTTCAACTTCACCCCGGGGCAGTTCGTCCTCGGACTTCAGGTCGCGCGAATCGAAGGCCCGATCCGAGTGGGCTTCCTGCGCGCGTTGGGACGTCAGGCGCTGCTGGTGTTCGTCATTCCCGCGACCATCACCGACATCGACGGTCGCGGTATGCAGGACCGCGCGACCGGCACTTTGCTCGTGAAGTCGCGCTGACACAAACTTCTCGAACGAAGAAAGACCCGGGTCCGTATGGGCCCGGGTCTTTCGTTTGCTGTGGGGGAGTGTCAGCGACGACGAATGGTTCGCTGCATTCCCTTCATCTTCGCGCCTCCGGGCATCGGGCCCTTGGGAAGCGCCGCTCCGCCGCCGCGTGCGCTGAGCGCAGCGAGGCGACCTTCGATGTTGTCCATGCGCTTGGTGTCGATGTTGCGGGGCAACTTGTTCAAGTAGCGCTGGAGCTGCGAGAGCGGAACCTGGCCCTCGTCGTTTCCGATGATGATGTCGTAGATCGGGGTGTCGCCGATGAGGCGGGCAGTCTTCTTCTTCTCCTGCGCGAGGAGGCCCTTGACGCGTTGCGGCGAACCCTCGGCGACGAGGATGACACCCGGCCGTCCGACGACGCGGTGAACGGCGTCGAGCTGGGTGGTGCCGGCGACGGCATTCGTGACGCGCCACGCGCCCTGCATGTTGTCGAGCGCCCACGCAGCGGCACCGGCCTGGCCTTCAGCCTTCTTGTACACCGATTTCTGGACGCGGCGACCGAAGATGATGAAGGCGCCGAGGAGACCGAGAACGATGCCGATCGGCAGCAGGAACCACTGAAGGCCCCAGATGAGACCGACCAGGAAGAAGACCAGAGCAGCACCGACGAGGGTGCCGATCATCAGCGGCAGGAGGAGCTTGTCGTCCTTGCGCTGCATCTGGAATGCCTGCCAGAGCTGAGTTCTACGTTCCTTGGAAGCCTGCTTGCGGGCAGCCTTCGCTGCAGCCTTTGCCTCTTTGGTGGGTTTGCCCTTACCGGATTTGCTGCCGTTCGCCATGTACCCAGGATACGTCCATTGCTGTGCGCCTTTACTAACCGCCCGCGGTTAATAAAGGCGCACAGCAAAAAGTGGATCAGCGATTCAGGCGCGCCATGAGTGAGCTGGCTTCCTGGGAAGCGTCTCCGCCCTCGGTCAGATGACGCTGCGCCTCGGGCAGTTCACGGCCGTGATGTGCCATGGCCTGCGCATACAGGCGTCCGGCGCGGTACGACGAGCGAACCAACGGACCGGCCATGACGCCGGCGAAGCCCATCTCTTCTGCAGCCTTGGAGTGTGCGACGAACTCCTCGGGCTTGACCCACCGCTCGACGGGGTGGTGCCGGGGCGAGGGGCGCAGGTACTGGGTGATGGTGAGGATGTCGCAACCGGCGGCGTGGAGATCTGCCATTGCCTCGGTGACCTCTTCAGGGGTTTCGCCCATACCGAGGATCAGGTTGGACTTGGTGACCAGTCCGTAGTCGCGTGCTGCGGTGATGACGTCGAGGCTGCGCTGGTACCGGAATGCCGGACGGATCCGCTTGAAGATGCGGGGGACGGTCTCGAGGTTGTGTGCGAGCACCTCGGGGCGTGAGGCGAAGACCTCGTCGAGCAGTTCGGGCTTGCCGTTGAAGTCCGGAACCAGGTTCTCGACGCCGGTGCCCGGGTTGAGTTCGTGGATCTTGCGGACGGTCTCGGCGTAGAGCCAGGCGCCGCCGTCGGGGAGGTCGTCGCGGGCGACGCCGGTGATCGTGGAGTACCGAAGCCCCATGGCCTGAACGCTTTCCGCGACGCGACGGGGCTCGTCGCGGTCGAGGGCTTCGGGCTTGCCGGTGTCGATCTGGCAGAAGTCGCAGCGGCGTGTGCACTGCTCGCCGCCGATCAGGAACGTGGCTTCGCGGTCTTCCCAGCACTCGTAGATGTTGGGGCAGCCTGCTTCCTCGCAGACGGTGTGCAAACCTTCACGCTTGACCAGGCCCTTGAGCTCCGTGTACTCGGGGCCCATCTTTGCGCGGGTCTTGATCCAGTTGGGTTTGCGTTCGATGGGCGTCTCCGCGTTTCGGATCTCGAGGCGGAGCAGCTTACGTCCTTCTGGGGCGATAGTCACGGGGACGATCCTACGCCCGGTGATTACTGCAACGGGGTTCGGGCGAGCCCGTCAGCTGTACTGAACGGTAGTAAAAGTCGGAGTAGGCGAGGCGCTTTCGAAGGTGACGCGCTCGACGTTCCGTTCGGTGACGGGCATGGTTCCGTCGAGAGCAGCGATCACTGCCTCGGTCACAGCGGGAGTGACTTCGTCCACGGTGACGTCGCGACCGAGTTCGTCCGACAGCGTCGTCACCCCGGCGTCACGGATGCCGCAGGGAATGATGTTGTCGAATCCGGTCAGGACCGAATTGCAGTTCAGGGAGAAGCCGTGCAGTGCCACGCCACGTTGGACGCGCACGCCGATGGCAGAAACCTTGCGCTCGGGCTTCCATTGCCCGTTTGCGAGTTCGGCGGGCAGCCAGACGCCGGAGCGGCCGTCGATGCGCCCGCAATTCAGCCCGAGGTCCGTGCACACCGTGATCAGTGCTTCCTCGATGCGTCGGACATACCGCACCACGTCGATCGGCTCGGCCAGTTTCACGATCGGATATCCGACCAGCTGGCCGGGGCCGTGCCAGGTGATCTTCCCGCCGCGGTCGACGTCGATGACAGGTGTGCCGTCGACGGGACGGTCTTCGGGTTCCGTGCGTCGTCCTGCCGTGTACACCGGCGGGTGTTCGAGGAGCAGTAGCGTGTCCGGTCCGATGTCGTCTGCCCGCGCTGCCGCGAGCTCACGCTGGCGGTCCCACGCGGCGTTGTAGTCAGTCAAACCGAGTTGCTCGACGGCGATCGGCAGTTTCGAGAACCGGGCGGAAACGTCAGCGCTGCTCATGGACGTAGAGATTACGCCCGACTTCGGAATCATCCGAGTGCGGCCGCCAGCGCTTCCCCGATCGTGTTGTGGCGGAAGGAGAATCCCGCCTTTTCCAAGGCCGCGGGAATGGCGCGCTGGCCACCGAGGATGCCACTCTTGGCGAATTCTCCGATCAACGCTTCAAGTGCGAACCCGGGAACGATCCAGGGAGCCGGTCGGTGGACCGCACGGGACATGGCGTCGTTGAACTGGGCGTTGGTGACAGGTGCCGGACCGGTCAGGTTGACGGGACCGGAGATTTCGGAATTCGTGAGCGCGAACTTGATCGCGTCGCACTCGTCCTCGAGTGAGATCCACGGAAAGTACTGGCGACCGTTGCCCAGTCGCCCACCGAGACCGAACGAATATAGGCGCCGAAGCCGACCGAGCATGCCGCCGTGGGGTGAAATCACGACGCCCGAGCGCAGATTGACCACGCGGGCTCCCGCCTTGCGTGCGGGCTCGGTGGCAATTTCCCAATCGCGACACGTCGTGGCGAGAAAGTCGGTGCCTGCCGGCGAATCCTCGTCGACGATCTTGTCGCCGGTGTCGCCGTAGTAGCCGACGGCGCTCGCGTTGGCGAGTACGGGAACCTTCTGACTTGCGACAGCTTCGGCCAGGACATCGGTCGCGACGATGCGGCTGTCACGGATCGCCTGCTTGTAGGAACCCGACCACCGTTTGTCGCCGATGCCGACGCCGCAGAGGTTCACGACGGCGTCAGCGCCTTGCAGGACGGAGAGGTCCAGACGGTCCTGGTCCGGGTCCCAACGCGATTCGTCGGGTCCAGCGGTCGAGCGTCGCACGAGACGTACGACGTCGTGGTTGTCGGAACGCAACGATGACACCAAGGCCGTTCCGATCAAACCGGACGAGCCGGCGATGACTACTCGCATTCGGAAAGCCTCCTTCGATTCAGCCTGCTTCGATATCCGACCGTGTATATCCGACCGTACTGAAAAAGCCGGGGCGCCACCTCCTGATGGAGATGACGCCCCGGTCGGCCGAGCAGTTGCTTACAGGCCCAGATCAGCTTCGAACGAGGCTTCTTCCAACCGCTGCTTCACAGTGGTGAGGAATCGGCCGGCGTCGGCGCCGTCGACCAGACGGTGATCGTAGGTCAGCGGCAAGTAGATCATCGAGCGAACGCCGATGGACTCGTTGCCGTTCTCGTCGGTGACCACCATCGGGCGCTTGACGATCGCGCCGGTTCCGAGCATGGCCGCCTGCGGCGGTATCAGGATCGGGGTGTCGAACAGCGCGCCCTGGCTGCCGATGTTGGTGATGGTGAAGGTTCCACCCGAGAGTTCGTCCGGCTTCAGGCCACCCGAGCGTGCACGCTTCGCGATGTCGGCGATGGCGCGAGCCAAACCGGCAAGGCCGAGATCGCCGGCGTTGTGGATGACGGGGGAGAGCAAGCCCTGATCGGTGTCCACTGCGATGCCGAGGTGCTCAGCGTCGTAGTAGGTGATCTGCTTGGCAGCCTCGTCGTAGCTGGCGTTGATGTTCGGGTGCGACTTCAGCGCCTCGACGACTGCCTTGGCGAAGAACGGAAGGAACGTCAGGTTGACGCCTTCGCGCTCGATGAAGCCGGACTTGGCGCGGGCCCGCAGGGCGACGATCTTGGTGACATCCACCTCGAAGGTCTGCGTGAGCTGAGCGGTGTTCTGCAGCGACTCACGCGTCTTGGTGGCCGTGATCTGCCGAATACGGTTGGCCTTCTGCGTGGTTCCGCGCAGGTGTGCCAGTTCCGGTCGGACGCCTGCGGCTGCGGTGGCGGCCGGTGCGGCCGCGGGTGCTGCAGCAGGAGCAGCGGCGGCGGGAGCCTTCTTGGCCTCCGCAGCGGCGAGCACATCCTGCTTGCGGATGCGGCCGCCGACGCCGGTGCCGGTGACGGTCGCGAGGTCGACGCCGTTGTCGGTGGCGAGCTTGCGCACGAGCGGGGTGACGTACGGGCTGCTGTCGCCGGAAGCTGCGGGTGCGGCCGCCGGTGCGGGAGCTGCAGCAGGCTTCGGAGCGGGTGCGGCTGGTGCGGCAGCAGGCTTGGGTGCCTCGGCCTTGGGTGCTTCAGCCTTCGGTGCTTCTGCCTTCGGTGCTTCAGCCTTGGGTGCCGGCGGAGCGGCCGGTGCTGCGGGAGCGGCCTTGGGTGCCGGAGCCGCGGCGGGTGCGCCGGATCCGACGACGGCCAGCTGGCCACCGATCTCGACGGTGTCGTCTTCCTGCGCATTGATCTCGAGCAGGATTCCGGCGACGGGGGACGGGATTTCGGTGTCGACCTTGTCGGTCGAGACTTCGAGCAGCGCCTCGTCGACGGCAACCTCGTCGCCGACGGCCTTGAGCCAGCGGGTGACGGTGCCTTCGGTGACGGACTCGCCGAGGGCGGGCATCGTCACGGCGGTGCCTTCAGCGGAACCGCCGGAAGCAGCGGGTGCCTCGGCGGCGGGAGCTTCTTCGGCGGGAGCTTCGGCAGCCGGGGCTTCCTCGGCGGGAGCTTCCTCTGCGGCGGGGGCGGGCGCCTCTGCCTCGGGTGCTGCGGCTTCGCCGGCTTCACCGATCTGGGCGAGCTCGCCACCGATTTCCACGGTGTCGTCTTCCTGCGCGACGATCTTGGTCAGGACGCCGGCGACGGGAGACGGAATCTCGGTGTCGACCTTGTCCGTGGAGACTTCGAGCAAGGGTTCGTCGACTTCGACCGTGTCTCCTTCCTGCTTGAGCCACCGTGTGACAGTTCCCTCGGTGACGCTCTCACCTAGGGCTGGCATCTGGACGGAGAAGGCCATGTCTTTTGACTCCTCGACAGTTGTGTTCGGGTTGTTGAATTTTGTCGACTTGTGGTCGTAATGCATTGTGCTCGAGTGGCGCGCGACGTGCGGCTACTTGTAGCTATTTTGCCGATGTCGACGCGCGGGCGCGGCGTCACCGTCGTTCATCTTTCCATTGATACGCCGGGCGTGTCCGATGAGGGGGATGCCGTCCGTTTCGGGTGTGTCGGCTACTGGCGAGTAGGTATGCGTTGGGGGTCCGGCTGTAACGTCGTAAGCGGACCAAACGGTATGTCGTGCGCAGGCACAACGGACATCGCCTGGCAAACTTGACATATCGCCGGGGTGCATCCGCGGCGTCGGTACCGAGGAGGGTACGACCGTGGGACTGTTCGATCGTTTCAAGCGTTCGCCGAGTGCGGCTCAGGCAGCAGCGCAGAGTGATGCGGATCATCTGGCGAATTGGGCGCATTCGCACGAAGGCGTCGAGGCCTATGTGGAACCGCAGACGACGGTGACCGAGGTGACCGTTGTCCTCGTCGCGAAGGACGGGGAGTGGACTCGTCGTCGTGTCGGCGGCGAACGTGGTGCCCGCAAATTGGGACAAGACCTGAAGATCCCCGTCTACGACGTCCGAAAAACGGGATATCCGCAGCGTATGCGCGATCACGACGAGCGTAATCGAATCGAACGCAAGCGGGCCCGAGAGCAGGAATTGCGCGACGGCGCCTGAACTGCTGTGCGCCTTTATTAACCTCCCGCGGTTAATAAAGGCGCACAGCAAGTGGTCAGCCGTTGACCGCGATGTCCTCCAGGACCGAGATCATCGTGCGAACCGGAACGCCGGTGCCGCCCTTGCCGGTGTAACCCCACGGCCCTGACGTGTTGTACGCAGGACCTGCGACGTCGATGTGCGCCCACTGGACACCCTCGGGAACGAATTCCTTGAGGTAGTGAGCGGCGACCAGCATGCCGCCCCAGCGGTGCGGGGTGACATTGGCCATGTCGGCGACCTTGGAGTCGAGATCTCCGCGCAGTTCCTCGGGCAGCGGCATGGCCCAACCGTTCTCGCCGACGCTCTGCGAGATGGAGGCGACGCGGTCACGGAACTCGTCCGTGCCCATGACGCCGGGGGTGCGGTTGCCGAGCGCCACCATCTGCGCACCGGTGAGGGTTGCGGTGTCGATCATGTAGTCGGGGTTGTCCTCACCCGCGCGAACCATAGCGTCGGCCAGGATCAAACGGCCCTCGGCGTCGGTGTTGACGACCTCGATGGTGATTCCGCCGTACTGGGTCAGCACGTCGCCGGGACGTTGGGCGGTCGCGGACGGCATGTTCTCGGCCATCGGGACGTATGCGACGACGTTGACGGGCAGACCGAGCTTGGCGGCAAGCACGACGGTGGAGATGACGGCTGCGGCGCCGCCCATGTCCGAGGTCATGTTCTCCATCCCGGCGGCAGGCTTGATGGAGATTCCGCCGGTGTCGAAGGTGATGCCCTTGCCCACCAGTGCGACCTTGCGGGCTCCACGCTTCTTCGACGCGTATTCGAGGCGGACGAGACGCGGCTGGCGTGACGAGCCCTTGCCGACGCCGATGATTCCGCCGTAGCCACCCTTCTCGAGTGCCTTCTCGTCGAGCACCTGGACGGTGAGCCCGGCCTCGACGCCCAGTGCCTTGGCGCGCGCGGCGAACTCGGCGGGGTAGAGGTGGCTCGGGGGAGTGTTGACGAACTCGCGTGCGGTGGCGACGGCCTCGGCGATCGCTGCCGACCGTGCCAGCGTTGCCTTGGTCTCCTTGGTGCGCGGCGAGGGCACCAGAAGTTCGACGCGGGCCAGTGGCTGCGAATCAGGACCGGGAGCCGTCATGGACGACTTGAATTCGGTGAAGCTGTACGCGCCCAACGCAAATCCCTCGGCGGCTGCGCCGAGATCGAGGATCGAGAGCGTGGTTGCGACGGTGTCGATGCCGGACAGTGAGCGCGCTGCAGCGCCCGCGGACTTGCGGATCTGCTCACTGTCGAGCTTGTCGGCGGAGCCGAGGCCGACGGCGAGGACGCTGGTGACCGACAGCGCGCTCGGTGCCGGGACGCGGGTGAGCTGCTCGGGCTTGCCGGTGGCGCCGACGGCGATGAGGCTGTCGAGGATCTCGGCGAGCACGTCTTCGGCGACGATGCCTTCGCTGAGTGCGATCTCGGGGCCGTCCGGACCCGACGTCAGACCGACGACCAATATCTCTGCGCGCTTGGCGACTGTGCCGGCGAGAACGAGGTCGGGTCCCAACGATCGGGCTGTGCGAGTGCTCAAGGTGTCTCCTGTGAGGTGAGTGTGCGATGCGTCCGGTTCTGGCGGATGCCTGAGTCGATGTTAGGCCCTTTGCCGTTTGCGGACGGGGCGATCGTCGCGGCCGGGTGAGCTCTCGCTGCGGACATGTTTCGATCGGCGAAGTCCGATAGGTTGTGGGCCATGACCGACGAACAACTGTTGCAGGGCCCGATCCACCCCGTCCACGTCGAACTCGGCGCGACGTTCGCGCCGTTCGGGGGATGGCAGATGCCGGTTTCGTACGCCGGCGTCGTGGCCGAACACACCTCTGTGCGTGAGAATGTCGGACTCTTCGACGTCAGTCACCTCGGCAAGGCCGTCGTGCGTGGCGCGGGCGCCGCAGAATTCGTGAACTCCGCACTGACCAACGATCTGAACAAGATCGGGCCGGGTAAGGCTCAGTACACGTTGTGCTGCAACGAGTCCGGTGGTGTCATCGACGACCTCATCGCGTACTACGTCAGCGACGACGAGATCTTCCTCGTCCCGAACGCGGCCAATACCGCGGACGTGGTTGCGGCTCTGGTCGCCCTCGCACCGGACGGAATCACCGTCGAGGATCAGCATCGTGCCTACGGTGTGCTGGCTGTGCAGGGTCCGAAATCGGTGGCGGTTCTGACGGCGCTGGGACTTCCCACCGAGATCGAGTACATGGCGTACGAAGATGCGGAATGGAACGGCGTGCCTGTTCGTGTGTGCCGCAGCGGTTACACCGGTGAGGTCGGCTACGAACTCCTGCCGCGGTGGGAGGACAGCGAGCCGTTGTTCCGTGCGCTTCTCGAGGCAGTGCGCGCCGAGGGTGGGCAGGCCGCCGGACTCGGCGCTCGTGACACTCTTCGTACCGAGATGGGTTATCCGCTGCACGGGCATGAGCTTTCGCTCGAGATTTCTCCGCTCGAAGCGCGCTGCGGATGGGCGATCGGTTGGAAGAAGCCGACATTCTGGGGCAAAGAGACCTTGACCGACGAGAAGGCTGCCGGCCCGGCTCGCAAACTCTGGGGGATCAAGGCTCTCGATCGCGGCGTGCTTCGTGCCGGCCTCGGTGTTCTGCGTGACGGCGAGGCAATCGGCGAGACCACCTCGGGGACGTTTTCGCCCTCGCTCAAAGTGGGAATTGCGTTGGCGCTCCTCGATTCCGGTGCCAATGTCTCGGCCGGCGACGAGATCGAAGTCGACGTCCGTGGTCGTGCTCTTCGGTGCGTCGTGGTGTCTCCTCCGTTCGTGGAGACCAACACCAAGTAGAGAGCTTTTTCACGTTCGATAGGATTGCGCCCATGACAGGTGCCGCCGATTTCGTTCGTGTTCAGAGCTCGTCCCCGAAGTCCGACGCCGAGCGCCGTGACATTTTGGCGGCGCCCGGCTTCGGGCGGCACTTCACCGACCACATGGTCTCGATCGACTACACCGCGGGCAAGGGCTGGCACGACGCCCAGGTGTTGCCGTACGGAAACATCGAGCTCGATCCGGCCGCAATGGTTTTGCACTACGGACAGGCCATCTTCGAGGGCCTCAAGGCATACCGTCAGCCGGGTGGCGAGATCAGCTCGTTCCGCGTCGAGGCCAACGCCGAGCGTTTCGCGGCATCTGCGCGCCGTCTGGCCATGCCGGAGCTCCCGTCGCAGATGTTCATCGATTCCATCACCGAACTGATCGACGTCGATCTCGACTGGGTTCCCGCAGCCGGTGGCGAGGACGCGCTCTACCTCCGTCCGTTCATGTTCTCCACCGAAGCCGGACTCGGTGTCCGTCCCGCCGACGAGTACCGCTACCTGCTGATCGCCTCGCCCGCCGGTGCGTACTTCCCGCGCGGCGTCAAGCCGGTCAGTGTGTGGCTGTCCACCGAATACGTTCGCGCGGCCCCCGGCGGTACCGGCGCGGCCAAGTTCGCCGGCAACTACGCCGCTTCGCTCCTCGCCCAGGCGCAAGCCGCCGACGAGGGTTGCGACCAGGTGGTCTGGCTCGACGCCATCGAGCGCACGTACGTCGAGGAAATGGGTGGAATGAACCTGTTCTTCGTCTTCGGCTCGGGCCCCGACGCTCGCCTCGTGACGCCGTCGCTGTCCGGTTCGTTGTTGCCAGGCATCACGCGCAACTCGTTGCTCGCCCTTGCCGCCGATTCCGGTTTCGCCGTCGAGGAGCGCAAGATCAGCACCGACGAATGGCGCACCAAGTGCAAGAGCGGTGAAATCACCGAGGTCTTCGCTTGCGGCACAGCAGCAGTCATCACCCCCGTCGGACGCGTCAAGTCCGCCGAGGGCGAGTTCACCATCGCCGACGGCGAGCCGGGTGAGGTGACGATGGCACTGCGCGACACCCTCACGGGTATCCAGCGCGGAACCTTCGCCGACACCCACGGCTGGATGACGAAACTTCACTGATCGCTGGTTCGTTCCGCGAGCAATCGCTCCCGGAAGAACTGCAGAATCTCGTCTCGTGCGACGGTGGTGGGCGATCCCGCCTCGTCGACGAGATGAGCCGTCACCACGCTGTGTGGATTGGCAATGACGTGTTCGAAGAACGGCGACGTTGTCGCGTTGGCCGCTTCGTCGGGTAGTACCTTCCCGACGAAGCGCTCGCCCAAGGCCTTCGAATAGGCGGCGAATCGTTGTGCGCGGCAGAACGAGTCACCTCGAAAGCGGTATGCAAGCACCGTGAGGTCTTCGGCCTCGAGTCTCGAGCGCACGGCTTCGAGTTCTTCGGGCCCGCTGTCGGTTTCGTCCGGTCGATCGAGCGGTAACGACGGTTGGGCGAGAACCGGCGCGATGACCGAGGGTTCGAGCATCATCGACAACGCGAAGTTACCGGTGAAGCACATTCCGATCACGCCGACGCCAGGTCCGCCGCTCTCCTCATGGGCGGAAGCGGCGAGTGAACGCAGCCAACGGACCGCCGGACTCGGTTCGTCGGCAGCGAGGGCGCGGAATTCTGCACTGACGCAGGCTCTCTTGAATACCGTCAGCCCCTCGTTCACTGTGGGGACCGCGCCGTCGCGGCCGAACAGTGACGGAACGAAGACAGTGAAACCGGCGTCGCGCACCCAGCGGGCGAATCGCGCTACATGCGGGCTGATGCCCGGCATCTCCGGCATGACGATTACTGCGGGACCCCTGCCGGCCACGTACACGGACTTCGCCACTGCGTCGATGGTGATCGTTCGACGGTCGAAGTCTTCGAGCGGATCGTCTTCGGTCATGCTCCGGTTCGGCACGGTGAGCCCTCTCAGTAGTCGAAACAATTCCTCTGCACAGTCTTTCGGCGCGGGATCGATGACAGAAGAGGGCGGTTCGCCACGTTTTCGGGCGGGCTCGCCTCGCACCTATCCGGCGCCGCCGTTGCGGAATCGCTTTCGGTAGTCGGCCGGGCTGATGCCGACGCGGTCGGTGAACAGGCGACGGAAGGTTCCAGGATCCTGATAGCCGATGTGCCCCAGGATCTTTCCGAGAGGCCAGTCGGTCGATTCCAACAACTGTTTCGCTTTTCGGATCCGTGCACGCTGCAGATAACTGCGCGGCGATTCCCCGGTCTCGTCCTTGAACTTCCGAAGCATGGTTCGGGTGCTGAGGTGAAAAGCACTCGACAGCAGATCCAAGTCGTAAGGTTCCGCCATCCGTTCGACCAGCCACTTTCCGACGTCGTCGGCAAACTGTGTGTGTTTGGCGGGCAGCATCGAGTCGACGATGTACGGAGATTGACTGGTTCGGTTTTCCGGCGCCAGAGTAATTCTTGCAGTCCTTCGCGCAATCTTGTCGCCGAGATGCTCGCGCACGAGTGCTGTTGCGAGGTCGAGCGCGGCGGTGAACGCAGCAGTGGTGGTGACGCCGTCGTCCTGGACGATCAACGAGTCGGTTCGAACCGTCGCACCGGGGTAACGACTCGCGAGGTCCGCACCGTACAGCCACGACGTCGTACATCGGCGTCCGTCGAGCAGTCCCGCCTCGCCCAACAGATACGCGCCGACGCAGACCGACGACACCCGAACGCCGTGCGCCTCGCACGCACGGATGAACTCGATTTCTCCCTCCCACAGCGACAAGCGCATCGCAGGGTCTTCGGACGGCACGAGCTCGAACCCCGGTACAACCAGGTGATCGATGTCGTGATGCCCCTCCTGCGCGCCGAGCGAAAATCCACCTGCCGCAACGACTGGCGTGTCGGACGCCGCGATGACCGATACCTCGAAGGGACCGGCGGGCGCTCCATCAGCGACCCGATTCGCGATCAGGAGAAGGTCGGTGAAAACGAATATCTCGGCCGCCAGGCAACCTTCGTACGCAAGGACACCTACTCGCACGACGTCGGATCACAGTCCGAGAGTGAGGCCGACGGCCGTCAGCGTCACAGTGAGTTCGAGTGCGAATCCGAGAACGTCTCCGTTGAGTCCGCCGAATCTACGGACGCAGTGACGCACGCACAGCACACTGATCACCAGCGCCGACGCGGTCACGAGAGGGCCGAGCCACCACCGGTCGGTGGCAAAGCCGGAAGCGGCGATCAGCGGAACCGACCACACGATTGCGGCCCACAGCGGTTGTGAATCGGCGACGAGCGCACCGAATCCGCTCGGGCTCGACGCGAGAATACCTCGGCGGCAGGCAAAAACGACGGCCACACGACCCGCAGCGACAGATACGAGAACGGCGATCCACTGCGTGGGGGAGTCGGCAACAGCGAGGACGCCGAAGGAGACCGATTGCAGCCCGAGGAAGATGAACAGCGCCGCGACCCCGAACGGTCCGGCACCGCCGCTGTGCATGACTTCGCGGGCGCGCTCCGGTGGACCGTAACAACCCAGTCCGTCGACGGAGTCTGCCAGTCCGTCCACGTGCATCCCGCGTGTCCCGAGAGCGAGCGCACCGACCGTCAGCAAGCCTGCGAGATAGGGATTCAGGCCGATACTGGTTGTGCCCCAGAGCAGAAACGTTGCGGCAATGCCGAGAGCGATCCCGGTGAGCGGAGCTGCCGCGATGGCGCGACGGCCGGCAGTTCGATCGATGTCGGAGGGACCACGAACCGGAAGGACCGTCAGCCACGAGAAGGCCAGCGGCACTCCGGACAGCGGGCCCGCCACGCTCACTCCGCCGTATCGGTCTTGGTCAGGTCGATCGACTCCGGTTCGTCGGCAGGTGCGCTGCCCTGAGTGCTGACACCGGCTTCGGAGAATGTCGCCATCTTGCTCAGGATCGCCACTGCGCCCTGAAGAATCGGGAGAGCTGTGACTGCACCTGAACCTTCACCGAGACGCATGTCGAACTCGACGATCGGGTCGAGACCCATTCGGGTCAATGCGATGGTGTGGGCGGGTTCGGTGGAGCGGTGTCCGGCGACCCACCATTCACGTGCGCCGAAAGCCAGTTCGTCGGCAACCATGGCGGCTGCGGTGACCACAACGCCGTCGAGGATCACCGGCGTACGACGCGAAGCTGCCTGGGCCAGAAAGCCGGCCATCGCGGCGAGGTCAGCACCCGAAGACGTGCGCAGCAGCGCGACTGTGTCGCGAACGTGCGGACGGGCACGCCGGAGAGCGTCGCGAATCGCTGCGGTCTTGCGGATCCATCCGGCGTCGTCGATACCGGTACCTCGACCCACGACCGCGACTGGTTCACTGTCCGTGAGTGCGGCGATGAGTACGGTTGCGGGCGTCGTATTGCCGATGCCCATGTCGCCGGCGATGAGAAGATCTGCGCCCCCGTCGATTTCCTCGTCCGCGATCGCTCGGCCGGCGGCGATGGCCTGAAGGGTTGCCTCGTTCGACATGGCGTCTTCGCGGTCGATGGACCCGGAAGACCTGCGCACCTTGTGGTTCGAGACGGACGGATCGGTATCGCCGTCCACTGCGATGTCGACGACGCGTACCGTGGCGCCGGCAACCTCGGCGAGGACGTTGACTGCCGCGCCGCCCCCGAGGAAGTTGGCGACCATCTGTGCGGTCACTTCCGGCGGATAGGCGGAGACGCCGTTGCGGGCGATTCCGTGATCACCCGCGAACACGACGACGCGAGGCCGAGCGAAAGCGTGTGGGGGACAAACTCCTTGGCAGGCTGATGCCCAGCCGGCGAGAGCCTCCAGTCGGCCCAGCGAACCGGCCGGCTTGGTCAGATCACGCTGACGCGCATCGGCCTGCGCTCGCACCTCGCGGTCGGGCGGGGTGACGGGTTCGAAGTCGGCGCTACTGACTGGCGCGACGTCAGGGTTGGATTCTGGGTTGGCAACTGGATTCGCCCCTGAAATGGCCCCTGGATTGGCCTCGGTACTCACATCGTGCCTTCCGGTTGTGCAGCAGTATCTTTCAAGATGAGCGGTAACCCTGCAACCACTAGTACGACACGATCGCACACCGCGGCGATACGAGCGTTGAGAGTGCCGATCTCGTCGCGGAACAATCGTCCGGACCGCGTCTCGGGGATGACGGCCAAACCCACTTCGGGGCTGACCAGCACCAGGTGTCCGCGGTAGTTCTCGACACTGGCGACCAGGCTGTCCGCCGCGGGCGTGACGGTGCCGCGCGGTGCGTCCCAGGCGCCTTGCCGATCGAGTTCCGCGGTCAGCCACGTTCCCAGATCGTCGACCAACGTCGCTGTGTGTGAATCGCTTTCGAGTTGCGCCGCGAGGTCACCGGCATCTGCGGTTTCGACCGTCGACCAATGGGAGGGCCGTCTGTTGCGGTGCTGGTCGATCCGGTTCTCCCAGTCTGCGTCGGAGACATCACGTCTGGCTGTCGCCAGGTACCGGACCGGTGCCGAACTTTCGGGTAAGTGGCCTGCACAAACCAAATCCTCGGCGTGCGCGGACTTACCAGACCGCGCGCCGCCGAGGACCAAAGTTCTATACGTGTTCGTCACGCTCAGATTGCGTCGCCCGGCCCCACACGAGGCTTCGGTGCGCGCAGCTTACGGATCTGCGACGCGCGAACGAACGCGTACCAGCCGAGCTTGAATCCGCCGTCGGTGCTGTCGGGGAAGCGCTCGGCGACGCGGTTGTTGATCATGCGACCGAGCCAGATGCCTTCACCGACCATGAAGAGCATCATCACGAGCATTGCCAGCGTGACGATCTGCTGGAGTGCGGGCGTGACGAACATCGTCATGATGAGGATCAATGCGAGCGGCATGAACAGCCCGACGAGGTTGCGGCGAGCGTCGATGAAGTCACGGACGTAGGCGCGAACCGGTCCCTTGTCGCGGGGGAGCAGGTACTTGTCCTCGCCGGCGAGCATGCGGGCGCGGCGGTCTGCCGACGATGCGCGACGCTCGGCGGCTTCGGCCTTGCGGTCCTCCTTGGAGCCGCGGGTCGCCTTACGGCGGGCGCGGGCTTCCTTCGCGGTCAGCGGGGCAGGGGCAACGGGGCCACGCCTCTTCGCCTCGGCGTCACGACGCTTGGGTGTGGGGCGGCCCTTGCCCACCTGCTCGGTGGGCGCCTCTTCGGAGGCCGAGGATGCCTCAGTGCCCTCGACGTCACGTTTGTCGGAGTTGTCTGAGTCACCGCGGCGTAGCAATTTCACACCTCCAGGCTATTGGATAAGTGCACGGTCTGGGAAACCGACCTCGGTCTTTCTGAAAAACCCGATCGCCCGAGGCACTGAAACGCGCGAGATCGTGAAACATCGGGGTCATTCGGGACTCTTAGACTTCCGTTATGCGGGTAATAGTTGCTCCGGATTCATTCGGCGAAACCCTGACTGCCGTCGCGGCGGCCGAATCCATTTCTACCGGTTGGCGACGTGGCCGACCCGGCGACGACGTCGTCATCGCGCCACAATCCGACGGTGGTCCGGGATTCGTCGACGTCTTGGCCACGGCCGGGGGCGACATCCGGACTGCACGTGTGTCCGGGCCTCTGGCCGCCGCCGTCGACGCCACGTGGCTGTTCGATTCGGACACGGCGTACATCGAGTCCGCCGAGGCCGTCGGGCTCGGCCTGCTCGGAGGTCCGCCGACGCGGGACACTGCACTCGCCGCGCACAGTCTCGGTGTGGGAGAGCTGATCGCTGTCGCGCTCGAGGCAGGCGTGAAGACGGTTGTCGTCGGACTCGGTGGGAGTTGCTGCACCGACGGGGGACGTGGACTGGTGGAGGCGCTGGGCGGCCTGGAGGTTGCAACGGCGGCTACGGCAGGCACTCAGTTGGTCGCCGCCACCGACGTCGAACACGTACTTCTCGGCGAGCACGGTGCGGCAGCGGTGTTCGGCCCGCAAAAGGGCGCCGACGCCGAAGCCGTCGCTGTTCTCGAAGCGCGGAACGCGAGATGGGCCGAACAGTTGGAGTCCGCCACCGGAAAACGAGTGTCGGATTTTCCGGGTGCCGGCGCCGCGGGTGGTATCGGTGCCGCGCTCTTTGCGCTCGGTGCACAGCGGCGATCCGGGGCCGACGTCGTCGCGGATCGCACCGGACAGGCCGCGCTACTGGCTTCCGCTGACCTGGTGATCACAGGCGAAGGCAAGTTCGACCACCAATCTCTGCGCGGCAAACTCGTCACAACGCTCGCTTCGGCGGGGGCAGCGCACGGCGTTCCGACGCTCGTCTTTGCCGGCCAGGTGACGCTCGACGAGGCGGACTATGCGTCGACCTCGATAGTCGCGGCGAAGTCGGTGACGGATTTCGCCGGGTCGGTGGAACGTGCGATGGAGGAAGCGTCGGCGTGTCTCGAGGGACTCGCCGAACACACGGCGCGCGAGTGGAACTTCTGGCGCGGCGTCCGGAGGTGAGGATCCACAAGCGTCGACGCGCCGTTGCCGTGTCTGGAAGACCGGATAGGATGAAGACGAATCGCACCCGGTAAAGGACTGGCGGGAATAAGTCGGCAGCGGCGTACCGTTGAAGCGTTCACGGGTTGGTACGAACATTAGGGAGAGCCCATGACTGTGCAGAACGAGACCGCCACCCACGGCGTCAAGATGACCGAGGCCGCGTCCGCCAAGGCGAAGGCACTCTTCGATCAGGAGGGTCGCGACGACCTCGCGCTGCGTATTGCAGTGCAGCCCGGCGGCTGTGCCGGACTGAAGTACCAGCTGTTCTTCGACGACCGCACGCTCGACGGTGACCTCACTGTCGACTTCAACGGCGTCAACCTGGTTGTCGACCGGATGAGCGCGCCGTACGTCGAAGGTGCGTCCATCGACTTCCTCGACACCATCGAGCAGCAGGGCTTCTCGATCGACAACCCCAATGCAACAGGCTCCTGCGCCTGCGGTGACTCGTTCAACTGAGTCTGTCGATCACAACTCAATTCACGAACAACTGACGCGGAACCGACATTCGGTTTCGCGTCAGTTGTTTGTGGTGACTCGTACGTAGACCGTTCCGATCCGACAGCTCGGGCGCCGATGACGGCGCTACGGGCGGTAACGTGAACTTTTGCTCCTCTTTCATTCTTGTACTCACTTCGCTGAAAGGCCACGATCCGTGACTATTGCGGTAACCGGTTCCATCGCCACCGACCACTTGATGCGCTTCCCCGGCCGCTTCGCCGATCAGCTCCTCGCCGATCAGCTCGCCCACGTTTCGCTGAGTTTCCTGGTCGACGATCTCGTGATTCGCCGCGGTGGTGTCGGCGGCAACATCGCTTACGCCATGGGCGTGCTCGGTGGGTCCCCGCTACTCGTCGGCGCAGTCGGTGCCGACTTCGCCGAGTACCGCACGTGGCTCGAGGACAACGGCGTCGACTGCAGCGCGGTCCGTATCTCGGACAAGGCACATACGGCGCGTTTCGTGTGCACCACCGACGAGGACATGGCGCAGATCGCGTCGTTCTACCCCGGTGCGATGAGCGAGGCTCGCGAGATCGAACTCGCGGCAGTGGCCAAGACTGCGGGCGCAGTCGAGTTGGTGCTGATCGGCGCCAACGACCCCGAGGCCATGGTTCGCCATACCGACGAATGCCGTCTGCTCGGGATTCCGTTCGCAGCGGATCCGTCGCAGCAGCTTGCCCGCCTGTCCGGTGACGAGGCCAAGGCGCTCATTCACGGCGCGAAGTACTTGTTCACCAACGAGTACGAGTGGGGTCTGCTTCAGCAGAAAACTGGTCTGAGCAAGGAAGAGATCCGCGCGCAGGTCGGCATCCGTGTCACCACCCTCGGCTCCAAGGGTGTGGAAATTGTTGACGCCGAAGGTAATTGGGTGCGCGTCGACGTAGTGCCCGAGACCGGCAAGGTGGATCCGACGGGCGTTGGTGACGGCTTCCGCGCCGGGTTCCTGCTCGCACACGGCGCCGGTCTGAGCTTCGAGCGTGCTGCACAGTTGGGATCTTTGGTCGCTGTGTTGATTCTCGAGACCGTGGGAACGCAGGAGTGGGTGTTCAATCGCGACGAGGCACTCAAGCGCCTTACCGACGCATACGGCAGCGCGGCAGCGGACGAGATCGCGACGATCCTGCCGAAGTAGGGCTCCGCCCCGTGAGTGGTTGAGGAGTCCGGAGACTCCCTAACCGCTCACGGGGCCGAAGGCCTAGATGTTGACCGGGTACACCGGTTCCTGGATCTGCGGCACGATGCGCTTCTCCACGAAGATCCCGTGCCAGACCATGAACGTCAGCACGGTCCACAGGCGTCGGCTGTGGTCGGACACGCCCTCGCGGTGATCGTTGAGCATCTTCACGACGGCCTGCTTGTCGAAGATGTGGTCGGTACCCGACTCCTCGATCTGCAGATGTGCCCAGTCGAAGAGTTCGGTGCCGCGCAGCCAATGGCGTAGGGGAACCGGGAATCCGAGCTTCGCACGGTGCAGAACATGGTGCGGCACAATGCCTTCCAGGGCCTGGCGCAGTGCGTACTTGGTTGTGTCCTTCGTGATCTTCTGATCGAGCGGTACGCGTGACGCTACGTCGAAGACCTCGGGATCGAGGAACGGCACACGCAGTTCCAGCGAGTTGGCCATCGTCATCTTGTCGGCCTTGACGAGGATGTCGCCGCGCAGCCAGGTGAACAGGTCGAGATGCTGCATCCGGGCAACCGGATCCCAGTCCCGTGACTGCGCGTAGATCGGCGCGGTGACGTCCTGGTGAGTCCACTCGGGGCGGAAATCGCGAAGGACGGCGCGGAGCTGAGCGTCGTTGAAGCTACGAGCATTGCCGTAGTAGCGCTCCTCGAGGGTCAACGAACCGCGATTGAGCAGACTCTTGCCGCGAGTACCGTCCGGGATGCGTTCGGACAGCTTGCCTGCAGCCCGACGTAATCCCTTGGGGAGGTACTCGAAAGGCTTGAGCGACAACGGCTCACGGTAGATCGTGTAGCCGCCGAACAGCTCGTCGGCGCCCTCGCCGGACAGCACGACCTTGACGTGCTTGCGGGCTTCCTTGGCGATGAACCACAGCGGAATCAATGCCGGATCGGCTACCGGGTCGTCGAGGTACCAGACGATCTCGGGAATGGCAGCGGCGAACTCGGCGGGGGATACCACCTTGACGACGTGCTTCGCGCCGATCGCCGCGGCAGATTCTGCAGCGACGTCGACCTCGGAATAGCCCTCACGTTCGAAACCGGTCGTGAAGGTGATCAGGTTGGGGTTGTGGCGCATCGCCAGTGCCGCGATCGCCGTGGAGTCGATACCACCGGACAGGAACGAACCGACGGTGACGTCGGCGCGCATGTGCTTGGCGACCGAATCCTCGAGTGCCTCGGCGATTTCCTGGTAGCGCGCCTTCTCGGTGCCAGGTGCAAAAGGCTTGGCCGGGAACTTCGGCGTGAAGTACCGCGTGAACGTGGGTTCCTCGCCCGGACGCACCCGAGCGAAGCTGCCCGACTCCAGGCGTCGGATCTCCTTGTGCAGTGTTTCCGGCTCCGGGACGTACTGCAGAACGGTGTAGTGCTCGATGGCGCGCGGATCCAGCTCGGTACCGATGCCGATCAGATCGGTGAGTTCGAGCAGGCTCTTCTTCTCACTGCCGAACGCGGTGCCGCCGGCGCCGGTAGCAATGAACAGCGGCTTGATCCCGAACGGATCGCGCGCGATGAACAGCTCGCGTGTGTCGGTGTCCCAGATCGCGAACGCGAACATTCCGCGTAGGCGCCGGACCGCATCCTCACCCCAGTAGTGGAATGCAGCGACGATGGCCTCGGAGTCGCCCTCGGTGAAGAACTTGGCGTCGTGGTCCTTGACCAGTTCGGCGCGGATCTCCAGGTAGTTGTAGATCTCGCCGTTGAACGTGAGCGCATAACGCTCCGGGTTCTCCGGCGGGCCCCAACGCAGCGGCTGGTGGGAATGAGCGATGTCGATGATCGCCAGGCGGTTGAACCCGAAGACGAGGTGGTCGTCGTTCCACGTCCCGTGTTCGTCCGGCCCGCGGTGACGAAGGCAATGCATCGCCTGGTCGACCCGCGAGACGGCGTCCTCGCTGGTTCCGCCAGATGTCAGTAGCCCGAGCAGTCCACACACAGCGTCCGGTTCCTCGATTCAGAATTTTTGTAGAGAAGGCTCCCGGACACGAGTGTCGGGGAGAGGTCAACGAACTCTTGTCGAAAGTATGCCGCAGATCGACGTCCCTGCCGATCGCGGCGGAACGAATCGACGTGATGTGCGTCGCCGAAACGACCTGAGCCGTTCCTGAGCAGCACCTGAGAGAGCTGTGTGACGTCCGCCGCGACACGGGCGAGGACCCGAGGATGGATAGCGCCCGGCTTTGGTCTACGCTGCGTAGTAATTGGGCCTTCCCTCCGGGCATGCCCTAGTTGAATTTTGTGGCGATCAGGAAGGCGTGAACGTGGCGCAAGGTCGGATCCTTCGGCGAGCGGGGCTGGCAGTATCTCTGGGCATTGCTGCCTTGCTGCTGTCGGGTTGCTCCATCGACAACGAAGTGCTTCGTTTCGGGTGGCCTTCGGGCATCACCCCGGAGGCGACGCGCATGCGTGAGCTGTGGACGTGGTCGGTTGTAGCCGCCCTCGTCATGGGTGTGCTGGTGTGGGGGTTGGTCTTCTGGGCCGTCATCTTCCACCGTAAGAAGAAGGACTCGCCGGAATTCCCGCGTCAGACGGCATACAACGTGCCGCTCGAACTCGGTTACACGGCAGTTCCCTTCGTCATCATCGCGGTTCTCTTCTACTTCACCGTCATCGTTCAGAACCATGTTCTGGACAAGACGGACAACCCTGACGTCGTTGTAGACGTCACGGCCTTCCAGTGGAACTGGAAGTTCGGCTACCGCTCCATCGAGTTCGGTGACGGTTCCGCCAAGTACAACGGAATCGACGTCGAGGCCGAAGAGGCTGCCAAGACCGAGGGCTCCACTGTCAACGATCACGGCGAAGAAGTTCCCGGCCCGATCCACGGCAACAGCACCGAGGACCTGAGCTACCTGCACTACGACAAGATCGAGACCGTCGGCTCCAGCCAGGAGATCCCGATCCTCGTTCTGCCCACCGGCAAGCGAATCCAGTTCGAACTCGCTTCCTCGGACGTCATCCACGCATTCTGGGTGCCCGAGTTCCTGTTCAAGCGTGACGTTCTCCCGAACCCCAAGGAGAACCACTCGGACAACATCTTCCAGATCAGTGAGATCGAGAAGGAAGGCGCGTTCGTCGGGCGTTGTGCAGAAATGTGTGGCACGTTCCACGCGATGATGAACTTCGAGGTTCGTGCGGTTTCGCCGGAGGACTTCGCCAAGTACATCGAACTGCGCAAGGGTGACGCGGAGGGCAAGGGTGGTCTGACGACCGCTGAGGCTCTGCAGGCAATCGGTCAGTCGCCGGTGGCTACGTCGACCACGCCGTTCAACACCGACCGCGAGTACCGTCAGGCAACCGTCGCCACTGCAGGCAACTGAGCCGGCCAGCCTCTTCACTGAACAAGGACAAGTGCTGATATGAAGATCGAAGCCAAGCTCTTCGAGATCCTGACGATGTTCTTCATTCTCGTCGCGATCATCTACGGAGTGTTCACCGCTCTGTCACGCACAGGTATCGAGTGGGCCGGACTGACGGCCATCGTCCTGTCTGCAGGTCTGACGCTCATCGTGGGTACCTACTTCCGCTTCGTCGCCCGTCGTCTGGACACCCGTCCCGAGGACTACGACGACGCTGAAATCTCGGATGGTGCAGGAGAACTGGGCTTCTTCAGCCCGGGTAGCTTCTGGCCGATCCTGCTTGCCGCTGCTGCTGCACTCGCGGCAGTGTCGCTGGCGTACTTCCAGCCGTGGCTCATCGCAGTCGCAGTTGTCTGTGTGCTCGCCGCAGCCGCAGGCCTGGTGTTCGAGTACTACACCGGACCCGAGAAGCACTAGTTTCACCCGCACTCGAACAGAGGCGCCGCACCCACCCGGGTACGGCGCCTCTGTTGTCGTTTATGTACGTTTCGGTGGTAGGAGGGTGCCTGTCAACAACCGCTCTCTGTCAATCGTGGAGCGAGTATTCGAGGTCGTAGCGGTGCAGACCGTCGACGACCTCCAGCTCGAGAGTGCCTGCGATGCCCTTCAACTCGCCGGTTCCGGACCCCGGCACGATCTCGTACAGAAGCTTCTGCGTTCCGTCGATCATCTGACCGAACTGCTGCAGGGCGAACGATCCCACAGCTTCGTCGACCTGCCCCGTGACAAACTCCAAAGCGACATAGCCCGCTGCACCGGCTGTCGGATCGCCCGCGGACAGCATCAGTCCGGTCGATGTTCCTTCGACGCCGCCGATGAACGTCTTGTCGAACTCGAAGCGTCCGACGCGTCCGGAGAGCTCAGGATCGGCGGGGCGAAGATCGATCTCGAAGGTGCCGCGTGCATGGGATGTCATGGTCCGAGTATCTCACCAGGCGACAACGCCTCGAGGGGACTCCCGAGAACGTGCAACACTCGGTAGATGATTCTCGAACATGCCGTCCTGCAGGTCGATCCGTCGCAGTCAGCGCGTTTCGAGGCCGCATTCGACGTGGCCCGAACCATCATCTCCGAGGTTCCCGGATTCATCAGGCTGCGGCTCTCGCACTGCCTGGAATCACCGGAGCGATATCTCCTGCTGGTCGAGTGGGAAGACGTGGAGTCACACACCATCGGGTTCCGTAAGTCGCCAGGATACGAGAAGTGGCGAGAACTTCTCCATCACTTCTACGAGCCGTTCCCGACGGTGGAGCACTATTCGACTGTGCTCGAGGTCTAGCAAAGCGTAGTGCCTGCTGTTGTCGGCGCTCAGACGACGAACCGGGGGAGTGGTGCCCACTTGGAGGTTGTCCATACTGAATCGCTCAGAGAACGAGTGAGGCCCCGAACCGGAATCCGGTTCGGGGCCTCACTGGTCAACTGACGTTCTTAGTGGAGTTCTCCACTGGAACCATCGGACTTGCCGTTGGTTCGGTTCTGGTAGTCCAGAAGGATCTGAAGCTGCTCGTGCTCAGCTTCGTGATGAGCGGCTTCGAGAGCCTCGCTCTCCTCGACTGGGTCAGCGGTGATCAGGCTACCGCTACCGGGCTTGCCGGCGAGGCCGAGCTTGTTCATCTTCTTCGGGACAGCAGCACCCTGGTACTCGAGCGGGATCGGGTGTCCGTGCTCGTCGACGGGGCCGAGCGGCTGGTGGATCTCGATGTACTGGCCGTTCGGCATCCGCTTGATGATGCCGGTCTCGATGCCGTGTTCGAGGACTGCACGGTCACTGCGCTGCAGGCCGATGCAGAACCGGTACGTCACGAAGTACGCGATGGGCGGAAGGATGACCATGCCGATACGGCCGATCCACGTCATTGCGTTCAGCGAGATGTGCAGGTGGTACGCGATGATGTCGTTGATGCAGGAGATCGTGAGCACCAGGTAGAACGCGATGGACATCGCACCGATAGCGGTACGGACCGGCACGTCGCGCGGGCGCTGCAGGATGTTGTGGTGAGCGTCGTCTCCGGTGAGACGCTTCTCGATCCACGGGTACGCGATCAACAGTGCGAAGACGAGGCCCATGATCAGGGCGACGGCGAACACTGCAGGGATCGTGTACCGGTTGAACAGGTAGATCTCCCACGCCGGCCACAGTCGAGCAAGGCCGTCCGTCCACATCATGTAGATATCGGGCTGGGAACCTGCCGAGACCTGTGACGGGTTGTACGGACCGATGTTCCACACGGGGTTGATCTGGAACAGACCACCGAGCAGTGCGAGCACGCCGAAGGTCATGGCGAAGAACGCGCCACCCTTCATCGCGAAGACCGGGAGGATGCGGACGCCGACGACGTTCTGTTCCGTACGGCCGGGGCCGGGGAACTGCGTGTGCTTCTGGTACCAGACCAACGCGAGGTGGCCGGCGATCAGAGCCAGGATGATGCCCGGGAACAGCAGCACGTGAGCGACGTAGAGACGCGGGATGATGAGGTCGCCGGGGAAGTCGCCGTCGAAGATCAGCCAGTGCATCCAGGTACCGACGATCGGGATACTCATCGTGATACCACCGAAGGCGGCGCGGAGGCCGGTGCCCGAGAGCAGGTCGTCGGGGATGGTGTAACCGAAGAAGCCTTCGAACATCGCCAGGATGAGCAGCAGGCAGCCGATGACCCAGTTCGCTTCACGTGGGCGACGGAAGGCGCCGGTGAAGAAGATGCGAGCGAGGTGAACGATGATCGACGCCGCGAACATCAGTGCAGCCCAGTGGTGAATCTGGCGAACGAAGAGACCGCCGCGCACCTCGAAGGAGATGTTCAGGGTCGTCTCGTAGGCGCGAGACATCGTGACACCGCGAAGCGGCTGGTATGCGCCCTGGTAGACGACGTGTGCCATCGACGGATCGAAGAACAGCGTCAGGAACACACCGGAGATCAGCAGGATCACGAAGCTGTAGAGCGCGATCTCGCCGAGCATGAAGGACCAGTGCGTCGGGAAGACCTTGTTGATCTGCCGGCGCATGCCTGCGGCGAGGTGGTAGCGGGAGTCCATAGCCTCCGCTTGTCCAGCCGCTGCCGCGCTGATCTTGGACGGTTTGGTTGTTGTTGTGGTCACGGTCGACGCTCCCAAAATGCCGGGCCGAGTGCTTCGATGAAGTCACCGTCGGCGACCAGGAAGCCCTCTTCGTTCACTGTAATAGGCAACTGCGGAAGTGCGCGAGCAGCGGGACCGAAGATCGGCTTGCCGTAGGTCAGTGCGTCGAACTGCGACTGGTGGCAGGGGCACAGAATACGGTTGCTCTGCTGTTCGTAGAGCGAGGTGGGGCAACCCAGGTGGGTGCAGATCTTCGAGTAGGCGAAGTAATCGCCGTAGTTGAAGCTTTCCTGGCCCTTACGCTTGGTGACACGCGCGGTGTCTTCCGTGCGGAGGCGGATGAGCATCACCGAGTTACGAATGCCGCGCAGTGCTGCGAGCAGAGCGTGCTCGTCGCCACGGTCGGACTCGCGGAACGGGAAGACCGTTTCCATCGAACCGGCATCGAGATCTTCCGGGCGAACGAGGACGATGTCCTCGGGACGGCCGGTGTCACGACGCAGGTAGATGGTCTCGCCCGGGTAGTTCGGGGTCCAGCCGGACACCCACAGAGGTGAGTCGTCGCCCTTGGCCCACGGGTTCTTGATGAGTCCGCCGAGGGGCATGACCATCATGACGCCGAGTGCGCCGCCGCCGAACATCAAGCTGCGCTTGATGGCCTTGCGGCGGGGGAGGGTGGACGTCTCGAGGGTGTCGCCGAGCTCGGCGACGATCGTGCGACGATCGACCTCGGTGGAACCACCGTCGTGGCGGTCCTGGATCGAGACCTCTTCGGGGATGAACTTCTTCGTGAACTGAACGGCACCGATGCCGACGCCGAGGATCGCCAGACCCATGGTCAAGCCGATCAGCGGGGTGTACAGGCTGTACTTGCCGTAGTTCTCGTCACCGGCGCCTGCGTACTCCCAGGGCCAGAACAGGTAGATCGCGATGAACGCGATCGCCGAAACGCCGGCGAGGCCGAACCAGAAGGCGACGTTGCGCTCGGCGCGCTTTTCCGCCCTGGTGCCCTTTACCGACCAACGATCACGGCGGTAGACGACATCGACGCCATCGAGATTGGTACCCAGCTTGACCAGGTCGTCGCGTGACATCGCGTCGAGCTCTTCATCTGTGTACTTCTTAGGCGTATCGCCGCCATGCTGGCCAGCGTCGCTCATGACCTTGCTCCGATCCACAATGCTGCACCGACGACAGCGATGATTCCGACGGCCCACATGGCGAGACCCTCAGAGGCCGGACCGAGGCCACCGAGCCCGTACCCACCGGGGTCCTTCGACTCGCCCGACGACTTGACGTAGGCGATGATGTCCTTCTTCTCCTCGATCGTCAGCTGACGATCCGAGAACTTCGGCATGTTCTGGGGACCGGTAACCATGGCAGCGTAGATCTGCTGCTCGCTGGCCGGATCCAGGACCGGGGCGTACTTGCCCGAGGACAGTGCGCCACCGCGGCCGGTGAAGTTGTGGCACGACGCGCAGTTGAGCCGGAAGAGCTCACTGCCGCGTCCGACGTCGCCACCGCGCAGCGAGGACTGGGCGATTTCGCCGTTCTCGTCGCGGATGAGCGTCGGGCCGCCGCCGTTGGCCTGGATGAAAGCGCCGAGGGCGTCGGTCTGCGCAGCATCGAACTTGGGGTCCTTGCGTGCAGCCTGGGCCTCGTTGCGAGCTGCCGGCATACGACCAGAGGAGACCTGGAAGTACACGGCTGCTTCGCCGACGCCGATGAGGCTGGGACCGCGGTCCTGCACGCCCTGCAAGTTCGCGCCGTGGCACGTGATGCATGACGTGTCGTACAGCTGCTTGCCTTCACGAATCAGGGCTGCTGAATCGTCACTGGCGGTCGCAACCTGCGGAGCTGGTGTCAACGCCGAAGCGAGGAAACCTGCGCTGATCAATCCCATCATCAATACGAGCGCGCCAGTGACGCGCCGGCGGATTTTCCGCTGGCGACGCGACTTCGCGGCATTCGCTGAGTTATCGGATGCGGGAGGGGGGGATGAACTCATCTGTATCCCTTTGGTATGTCGGGACGGAACTGGACGTCAGGGGCTGCCTGGGGCGTACAGCTGATTAACGGATGAAATAAATCGTGGCAAACAGCGCGATCCACACGATGTCGACAAAGTGCCAGTAGTACGAAACAACGATCGCGGCGGTGGCCTGGGCGGGCGTGAACTTGCTGACCCGGGTACGTGCGATCAAGAAGACGAAGGCGATGAGACCGCCGATGACGTGCAGACCGTGGAAGCCGGTGGTCATGTAGAACACCGAGCCGTACACGCTGCTCGAAATCGTGGTGCCCTCGTGCACGAGGTGGTAGTACTCGTAACCCTGGCCGGCGACGAAGAACGCCCCCATGACCAAGGTGATGGTGTACCAGCGACGAAGTCCGAAGACGTCGCCACGCTCAGCCGCGAAGACACCCATCTGGCAGGTGAACGAAGATGCGATAAGCACCAAGGTCACCGGCACGGCCAGATACAGGTTCAATTCGGTTGGCTCCGGCGGCCAATTTCCGTTCGCCTGAGCTCGTGCCACGAAGTACATGGCAAAGAGCCCTGCGAAGAACATGAGCTCACTTGACAACCACACGATGGTGCCAACGCTGACCATATTCGGCCGGTTCAGCGAGTGCACGCGTTGGGTGATTGCCGATCCTGAAGTCCCTACTGCGCTCGTCACAGACAGAAGTATGACGCTTCGTCGTAAGAGACGACCACTCGGGTCCACCATCGGCGCGTCGCTCGGCTCGAGTTCGCGGGATCGGGCGGCGAACGCGCTGGTGGCGTGGTCGGAATATGCTGGCGCGATGGCAGCTACACACAAGAGTAGACCGTGGTTCCTGAGAATTTTCGGCACGAAGATTCCGACACCGCTCGATGCAGGGCGGTCGGATCTGGTCGTCGTTGCCGAAGGCTTCGACGACGCCGAGGCGAGCTCGACGGCTCTCGAACGTGCCGCCTCCACCGAGCCGGAGTTCAGGGCGGAGGCCGAAGTGGTTCTGCGGCATCATCTCGACCTCCCGGAGGGCTCGGTAGCCGATGCCGAGAGCATCGTCGCCCAGGACGGATATGTGCGAGGCTCGAGTCGGCCCGAGGACGTGACTCCGGTGGTCGAGAATTCGGTTCGCGTCGTCTTCGAGCGTGTCCAGGTGCTTGACGCCCTGCATTGCTCCCAGGAGCGGTCACGAATGGCCGGTCTGGCGCAGCGACTCGGTGGTTCGGTCGCCGGGTGGGACGCGCTCCAGCCCCCGATACTTGCGGAGGCGCCGCCCAAACGCGGTCGCAGAAAGTCCTGAGCGGCCCTATTCGGTTTCCTCCTTACCTCACTGACTAGGCTGCGAGGGTCATCGGCAGCACAAAATGGCAGCGCGAAACGACAGCTCGAAATCCAGCCCACTTGAACGACAGGGGACCAAGGCACTATGGCCGGCACCGACGCATCCAACGCCGTGAACGTCGATTCGAGTGCAGTGGTGCGGTCCTGGCCGTTGATTCTCGGTTTGCTCACGGACGGCAGTGACTTGTCGGAAGCCGACAGTCGCTGGGCGATGGGCGAGATCATGTCGGACAACGCCACCTCCGCTCAGATCGCTGCTTTCGGGGTCGGTCTGAAGATGAAGGGCGAAACCCCCGCGGAGTTGGAAGGGCTCGCCGCCGCGATGCTCGAACACTCCAGGCGCGTGCCGGTCGATTCCGACGTCGTCGACATCGTCGGCACGGGTGGTGACCGCTCCAACACGGTCAACATCTCGACGATGGCCTCGATCGTGGTTGCCGCGTCCGGTGTGCGAGTTGTCAAGCACGGCAACCGCGCTGCTTCGTCCAAGAGTGGTGGCGCCGATGTGCTCGAGGCGCTCGGCGTTCGCATCAACCTCGGCCCGGAGCAGGTTGCGAGGTGCGTCGAAGAGGTCGGAATCGGCTTTTGTTTCGCGCCGGTCTTCCATCCCGCACTGCGCTTTGCGGCGGTGCCTCGCAAGGAAATCGGCATCCCGACGGCATTCAACGTGCTCGGTCCACTGACCAATCCGGCTCGTCCGCGTGCCGGGCTGATCGGGTGCGCATTTCCGAAGCTGATCTCGGTCGTCGCGGGAGTCCTTGCGCAGCGCGGTAATTCGGCGTTGGTGGTGCGCGGAGACGACGGACTCGACGAACTGACCACATCGACGACTTCGACGGTTCACATCGTCGGCGGTGGAAGTGTGCGAACTGTCACGCTGGATCCGCGCGACCTCGGAATCGACCGCGTTCCTCTCGAAGAGTTGCGCGGAGGAGACGCCGAATTCAACGCCACCGTCGCCCGAACGCTGCTTTCCGGGCAGAAGGGGCCGGTCCGGGACGCGGTCTTGCTGAACGCGGGAGCGGCCATCGCGGCGTTCAACGGTGTCGGTGACGATCTCGAGGGTGCGATCTCCGCCGGGATGGCTGCAGCCGCTGCCGCGATCGACGGCGGCGCCGGCGCTGAACTGCTTCACAAGTGGGCGGCACTCACCGCCGAACTGGCCGACCAAGCCTGATCGACGAGCTACTCGCCCAGCGAGAAACCGGCCTCGACGTCTGCGCTGGAGAAGGACTGGAAGGCGATGTGTGTGGCGGTTCGGAGAACGCCGGGCACCTTGTTGATTCCTCCGGTGACCACGTCGGCGATCTGGGCGTGGTCACGTACCTTCACGATGGCGATCAAGTCGACGTCACCTGCGCACGAGTAGACCTCCGTCACTCCGGACAGGTCGGCGACGGCCTGCGCGGTTTCCGGGATCCGAGCGGACTCGGCGTGAATCATGACGATGGCGTTGATCATTTCTCTCCTCGATTTCCAGGTGGGTTGTGATGACCCGGTGGTTTCGATCGAGCTTAGGGGTGCCGCCCCGTCGTTACGTCATCGATGTTCGGATTCGGTACCGGCCCGCGCGAGTCGGCACCAGGCTTCCCACTTGCCGGCGCCGCCCGCAGGTTCGACGTAGCCGGATGTCGCCGACACGATTCGGACACCGTCCGATGCGAGCCACCGTGCGATCAGACCCAGTTCTTCGGGTGACGCGCCGCGAAACGGTGCGTCGTCCGGTAGGACGGTTTCGGCTGCCGCGGTGATGGCGTCGACGACGGGCATCGGGTGAGTTCCACGTCTGGCGAGCCCGGCGGACGCGAGACGTCCGGAACGGATCACCGACAGCTCCCAGCCGCCGTCCCCGGTGGGACGGGCGAGAATCAGTTGTTCGATCGCCGCGACTGCTGCGAGTCGCTGAGTGCGCCGCACTGCGGTAGAGACTGCGACCGTTCGGTCACGCAGACGAGCAGCATTCTCGAACAACGCGTGTGCGGACAGCTCGTCTATTCGCGCCTGCATTTGTTGGAGGGGAGCGTCGTTGGTTCCCCGGAAGAATCCACGCACAGTCTCAGGGGCGGCCGCGTAGTCCTCCGCAGTGAGTTCCGGTGCCCAGGAGGCGGGACACGCCCCCAGTTCGCGAGCGGGGCAGTCAGGGCCGTGAACGGCGCCGCGCCCGAGACGTTTGGTGCACGTGCGTAGGCGGCTGAACTCTGCGACGGTGTCGGCGACTTCGACTGCGTCGCCGCGAGAGGTGAACGGGCCGATCGAATCGGCCGTAGGCGTGCGAACCACGGACAGTCTGGGAAACGCCTCGTCGGTGAGAGTGATCCACCATCCTCTTTTGGGGAATTTGGAGCGACGGTTGTACGGGGGTGCATGCGCGCTCAGTAGTCGTAGTTCACGCACCCCTGCCTCGAGCGCATGGGCGCACTCGACGTGGTCCACACGGGTGGCGAGCGCGACCATTTCCTTCATCCGGCCGCGGGTCTCCGAACCGGTGAAGTAGTTGCGGACGCGGCGCCGAAGGTCGGTAGCAGTTCCTATATAGAGGGCTTCGTCCGAAGGGCCTCGGAAAAGGTAGACACCCGGACTTCGCGGCAGGTTTGCGGCGAAGGACCGTTTGGCCCGCTGATGTGAGGAAATGTTGGGCAGGTAGTCGACGAGTTCGCTGTAACTGTGGACGCCTTGGTTCCCGACTCTGTCGATCAACCCGTGTAGGACGTCGACGGTCGCACGCGCGTCGTCGAGCGCGCGGTGCGTCGGTTGGGTGGTCACCTGGAAGAGATGGGCGAGTGCGGAGAGTTTGACCGAAGGCGCCTCGTCGCGGGTGAGCACGCGCCTGGCGAGCTTCACAGTGCACAGCACACGGAACGCCGGCCACGGGCGTGCGCTGCGTGACGCCGCTGCTTTCAGGAAGCCGATGTCGAAGGGCGCGTTGTGTGCCACCAGCACCGCACCCTCGGCGAATTCGAGAAAAGCGGGTAGGACACGTTCGATCGGAGGTGCGCCGATCAGCATGGCGGTGGTGATTCCGGTCAGTTCGACGATGTACGGCGGAATCGATCGGCCGGGGTCGACGAGTGTTGCCATTTCACCGAGCACTTCGCCACCGCGGATCTTGACGGCGCCGATCTCGGTGATGGAGTCCTGGTCGGCGCTTCCACCTGTGGTCTCGAGGTCGACGACGACAAACGTCGTTTCGCTCAGCGGTGTGTCCAGCTCGTCGAAGCTCAGTTGCCGCCCGACGTCGAACTTCTCCCCGTCGGAGAACGGGGACGGAGACGGAAATTCTCGGGCCGAGGCGGGACTCACACCGCAGACAGTAGAAGGACCCCCCGACACGAATTCGAGATTGCATACGCGGAACCCGGCTCACTCCGACTTCCATTGGGAAAGCAACGGATTGACCCCCGACAAAAGTATGAGAGACGAGGATCACACTTGCGGTGGGAACTCGCGAATGCGGTCTCCTACCTACTTACCGGTAGGGCGATTCGTGAGGGTGTTGCTACGGCGATCAGTCGCCGAAACCGCCTGATTGATCGAAACGGGTTCTAGTTTCAAGTAATCGGCGTTGAACTGCATGGAAGATCGGATTGTCGGGTTTGGTGACCCTTGCCAGTGGGTAGCAAGCGCAGGTTTGCGGGCCAGGTGAGCCTCGCCGAACAGACCTGTTGTTATCTCTTCGTGACCCGTCCGGCGTATCGCGGGCGCGGCAGCATGATTTCCGGCGAATCGGGCGCGATTGTCACGAAGCGGTCGACATCGTCGCGATCATTTCGTAACCTTCCTGAGACCTAACGAAGTCTTGCCGGACCAAACAGGACCGGCATCGTCAGGAACCGCCTAATCGGGATCTCCGCGAGGAACCCGAACCGGGAACCCAAGTTTCCACTGGGGTGAATCCCGCCTGGGGTGCAGCACGCATGATCGCTGCGGACCACGCGGGTAGGGCTGATCTTCCCAGCCCGAACCCGTCAGCTAACTCGGTCGGCGGATGAATGGAAGAAATGGAGCACCCCTTAAGTGGCGTCACAGAGTTTCAAGCGTTCAGCGCAGTTGGCAGTAGCCGGCGCGCTCGCAGTCGGAGCATTTGCCGCAACCGCTGCACCTGCCTCGGCAGACCCCATCACCATCCCCGGCGTCGGCACCTTCGAGGTTCCGGGCGTTTCTATTCCTCAGTTGCCGGTCATCCCGGGCATCACCGACATCGCACCGGCCGCTCCGGCCGCTCCCATCTCCAGTGTTGGTGAGCAGGCAGTTCGCGCCGCAGAGAGCAAGCTGGGCTCCCCGTACGTGTACGGCGCATCGGGCCCGGACGCATTCGACTGCTCCGGTCTGGTCCAGTGGGCATACAAGCAGGCTGGTCTGAACCTGCCTCGCACGAGCTACGACCAGGCCGCAGCCGGCGTTGCCGTTTCACAGTCCGATCTTCAGGTCGGCGACGTGATCTCCTTCTACGGCGGATCGCACTCGGGCATCTACGCCGGCAACGGCAATGTCATCCACGCGTCGACCGCTGGTCAGCCCGTGAAGCTCGCACCGGTGTCCTCGATGCCGTACGACGGTGCTCGCCGTTACTGATTTCTGAACACGCTCGACGGCTGTCTCCGGTAGACGGTCGGAACGATCCGCCGCTGCAAGGCGGCGGAGCTCGGGGGAGCTCCGGATCTTCGAATGTGGGCCTCGAATCTTTGATTCGAGGCCCACATTTTCGTTTCGCGACAATTCGCCCGGTACTTCACCCCGACACGCCTACCGGCGAGTAGACACAAACGTATGCCGTTCCGTAACCTTATCGAGACATTGCGCGGCCGAGACAGGTACTGTGGGTAGTTGACAGCCAGCTAACAGATCGTCGACCGGTCCCGGTCGACGTCGCTTCACCGAGACGGAGAGTTGCATTCCGTGGTTTCATCGAAAAACAACAGTCGAGTACGCGCCGCATTGACAGTGGGAGTGCTGGCGTTCGGACTCGTCGCAGGGCCTTCGATGCAGGCCGGTGCCGACCCCGTCATCACCAACCCCACCGAGGCGCTCGACAAGCTCGGTGAACTCTCCCGGGTATCCGAGCAGACCAACGAAGCGCTGCACAACGCACAGATCGACCTCGACGCGAAGCTGGCGGTCGCGAATGATGCGGACGCGCGTTCGGCAGCCGATCAGGGTCTTCTCGACGCGGCTTCGGCACGTGTCGCCGAGTTCGCTCCGGCGGTAAACCGTATTGCCACAGCGAATTACCAGGGTGCGCGGACCAATCGCCTCTTTGCGTTGATGGTGAGCGACTCGCCGCAGCAGTTGCTCGATCAGATGTCCGCGCTGGACGTGATTTCCAACGACGCGGCAGTGCAGGTCTCACAGTTCAACCAAGCCACTGCCGAAGCGCGTGCCGCCTCGGAAGCATCGAAGCGTTCGGCCGAAGAAGCGCGGACCGCCGCCGATCAAGCCCGCGCACTCAGTGACGATTTGCAGCGCAAGCAGAGTGAACTGCAGACGCAGATCGCCGACGTGACCAAAGCTTTCCAGAGCCTCACCGACGACGAGCGTAACCAACTGAGCGGTACGCCATTCCCGCCGGACGTCGATCTCAGCAAAATTCTAGCTAACTTGACGCCTGGTTCGGGTGCTGCTGCTCTGCAGGCAGGCCTCACGCGGATCGGTGACCCGTATGTCTGGGGCGCGACCGGCCCGAACGAGTTCGACTGCTCAGGTCTGGTCGTATGGGCCTACAAGCAAATCGGGAAGACTCTGCCGCGTTCGAGCCAAGCGCAGGCGCAGGGCGGTGTACCGGTGTCGAGGGACCAACTACAGCCCGGTGACGTCGTGACTTTCTACAGCGACAACTCGCATGTCGGCATCTACGCCGGCGACGGAAACATTCTGCATGCGTCGACGTTCGGCGTACCGGTGAAGGTTCAGTCGATGGCAGGCATGGAGTTCTCCACTGCGCGTCGTTACTGACGGCTTGCTGCGCCCGAGCGGCGTGTGGCCAGCCGCCGTGAAGCGTCGAGTCGAGTTCTCCTACACTCGGCACCGTGCCGACTGAACCGATGACGACGCCCGACGTCGGCGCAGATCGACCACGCCGTTGGGAGTATCCAGCCCTCGTGGCGCTCGGCGTTGCCGTGGTGCTCGTGCTCGGTTTGACGATCTTCCTGACGAACAGGTCCGATTCCGACGAAAATGCGGCCAGTGAGCAGGACGCCGAACGCACCGCGCAGGTACAAGCATTTCTCGATGCATGGGCTGCGGCGCAGATGTCCGACGATCCGTCGGGGCTGGCGAAGTTCGTCGACAGTGCCGCGGCACCCGGTGTGCTCGAAGCGGAAGTTCGACGAGCCACCGCTGCGGGAGCGCTCGACTTTGCCGACTGGGGATACGAGATTCCCAGCGGCGGCCTGACTCCGGCGCCGCGAACCGGTGCACCGGACGGAGACGTCGAGGTCTGGAATGCACAGGTTCTGTTGCGATACGCCCTCGACGGCGTTGACGCATTGCCCACTCGCAAGGCAGTGTCCATGACGCTCGCGAAACGCGGAGATCAGTGGTCGGTTCTTGCGGACGGGTCGATCGTCGGACTGGACGGAGCCCGAACGGCGGGCGAATCCTGGAACGGCCCTTGGGACTTCGGGCCGCTGGCCGTCGCCGAAAATGCCGCGGGCAATGCACTCGTGATCGGTCACCCGGGTCAGCAGGCGTTCGTCGACGCTTTGGCGGCCGATGTGGACTCAGCCATCGAAAACACGACGCAGTTGTGGGGGCCGTGGTGGTCCGAGCGCGCGGTGCTCATGGTGGCGGGGTCCGCGGAGGAGTTCACCGCACTGGTCGGCTCCCATCACGACGGCGCTTCGATTGCCGCAGTGTCGGTCGCGGATGCAACGGCGGACGGGTCTTCCGACGTGAGCGGCCAGCGGGTGGTCTTCTCACCTGCCGCGGCTTCGAGGCTGACCGACATCACCAGGCGAACGGTGTTGCGCCACGAGCTCATGCACATAGCCGCCCGATCGAAAACCCGCGACGGGTCGCCGATGTGGGTGTTGGAAGGGTTCGCCGAGTACGCGGGAAATCGTGGATCCTCGCGGGCCTGGGGTGAGATAGCGCCGACTCTGGCAGCAGCGGTCCGCGCCGGCGATACTCCGACCGAGTTTCCGGACGACACACAGTTCGGCGGTGTCCCGGTCGTGAGTTCACTGGCGTACGAATCGGCGTGGTCTATCAACGCGTATATCGCTGATCGATTCGGCGAGGCGAAGCTGACCGACCTCTTTCGAGCCCTCGCCTCCGGAAAGATGACGGCCGAAGACCTCGACTCGCGGATCCGAGCGGTCCTCGGCGTCGGAACCGAGGAACTGCGAGTCGGATGGGTCGACTGGACCAACAGCCATCTGGGCTGAGCAGTTCGCGGCTGGGTCAATTGCAGCGGCGAGGTGAGCTTCGCAAGTCTCCAAGCACTGCGTGCCCTTGTCACGACTCGAAGCACAGCGTGCCCTACGGTGGACGGATGCGCCGGACCCTCTTGGTGACCAACGATTTTCCTCCTCGCCCCGGAGGTATCCAGTCCTATCTCCACACGTTTGCCGGGCACCTGCCGGCGGACAAGTTGGTGGTGTACGCACCGCGGTGGCGGGGCGACTCGCACAAGAAGTTCGATGCGGCACAGCCTTTCGAGGTCGTTCGGCACTCGACGACACTGATGCTGCCGTCGCCCTTTGTCGCTCGTCGGGCCGCGAAGCTGGTCAAGAAGCACGACTGTGAGTCGGTGTGGTTCGGTGCGGCAGCGCCCTTGGCGCTGTTGGCGCCGGTTGTTCGACGCGCCGGAGCGAGCCGAGTGATCGCGAGTACTCACGGCCACGAGGTCGGGTGGTCGATGATTCCCGGTGCGCGGCAGTCGTTGCGTGTGATCGGCGATCACACGGATGCGGTGACGTTTGTCAGCAAATACACCCGTGGACGGTTCTCGGCGGCTTTCGGCCCGCAAGCGGCGCTCGAGCACCTTCCGTCCGGAGTGGACACGTCGGTGTTCCACCCGGACTCGGTCGCCCGCGCAGAACTGCGCAAGCGATACGGGCTGGGAGAGCGGCCCACGGTCCTGTGCCTGTCGCGGCTCGTGCCACGCAAGGGGCAGGACATGCTCATCAAGGCGCTGCCGACCATTCGCAAGAGCGTCGACGGGGCGGTACTGGTGATAGTCGGCGGTGGACCGTACGAGGACCACCTCCGTCAATTGACACGTAAGACCGGGATGGACGATCACGTCGTCTTCACCGGCACGGTGCCCGCCGCAGAGTTGGCGGCTCACCACACGATTGCCGACGTGTTTGCCATGCCGTGTCGCACGCGAGGCGCGGGATTGGATGTCGAAGGACTGGGAATCGTCTACCTCGAGGCCTCGGCGACCGGCGTTCCGGTCATCGCCGGCCGCAGTGGTGGCGCTCCGGAAACCGTGCAGCAGAACAAGACCGGGCTCGTAGTCGACGGCACCTCTGTTCGGGACGTCGCCGAATCCGTGATCGAGGTGCTGTCCGATCGTGATCGAGCGGCCGCGATGGGAGCAGCCGGCCGGGAGTGGGTTGCCGAAGACTGGAAGTGGGACACGCTCGCTTCGAAGCTGCGTAATCTGCTCGGCTGAGCCACCGGGACTCGAACGCAAACGGCCCGCACCGAATTCGGTGCGGGCCGTTCGTTGCTGCGAGAAGCTGCTTGCCGAAAACCTACTTGGCGTAGATCTTTTCGATGTCGGCGGCAAAGCTCTCGTGCACGACGTTGCGCTTGAGCTTCATCGTGGGCGTGAGTTCGCCTGTGTCCTCGGAGAAGTCGACCGGAAGAATGCGGAACTTCTTGATCGCCTCGGCGTGTGAGACGAGCTTGTTGGCCTCGTCGATGGCGTCCTGGATTTCACCGACCAGTTCGCCGTCCGAAACCAGGTCGGCAGCTGTGGTTCCCGCGGCCTTGTTGTTGCGCTCGTTCCAGGCGGGAAGTGCCTCGGCGTCGATGGTGATGAGAGCGCCGATGAAAGGCTTCTGGTCGCCGACCACGATGGCCTGGCTGATCAGGGGGTGTGCGCGAAGGGAATCTTCGAGCTGAGCGGGGGAGACGTTCTTGCCGCCTGCCGTGACGATGATCTCCTTCTTGCGACCGGTGATCGTGATGTAGCCGTCCTTGTCGACGGTGCCCAGGTCTCCGGTGTGGAACCAGCCGTTCTCGATCGACTCGGCGGTCGCCTTCTCGTTGCGCCAGTAGCCGGTGAAGACCACCGGTCCCGAGAGGAGGATTTCGCCGTCTTCGGCAATGCGAACGGAGTTGCCGGCCAACGGCTTTCCGACAGAGCCGACCTTCTGTGCGCCGATGGTGTTGACGGCGAACGCTGCGGTGGTCTCGGTCAGTCCGTAGCCCTCGTAGATCGTGACGCCGATACCGCGGAAGAAGTGGCCGAGTCGAGCGCCCAGGGGTGCACCACCGGAAATGGCCAGCTGGCACTGTCCACCGAGTGCAGCGCGCAGCTTCGAGTACACGAGCTTGTCGAAGAGGGCGTGCTTGGCCTTGAGAACGATGCCCGCGCCGCCCTTGTCCTGAGCCTCGCTCCACGCGACCGCGGTGTCTGCGGCCGCGTCGAAGATCTTGCCCTTGCCGTCACCGTGCGCCTTGGCGCGTGCGCTGTTGTAGACCTTCTCGAATACGCGCGGCACCGAGAGGATGAAGTCGGGCTTGAACTCGCCGAACGTCGGAACGAGGTTCGGGATGTCGCTCGTGTGTCCAAGCGCTGCACCGGCATCGAACGACGCGATGCTGACTGCGCGAGCGAGAACGTGCGCGAGCGGCAAGAACATCAGGGTGCGAACGCCGGGAGTCTTGAGCAGCGTCCCGAGGTTGGAGTCGAGGATGCCCTTCGACTCCGCAATGAGGTTGGAGTGCGTCAGCTGGCAGCCCTTGGGCCGGCCAGTGGTGCCCGAGGTGTAGATGAGGGTGGCGGGATCGGAGGCCTTCAGTGCAGCGACGCGGGCGTGGACGTCCTCGTCGGAGATGTCGGCGCCCAGTGCGGTCAATTCCTCGACGACACCCTTGCCGGCTGCCGCGGCATCGATCTGGTAGACCGTGCGCAGCGCGGGTGCGGCTGCAGCGACGTCCTTCACGGTCGCGGCGTGAGTGTCGTTCTCGACGATGAGGTCGATTGCTTCGGAGTCCTCGAGAATCCAACGAACCTGCTCGGCTGCGGAGGTTTCGTAGATCGGAACCGTCACGCCACCGGCTGCCCAGATGGCGTAGTCGACGAGCGGCCATTCGAAACGCGTCGCCGACATGAGGCCGACGCGGTCGCCTTGCTTGACGCCGATCGCGATGAGGCCCTTGGCGACTGCAGTCACCTGGGCGGCGAAATCGCCTGCAGTGACATCGACCCATGCATTTCCGACTTTGCGCTTGTAGACAACCGCCGCCGGCTTCGTCTTCGCGAAGGCGAAGACCGAGTCGACCGCGGAGGCATCCTCGGGAATGGTGAACGTCTGGGGTGCGCTGAACTCAGGCACGAAATACCTCCGACACTGCGAAATACTGACGAGTAGGGTTTTCGTCTCCTACTGTAGTCGCATGTCCGACGCAGTTGTGGCCAGGCTTACAGTCTGTCCGGTATGTAGTGGTGCGACACCCCTCGACGCTTCGCCGACGCGATATGTGAAGCTACTTCGGTGAGCAGCATTCAGGTCGCAGACCAGACTTTCATCGCCGCCCCGCCCGAGCGGGTCGCCGAACTGTTGTCCTCGCGCGCGCGGTGGCGTCGCTGGTTCAGTGATCTTGCGCTCGAAGTCCGGGAAGATCGCGGTCCCGCAGGATTCCGTTGGGGAGTGTCCGGTCAGCTGGTCGGCACCATGGAGGTGTGGCTCGAACCGGTCATGGACGGGACGATCGCGCACTACTTCCTGCACTGTGAACCGGTCGGCGTATCACCGTCGGATCTGGCGAACCTCGACCTCGCCGGGATGAACCGAAAGCGTCGGGTCGACGGCAAGGTCATGTCCTTCCAGCTCAAGCGCGAACTCGAAGCAGGACGTGCCGCCGGGGTAGCACCGGACTGATAATCGAAGTAGTGCTCGTTGTGCAGGTTCTGGACTTTTGACGAAGGAAGGTAGCGCAGTCGTATGGCCGAGAAGACCAAGGGGTTGATCAGCATCGACGCCCCTGCCGACGCCGTGATGGACGTCATCGCCGATTTCGCGCAGTACCCCGAATGGGTGGCCGCGGCGAAGTCCGTCGAGGTGACGGCGCCGGGGCAGGGCGGCCGCGCGGACCGAGTGCGTTTTGTCCTCGACGCGGGGATGGTGAAGGACACCTACGAACTGCAGTATTCGTGGGCGCCTGACGGGATGGCAGTGAGCTGGGAGCTGATCTCGGGTGAGATCCAGAAGTCCCAATTCGGTTCGTACACACTCGAGCCCGGCCCGAACGGCACCACCTCTGTCACCTACGAGTTGACGGTCGACCTGACGATTCCGATGATCGGTCTCTTCAAGCGCAAGGCCGAGAAGATCATTACCGACACAGCTCTGAAAGAACTGAAGAAGCGAGTCGAGGGCTGAGTGCCGGAGCAACGATCTCGCGTCCAACTGTTCGTCGGTAAAGGCGGAGCAGGCACGACGACGCTTGCCTCGGCGACGGCTGTGTCGGCTGCGTCCGACGGGGCACGAGTGCTTTTGGTGTCGATCGATCAGGCAGGTTCTCTCGCGGATGTCGTGGGCGTGCCGGCGCTGCGAACGACTACACCTCTCGCCGAGCGCCTCGACGTCCGGCAACTCGACACTTCCGAGCTCCTCGAGGAAAAGTTCCGAGGACTGTCGGGATTGATCGATGCTGCAGGAAATTTCGGAGCGGGAGATCACGAACACGGTTCGTCGTTCGAGGGGTTGGAACCGGAAGAGTTGACGGGATCCCTGGGGATCCAAGACATACTCGGACTCTCCGAGATCGTCGATATCTCGAGCAGCGGTGACTACGACCTCGTGATCGTGGACTGTCCGGCCGCAGCCGAAGCACTGCGGATCCTCGGGTCGCCGTCGATGGTGTCGGAGTATCTCGAGCGATTGTGGCCGCGGCACAGGCGGATGGTCGCCGTGACGGGCTCGGACATGCGAGTGTTGCTACTCGTGTCCGTCATCGAACGCGTGCTCGCGTCGGTGGATCGAATCGCCGTTCACCTCTCGGATCGGGAGAACACCAGCGTGCGCGTTGTGACGTCGGCCGATGGCGTATCGGCCGCGGCGACTCGCCGGACGTTGTCCGGTCTGGCTCTGGCCGGATTGCGAGTCGACGGGATTGTGGTCAACAACCTTGTCCCGCAGTTCAACTCGTCGGCCGGGAAGGGTGTCGACGATTCGCCGGCGGCGCAGTGGCTCGCTTCGATCAGGGCGTCACAGGCACTCGTCGTCGACGAATTGCGTGGATCGACTGATGGAATGTCCGTCACAACGGTCGAGCGCGCCTGCGCCGAACCGGTAGGGTTGGCGGCTCTGGGCGAGATCGCGGCCACGTTCGAGGGTGGAACGGGCACGGATTCGGACACCGTCGACACAATCGACGCTGTCGACACCGCGGACAACATCGTGGTGTCGTTGGAGTCGGGGGCCGGAGTCGATTCGGTGTACGTGATGCGGATGTACCTTCCGCTCGTGGATCCGTCGTCGTTGTCGTTGGGCCGGGTGGAGGACGATGTGCTGGTGGGAGCAGACGGCGTACGACGCAGAGTTCGTTTGGCGTCGGTGCTGCGTCGTTGTGTCGTGAACGGGGCGGAGTTGGACGGCAGTTACCTGATCATCCGGTTCAGCCCGGATCCCGCGGTGTGGCCAGTATGAGCGAAGAGCACGAGCGCCTCGTCGCGGAATTTCGCGCGCTGGCGGATACCGTTCTGACGCGCCTGGAACCGGTCTTGCAAAAGGCTGCAGCAGCGACGGCCGACGTTGCGGGTGACTCGGCGTCAGCGGACACGCAGCCGGTGTTCACTGGCTGCAGTTGGTGCCCGGTGTGCGCTCTCGCTGCACTGGTTCGCGGTGAGCACCACGAACTACTGGCGTTTCTCGCGGGTCACGCAGCGGCGTTCCTCGCATTGCTTCGCGAGATTCTCGACGAGTTTCTCGGGGGGCCGTCCGGCCCGGATCGCGGACCGGACAGCGGAGCGACGACGCCAGGTGCCGAGCGAACTCGAACGGCGGCATTTGTCCCGATCAACGTGACGGTCAAGGACTGACTTAGTACCCCGGGTAGAGCTGACGGCCCGAGATGAGCACAATCGACACAATGGTCACCGACGCACGAGGCACCGATACAGGGTGCGCACTCCAGCGGGCGCCGCTCGCGCGGGAATTGGCGCGATGAGCGCGCGCCGCTTGAAAGCGGTCTCCGACTCCACCATGGACGACATCTTGACGGTCGGCATCGACGTCGGCGGAACGAGCATCAGGGCCTCCGTCGTGGACGTCGACGGACAAGTGCTCGAGATGATTCAAGCCCCGACCCCGCAGTCCGCACGCGCTCTCGAAGACGGCCTCGATCGCGTCGTACGCGAACTGGTGACCCGGCACGAGGTATCTGCCGTGGGGTTGGCGGTCGCCGGCTTCATCACCTCCGATCGAAGCTCGGTTCGGTTCGCGCCGCACTTGCCCTGGGTGGACGCGCCGGTGGGTAGTGACTTGAGTAAGCGGCTCGGATTGCCGGTCGTTCTCGAGCACGACGCCAATGCAGCGGCGTTCGCGGAGCACCGATTCGGCGCGGCCGCAGGTGGCCGCAATGTCGTGATGGTGGCAATCGGGACCGGAATCGGCGGCGCGCTGCTGATCAACGGTGAGCTGTACCGGGGCAGTCACGGCGTCGCCCCCGAACTCGGCCACATCCAGGTCGTGCCAGGCGGGCGTCAGTGTGCGTGTGGCAAGCGTGGGTGTTGGGAGCGCTATTGCAGCGGAACGGCGCTCGTGGACACGGCAATCGAACTGCTGGCCGCCGACCCGGCTGCGTCGACGGTTCTGGCGCGCGAAGTAGCGGTGGATCCGGGTTCCCTCACCGGTCGCCGGATCGCCAACGCCGCGCAGGACGGTGACCCACTCGCTCTGGCAACCATTGCCGAGTTCACACGTTGGCTGGCCGTCGGATTGGCGATGGTCGGGGACGTCTACGATCCCGATCTGGTCGTGATCGCAGGCGGCGTCGCGAGTTCTGCCCCACTGTTTCTCGACGACGCCCGTGAGCAGTACGCGACATTGTTGACCGGCGCGAAGCACCGCCCACTGGCACGAATCCGTTCGGCTCAACTCGGCGAAGCTGCGGGCATGGTGGGCGCCGCCGCATTGGCGCGTTCGGTAGTGCCTCAGGATCTCGGTGGGGTCGACGGCGCTGGAACCACGTCTGCCGGACTGTGATCGGGTCGATCCTCCAGGGGCGTGTGTAGCGGGGGTTACCGGTCGGCAGTAAGGTCGTACTCAGCGAAATTCAGCTGTGAATGGGAGGGACGCCGTGTGGTATTGGCTCTTCAAGTATGTGTTGCTGGGGCCGATTCTCTGGCTGCTCGGGCGTCCGACGGTCAAAGGTCACGAGAACATTCCGACTGACGGCGCGGCCATTCTGGCCAGCAATCACCAGGCGGTTCTGGACTCGTTCTACCTTCCGCTTCGCGTCAACCGCCGTATCACCTTCCTTGCCAAGAGCGAGTACTTCACCGGTTCCGGCCTGAAGGGCGCTTTCCAGAAGTGGTTCTTCACCGCGGTCGGACAGGTCCCCATCGACCGAACCGGCGCGGACGCGGCGCAGGATGCGCTCAACGCCGGTCTCAAGGTTCTCGGTTCGGGCAGTCTGCTGGGTATCTACCCCGAAGGAACGCGTTCGCCTGACGGTCGTCTCTACAAGGGCAAGACCGGAATGGCGCGCCTCGCGCTCGAATCGGGCGTCAAGGTGATCCCGGTTGCGATGGTCGGTACCGACAAGATGAATCCGATCGGCTCACGGATGTGGCGCCCCGCGAAGGTCACCGTGATCGTCGGTGAACCCATCGATTTCTCCCGCTTCGAAGGCATGGGCGGAAACCGCTTCGTCGAGCGGGCTGTGACCGACGAAGTGATGTACAAGCTGATGAAACTCTCCGGTCAGGAGTACGTGGACATCTACGCGGCGAGCCTCAAGAACCAGGCGCCCACGAAACCCGAAGCTGCCGTCGATGTTCCGGCGGAAGGCGGCGAGTCGGTTGTTGATCTCGTGGTCTCGGCCGAGTCGAAGGAGTCCGCGAAGACCGACAAGGATTCGCTCCCGGACGCACAGGCCAGCTAGAGATTTCCCACACCTGCCGCACGCGCATTGGCTCCAGAGCCTGCGCGTGCGGCATAGTTTTCGGACGTGCGCTACTTCTACGACTGTGAATTCATCGAAGACGGTCGAACCATCGATCTCGTGTCCATCGGCGTTGTCTGCGAGGACGGCCGAGAGTATTACGCGGTCTCGACGGAGTTCGATCCCGCCCGTGCCGGTAGTTGGGTGCGCAAGAACGTGCTGCCGAAGTTGCCGCAGCCTTCGTCGCCGCTGTGGAAATCACGCGAGAAGATCCGCGACGATCTTCTGAAATTCTTCGTTCCGCGGCCGATGGTCGTTCCGGAGCTCTGGGCGTGGGTAGCCGCATACGACCACGTCGCGCTGTGCCAGTTGTGGGGCGATATGACCGAACTACCGCAGTCGATGCCGCGGTACACCCGCGAACTCCGACAGTTCTGGGAAGACAACGGCAGTCCTGCCCTCCCGTCAGCGCCCGCCGACGCACACGACGCACTTGCCGACGCCAGGCACAACCTCGTGAAGTTCGACGCGATTTGGGCAGCACGTTCACTTCGCTGACTCAGGTTTCGGTGCGCGAGAAGTGTCCCGATTGGGCTGCGATCGAGAGCCTGTGTGACGCGCCGACGGGCGAGCGAATATCCTGTAGAGGTGAACTGGACTGTCGACGTGCCGATCGACCGCTTGCCCGAACTCCCGCCGCTGCCTGCCGGACTGCGTAAGCAGCTCGACGAGGCACTCGCGAAGCCCGCTGCTCAGCAGCCCTCGTGGCCCGCTGACCAGGCGGCCGCCATGCGGACTGTGCTCGAGAGCGTGCCTCCCATCACGGTGGCCAGCGAGGTCGAGGCGCTGCAAGAGCGTCTCGCGCAGGTCGCGCGTGGTGAAGCATTCCTGCTCCAGGGCGGTGACTGCGCCGAGACATTTGCGGACAACACCGAGCCGCACATCAAGGGAAACATCCGCACGTTGCTGCAGATGGCCGTCGTGCTCACCTACGGTTCCTCGATGCCTGTCGTCAAGGTTGCTCGCATCGCCGGCCAGTACGCCAAGCCGCGTTCTGCCGACATCGACTCGCTGGGGCTCAAGTCGTACCGCGGCGACATGATCAATTCGCTCGTCGCCGACGAGGCAGTCCGTGCGCACGATCCTTCGCGTCTGGTGCGCGCATACGCCAACGCCAGCGCCGCGATGAACCTGGTTCGCGCGCTCACCGGCGCCGGAATGGCCGATTTGCACAAGGTGCACGACTGGAACCGCGAGTTCGTCGCAGCTTCGCCCGCGGGCGCACGTTACGAGCAACTGGCAGCCGAGATCGACCGCGGCCTGCAGTTCATGAACGCGTGTGGCGTCACCGATCCGAGCCTGCACCAGGCACAGATCTTTGCCAGCCACGAGGCCCTGGTTCTGGACTACGAGCGCGCGATGCTGCGTCTCGACAACGACAGCGACCACCCCAAGCTCTACGACCTGTCGGCCCACTTCCTCTGGATCGGTGACCGCACCCGTCAGCTCGACGGCGCGCACATCGCCTTCGCCGAGTTGGTCTCCAACCCGATCGGCCTAAAGATCGGTCCGAGCACCACGCCGGAAATGGCGGTGGAATATGTCGAGCGTCTCGACCCCACCAACAAGCCGGGTCGACTGACTCTGATCTCGCGCATGGGCAACGGCAAGGTCCGCGACCTGCTGCCGGCGATCATCGAGAAGGTCCAGGCCACCGGCCACCAGGTCATCTGGCAGTGCGATCCGATGCACGGCAACACCCACGAAGCCTCCACCGGGTACAAGACGCGCCACTTCGATCGCATCGTCGACGAGGTTCAGGGCTTCTTCGAGGTCCACAACGGCCTCGGCACGCATCCGGGTGGTATCCACGTCGAGCTGACCGGTGAGAACGTCACCGAGTGCCTCGGCGGCGCGCAGGACATCTCAGATCTCGATCTCGGCGGTCGCTACGAGACGGCGTGCGACCCCCGATTGAACACCCAACAGTCGTTGGAGCTCGCGTTCCTCGTGGCCGAGATGCTGCGAGGCTGAAACCCTGCTTCGCCGAAGCTGATTCGCACTGGCACTGATTTTCAGCAAACGCCCTCACCCGCTCGCGCCGGTGGGGGCGTTCGCTATTTCGTGAATCGTGTGACGAATCGGCGCTGCCAGGGCATTTCGACGGCGCGAGGTGAGTAGCGTGCGCGAACGTACGCGGTGGCGTCCTCACTCGGCACTCCGTCCATAATGGCAAGAGCGGCCAAAGCTGTTCCGGTGCGGCCGAATCCGCCACCGCACGCGATCTCGACTCTTTCGGTTTCCGAACGCACCCACACTTCGTGCAAGGCGCTGCGCAGCGCGTCGGGATCGCTCGGCAACCAGAAATCTCGCCAGCGGACCCACACCGAATCCCACTCGGTGGCGGGAGGTTCTTTACCGGTCAGATAGACACCGAAGGTGGGGAGAGGCCCGGAAGGAAGTGGATTGCGGAGTCCTCGACCCCGAATCGATCTCCCCGACGGCAAGTCGAGTATCCCTATGCTCTCGGGTTCCCACGTGGCCATGAATTCAGACTAGGCCGAAGCGGACTGTCAGGGAATTGCGACGACGCTGATGTCGGTGCCCTTGGCAACGAGGTCGTTCTTGACGCTCTGGCTGATGATGACCGAGCTGTCGTTCTGGGTGAGCTGACGCACGGTGATCTCGAGGCCGAGGCGGCCGAGTTCTTCGCGTGCTGAGGAGACGGAGCGGCCGATCAGCGAGGGAACCTTGACGGAGTCGGAGATGAGGAGAACAACGGAGGTGCCCGCGTTGACGGAGGACCCGACTGCGGGATCTGTGCCGATCACGCTACCGCCCTCGACGGCGTCGTCGAACGTTGTTCTGGTGGTGCTGACGGAGATACCTACCTTGTCGAGGGCGGCGCGCGCAGCGTTCTCGGACATGCCCTTCACATCGGGAATGTCAACGGGCGGTGACCCTTTGGACGTGATGACCTTGACCGAGGAGCCCACGGCAACCTCGGTTCCCGGCGCCGGGTCGAGCGCCGCCACGCCGCCGATCGGGATCTTGGAGCTGAATGTGTCCCCGCCGTCGACCGCGACGAGAGTACGGTCGGCGAGTTGTGCGCCCAGGGCCGAGACGTCGCCGCCGGCCGGAATGGGCGGAACAGTCGGACGCCCGAGCGAAGTCAGCAGCGCGACGGTCGAGCCTTTGGTAACCCTGGAGCCGGAGGCCGGGTCTGTCCCGATCACCGTGTCGATGGGTTGGGCGTCGGAGTACTGACCCTGGACGTCGGGGGAGAGCCCGGCGTCCTGCAGAGCGGTGACCGCAGTGTCCTTGGTCAGCCCGTCGATCGAGGGAACAGCTGTATAGCGGCCCGAGCCCATCCACCATCCGCCGAAGCCCAACGCAAGCGCGAGGACCGCGATGACGAGCAGCCAGATCAGGGTGGCTCGTCGAGACTTGCGTCGTGCTTCGACAAAATGAGCGTGCGGATCGTCAGGTCCCAGTTGGTCGTCGCCGAAATCGGAACCGTCGTCGAAATCCGAGTCGCCGTCGACCGTCGCCGGACGAGCAGTTTGTGCGGTGACCGCGCGAGTGTGCTGAATGCCACCGGGGGGAGGAGAGCCCGTGCCGAGCGCCGTGGTGGCTGCCGCAGCCGGGGCCACGCCGGACGCCAATACCGTCGTGGCACCAGGGTTCGGGCGCGCAGCAGAGTTCGGGTGTACATCCGTCGGGGGCGCAGGCGCCGGTTGTGGCCGAGCCGGGGCAACCTGCGCGCTCTGGTGCTGGGCGCTTCGACGCGGAGCCGGAACGCGGTATGACGGAAGTTCCAGTTGCTCGCTCACACTGCGAAGTGCAGCTGCCATCTCACCAGCGTCGGCGAAACGATGTGCCGGCTCGCGGTGAGTGGCTTCGGCAACCAGGCGATCGAACTGCACCGGTACACCGGGGATGCGTGAACCGGGGCGCGGGACATCGTCGTGGATGCGTTGGTAGGCGATGGAGAGTGACGTATCACCGGTGAACGGTGTTGTACCGGTGAGAAGTTCGAACATCAACACGCCGGTCGAGTAGACGTCGCTTCGAGTGTCGGCAATTCCTGACGTCACCTGTTCCGGCGACAGATAGGCTGCGGTGCCGAGGATCACGCTGTTGGAGGTGGTGGTTGCTGCCGCGGCTGCACGCACCAATCCGAAGTCGGCGATCTTCACTTCGCCGGTGTCCGAGATCAAGATGTTCTCGGGTTTGACGTCACGGTGAACCAGTCCCGCTCGATGCGCCACCGCCAACGCGTCCAGGACAGGTGCCACGACTGCCGCGACGGCGTGAGGCGGCATCGGTCCGCGCTCACGAAGGAGTTCGCGCAAAGTTCCACCGTCGACGAGTTCCATCACGAGGAACACGTGATTGCGATCGCTGCCCTGGTCGTAGACGGCCACAAGGGACGGATGCTTGAGTCTGGCCACGGCCCGGGCCTCGAACTCGAAACGAGTCAGGAACGCCGGATCGCCGGCAAATTGCGGGTCCATCACCTTGATAGCGACAGGTCGATCCAACCGTGTATCGAGGCCTCGATACACGGTCGACATACCGCCGCGCGCGATCGGTGCGTCCACTCGATAGCGGCGCTCGAGCATTTCGCCGATCAACCCTCGACCTCCGTAATGACTATTCCTCCGTGCTTGCGATCTGTGTGGTTGTGCTCTGGGCGGTAGCTGTCAGCATGTAAGTAGTGGCCCCCGCCGTACGGGCGCCGATTCGCGGTCACCACGAAATCCCAGTTCACGAAATCCCGGTTCGCGAAATCTCGGTTACTGATACGCCGCATCCCGTCCATCGTAGCCAGCGATACCGACGCGGAAGTCTCGAGAACGTCACAGAGCGCTGTGACCCAAGCGGAGCGGCGGTTTCGAGCACTGCACCGGGCGGTACACAGCGGGCTCGCCGGACCGGATAAACTTCTCGCGATGAGCGCGATTCCTTATTGTGATGATGTCCTGGATTCTTCGGTTTCCCTGTTCCAGCTGGTGGATGTGGCGAAGAACGTCGGGTTGCCGGTGAGCAAGGTTCACCAGTTGCTTCGCGATCACAAGATCATCGCAGTCAAGCGGCATGGCGTTCTCGGTGTCCCCGAAGTGTTCTTCGGCGAGGACGGCCAGATCGTCAAGTGGTTGCCCGGTCTGCTGGCGGTGCTGCACGACGGCGGCTACACCGATGTCGAAATCCTCCGCTGGTTGTTCCTGGCCGACGATTCCCTGCCGGGGCGCCCGGTGGACGCACTGCATGGTGATCTCGCGCGTGAGGTCATCCGCCGCGCACAGGCCATGGCTTTCTGAGATGCCGGCCTTCTGACAACTCACCTCATGCGGTTTTTCGCCGCGTAGGTTGCCGACCGGACCAGACCCGGCGCAGCGACTCGAAGTCGCGTGCGTCCGGGAACGGACACTCGTCGATGCAGTATCCGGAAGTCGGCGCGCTCGACCTGGTCGAGAATTGCTCCGTACAACACGAAAGCCGTGCGGATCGACGGCTGGACCCGCCGATCGAGCATCGGGATGCCGGATTCAGCAGACCGATACCGCCCCCGCGTCACGGCAATGAAGTGTGCCAGCGCGCGCTTGACCCGAACGTCCACCGTTCCGGTTCTGCGCCCGTGCTCGAGCATCTCGATGTCGACCCCGAATGCGGCGAACTCGCCCGCCGGGAGATACAGACGTCCCCGGTCGAGGTCTTCACCGACGTCGCGGATGAAGTTGGTCAGCTGAAACGCCTCACCGAGATTCGACGCGGGCACTACAGCTTCCTGCTGCGGAACGCTCACTCCGAGAATCGGGAGCATCTGCAAACCGATGACGACGGCGGAGCCGTACATGTACTCGGCAAGCTCGTCCATCGTGTTGTAGACGGGTCGAAACTTCGCGGTGTCGGGGGCGTCCATCCGCATGGACTCGAAGAAGGCGTCGAAGTATGCACGCGGAATGTCGAACGTCTTCACAGCATCGGCGAAGGCAGGGAGTACGCGTGTCAGGTCGAGGGGAACCGTCGACGGGAAGCCACCTGTCGCAGTGGGGTTGTCGAGTGCGGTGACGGCTGCACGTTCGACGTCGGCGAGCACCGTGCCTCGTTCATGCGGACCCGAGGGTTCGTCCACGACGTCGTCGACGACGCGAGCAAATGCGTAGAGAGCGTGAACTGCGCGGCGTCGAGGCTCGGGCAGCAACCGAGTGGCCAGAAAGTACGTTCGGCCGTGTTCCCTCGTCACGTCCTCGCAGAATTCATAGGACGCAGACAATGCGTTCATGACACGCGGATCACGCAGATTCTGACGTCGAGGGCGCCGAGGCGGCTGACGTCATTTCGATCGGTTTCTCATGTTTGCGTCCACGAAGTCTGAGTGGATCTTCCGTCTGCAAGGACATAGCCGCGATCACGGCAGCGACGATGGCCAGAGCCACATGCGGGAAGGTGTAGAGGCCGATCGATCCGTCAGGCTGGAACACCAGCATCAGCCAGGTGGACAGCCCGGTCAGTACGGCGAGAGTCGTCGGCGACATTGCGAAACCGGCCGCTACTGCCAGCGGCCAGGAGTAGTACCAGGGGAGTGCTGCGGGGGATAGAACGACGATGGCGACCATTACGATCACGATGCCCATGACGGCGTCGCGCTCGGTCTTGCGGTAGCGCCACCACACGACGGCGATGATCGCGATCAACACAACCGCCGAGATGGTCCGGGAGACTTCGAGGATGTCGTTGAAATGGTCACCGGCGAACCAGGAGGTGGCCATGGTTCCGATGTGCGCCACGATCGTGGGCAGCGAGAGCCAGTTGATGATCTTTGCCGAACCCGAGAGTGCGGTCGTCCAGCCGAGGCCGACTCCGGCGATCAGTGAGGTGGATCCGAGTACCGCCACGAATACCGCGAAACCTGCACCGGCCGTTTTGACGAACGATCGGATCGGTGACGCCGGTTCTCGCCCGGCCGCGGCCGCGTCCTCCCGCTCGTGGATCATCCAGATCCAGACGATGAAGGGAAGTGCGACGCCCGCGGTTGCCTTGATCGCGACGGCGAGTGCGATCAGCCCGATTCCGAACAGGTGCTTGCGTTCGAGAGCGAGCGCAATGCCCGCGGCCATGAGGCCGACCATGAGCATCTCGTTGTGAACGCCGCCGATCAGGTGGATCAGGACGAGGGGATTGAGTACTGCGAGCCACAGGGCGATCGAGGTGTTTCCGCCGAGCTTCGTCGCGAGATGGGGAACGGCCCACATCATCAGGGCGAGTCCGGGCAGCATCGTGATCCGCAACAGCATCGTGCCGGCGATGACGTTCTCGCCGGTCAGCCGAACGATGGCGTCGGCAAGGAGAAGGTGAACCGGGCCGTACGGGGTAGTTGTCGTCGTCCACACGTTGGAGACGTTGTCGAGCAGGATTCCCGGATTGACGACGGGGCCGACGGCATACGGGTCGAAGCCGTTGCGTAACAAGGCGCCCTGTGCCAGGTAGGAGTAGGCGTCGCGGCTGAACATGGGCACCGCGAACAGCAGTGGAAACGTCCAGACCGGGACGACGTAGCGCAGGCCGCGCAACGAGACGTCACCGCGCAGAGTCGAGCGGCCCAGTCGAACCCAGGCAGCGATCATGCACAGGACACCGATCCAGACGATGGCCGCCGACAGAATCGATCCGTGTCCGAAACGGAGCCAGGACAAATGCATCGACTCGAGCAGCGGATCTTGGCGCCGGACGCTACCGGCCCCGAATCCGCCGAACGTGATCATGACTGCGCCGAAGAAACCGAGCAGTGCACTGTGACCTTCGGGAGTCCGAAGGAAATTGGCGGCCCTTAGGTGCCACGGTCTTTCAGTGGCTGCGGCAGAGGACGTCATCGGTGCAGGTTCCTCCCCCGAGGAGATCGGTGTCGATCGGCGCATGCAGCGCCCGAGTCGGTGAATCGTGGATGAATGGTCGGTTACGAGGGGCTAGTTTAGTTGCTCGCACGAGTGCCCACCGCGCTGGCTCGCTCGCGTGTACCGGTAATACGTTCGGCGGCGAGCCGGCCGGACAGCAGAACGGTCGGTACTCCCACCCCCGGAACGGTTCCCGATCCGGCGAGAACGACGTTGTCGAAGCCGCGGGCGAGGTTCTTGCGTCGGAACGGCCCCGTCTGGGTGAAGGTGTGTGCCGCCGCGAACGGGCTACCCGCGGCCATGCCCTTCTCGAGCCAGGTCTGCGGGGTGTCGACGTGATCGATATCGAACCCCTCGACCAGTCCCGTATAGCCACGTTCTTGCAGCGTGAGGATGATTTCACGCACGTAGGCCGGGCCGAGAACTGCCCAGTCGAGCGGCGCACTGTCCAGATTCGGGCACGGCGCGAGGACTGACAGCGGTTCACGGATCCGGCCGTCTCGCGAGAAGGCCAGGCTCGGGTCGGTCTGCGCCGGTCGGGTGACGAGCAGTGACGGATCACTCATCAATTGCCCGCGGCCGCGGCGTGCCGTGATCTCGGCGAAGGTGCGCTTCCACGCCTCGCCGAAGTCGATCATGTGGTGTCGCTGCGCGGGCCATCCGTCGGCGACGGCTGAAGAAACAGTGCCGTGAATCACGACCGCGGACGGCGATGTACGCACCGGTCGCGGACGCAATCGCGTAAGCGGGCGCAAGAGCGAGTCTGTGACGGCCATGTCGGGGGTGAGGACTGCGACGTCACAGTCGAAGCTCTCACCGTCGCGTGTGTGTACGGCACGCACGCGACGGTCGCTTACCTCGAGTCGTTCGACCGTGCGGCCGAGATGCAGAATTCCGCCGGCCTCGGTGAAAGCGTCGGCCATCGATTCGGCGATCGTGCGCATCCCACCCTCGGGAAAGTAGACGCCCAGTGAGGTGTCCATGTGAGCGATCGCCCCGTACACCGCGAGGGCTCGAGACGGAGCAACTCCCGCATACAGCGCTTGGAAAGTGAAGATCCGCCGGAGGCGAGGGTCGCGGATCTTGCGATCCACCTGCCCGCCCAGTTTCCCGAATCCTCCCAGTGCGACGAGTCGGCTCAGATCCTTGACTGCGCCACGCGAATTGACCAGTCCGAGGGGAGAATCGAAGTCGGCGTCCATGAAGCGGTCGAATTCCGCGTCGAAGATGCGGTTCAGCCATCGCCGCAACGCACGGTATCGCTGCGCTTCTTCCGGCCCGCAGACACGAGAGACTTCGGCAGCCATGTCTTCGGGGTCGGCGTGAACATCGAGAGCGGTGCCGTCTGCGAATCGCGCGTGGTACGTCGGATCGAGCTTGTGCACAACGAATTTGGGGTTTGTCGAGTCGGGGTCGGCGCCGACGGCCGCAAGAGCGTCTTCGACGAGTTCGGGCATCGTGAGCACCGTTGCGCCGTTGTCGATGCTGTAGTCACTGCCCTGGTAGACACCGACTCGCCCGCCGACCGAGCCGTTGCTCTCGAGGATCGTGACGTCGCGGCCGGCGCCACGCAGATACAACCCCGCAGACAGTCCGGCAAGTCCCGCGCCGACGATCACGACTCGATCGGTCGGCAAGCTGACGGTTCGAGTGCGGTGCACGTCTGCCACGGTCAGTAGCTTCGCTTCGTGGCCGCGATCGCCATATCGGTCAGGCGAGCCTTGGACTCGGCCGTTGCCGTGCTCGAGTCGAGGGCGTTCGCAGCTGCCTCGACGAGGGTGTCGATCTGCGTTTCGACGTCGGTGACGGCGCCAAGATCGGTGATCACCTGACGCAGAGTGTCGACTTCGTTGTCGGTCAACTGGGTGCCGATTCCGTTGCGGAGCAGTTCTGCTGCCGCCGGATCTGCGGCGTCGGCGCGGGCAAGCGCCATCGCGAACAGGACAGTCCGCTTGCCGGCGATGAGATCGTCGCCCGACGGTTTGCCCGTGACGGACGGATCTCCGAAGACACCGAGCAGGTCGTCGCGAAGTTGGAAGGCAATCCCGATGTCGGTGCCGAACGTCCGGTAGGCATCGATCAACTCGGCGTCTGCACCGAACAGTGCGGCGCCGAGGTGCAGGGGGCGTTCGATCGTGTACGCGGCGGTTTTGTAACGGTTGACCCGCATGGCTGCCTCGACGGTCTCGTCTCCGCGGGCTTCGTTGCTGATGTCGAGGAATTGGCCACCGAGCACCTCGGTGCGCATTGCCGACCAGACCGGGCTCACTCGTGCGGCCGCGTCGGGGCTGATCCCGGATTCTCGGATCATGTCGTCAGCCCAGGCCAAGGCCAGGTCGCCGAGGAGAATGGCGACGGCCTCGCCGAAGTGCGCGGAGTCGCCGCTCCACTCCTCGCCTCGGTGCTGGTCCTCGAATTCGACGTGAACGGTCGGGAAGCCGCGCCTGGTCGTTGATGCGTCGATGATGTCGTCGTGCACGAGCGCGCAGGCCTGCACCAGTTCGAGGGCCGCGCATGCACGAATCACCGCCTCCGCGTCGCTCCCGTTCGGGTCGCCTCCGGCGCCGAGCCATCCCGTCCAGGCGAACGAGGGCCGGACGCGCTTTCCTCCGCGCAGGACGAAGGCTTCGAGGGTGCTGACGGCTTTCTCGTATCCACCGCCGATGTTCGAGACGAGTTCGCGGCGTGAATCGAAGAAGTCGCGGAGCGCTCCTTCGAACATGCCTGGCAGTTCGAGTGAGGTCGGATGCGGTGCGGTGTTGGTCGAACTCTGTCCAACGCGCGCGGTTCCTGCGGACAGGGTGGCCTCCAAGATCGGTATGTTCTCGCGCCGGAGGGTTACACGGAAGCGAGCTTGAGGCCCAGCTTAGTGGGGGTTGGAATCAACGGGGGTTCGGGCCGTGAACTGCGTGATCCTGACATTCGGGATACGCGGTCCTGGGCGATGAGCTTGTTTGCAGCTGGAAAACATATGCTTGACCGGTGACATTCGATCCAGTCAGGGGCCGCTCCAGCGAGGGGTGGGCCACCCGAACACCGTCGATCGTCGATCGGATCGCTTCCTCGACAGGTAGCCGTATTCCGTTCTCGGTCGAGTTTTCGCCGCCGCGCGACGCTGACGCCGAAGCGCGCCTGTGGCGTGCGGTGCGTACCTTCGAGCGGCTCGGACCGGCGTTCGTCTCGATGACTTACGGCGCAGGTGGCTCGACGCGCGATCGTACGGTGCGCGTCACCGGCGAACTGGCCGAGGAGACGACCCTGCTGCCGGTTGCTCACCTGACTGCCGTCTCGCACAGCACCGAAGAACTTCGCGCCATGGTCGGTGCGTACGCCGATCGTGGGATCAGCAACATCCTCGTGTTGCGCGGCGATCCGCCCGGCGATCCGCTCGGCGAGTGGAAGAAGCATCCCGAAGGCGTCGAGTACGCCGAGGAACTCGTGCGGATGGTCCGTGACCTGGGCGACTTCCACGTCGGCGTCGCGTCGTTCCCCGAGGGGCATTACCGCGCTCCGGACTTGGCGTACGACACGAAGTACCTGGTGTCGAAGTTGCGTGCCGGCGCCGAGTACTCGATCACGCAGATGTTTTTCGACGTGGAGGACTACCTGCGTCTCCGTGACCGGGTGAGTGCATACGACGCAGAACAGGGCGCCAAGCCGATCATCCCGGAGATCATGCCGGTGACGTCGCTGCGCTCGGTGAGGCGCATGCTCGAGCTCTCGGGCTCGTCGTTGCCTCCCGCCCTCGAACGCCGATTCGACGCCGCGGCCGGAAGCGGTCCGGACGAGAACCGTGCAGCGGTCCGCGAACTCGGCATCGATCTGGCCACCGAGATGGGAGAGCGGTTGATCGCCGAAGGCGCTCCGTGCCTGCACTTCATCACGTTGAATTTCGCGCGCGCCACCAGTGAGGTCCTCGAGCGACTCGGTCTCACCCCCGACACCTCTGTCGGGACAGCACAAGCCGTCTGATCCCGGTTGCCCCGCTCGACACCTATCGAGGGGGCAATCGTCAGGCGCTACTTCGTGGTGTTTTTCGGATTCCTGTTGTCAGCTTGCTTGCTGCCAGGTGATTTCGTGACAGGCGTCTTCATGGCCGGTGCTTTCGCGGCGGGCGCGCGCTTGATCGGTGCTCGATTGCGCGCCATCCAGGCCATTGCACCGACGATAATCGCGACACCGAGCGCCAGTCCGGCCATGATTCCTGCCCACCCGGCGAAGCTTCGGGTGCTGGGGTCCGCGTAGTTGACCTCGGCGCGCATTGTCGACACCTCGCCGGCGGGCAAAGTCCACGACACCCGGGAATCGCCGTCTCGTGTTCCGTTGGTCGTGCCGACCCGTGCCGGGAAGGCGATGCTGACCTGGACGTCGGCGCCCTGAGTTGGAACCGTCTTCAGGTCTGCCTTGCCGTCGAGCGTGACGGTGTCCCCGGATCGCTTGAGGGTGATCTGGAACGACCCGGATCCCTCGGCATACATCGAGCCCAGTTGGGCGACGTCACCGAAGGACAAGTCGCTGAAGAACGCCTGGCTGCCGACGTATCCGTCCTTCTTGTATTCCTGAACCCGTATCTTGTCCTCCAGCGAGGAAGGCGGGGTCAGCTGCGGACCCTTGTCCGCCTCGTTCGCCGGAATAGCGGCAGCTACCACCTGTCCGGTCACACGATCGTTCGAGGACACTCCCATCGACACCTGCACGCGGATGCACCCGGCAAGCAAGGGAACAAGCATGAGGGCGAGCGCGGCAACCGTCAGGAAACGTTTCCGACTGGTCGGCTTGGCGGCGGGATCGGTGGACTGTTGCACAGTGGTCATCGTGCCAGCCGTGGCGTAGCCAGTCATCGAGGCGGGGGCGTGTCGGCGGGTGAAGTTCGGTGGGTGACCTTCACGACCTGCTCGAACGACGCATCCACTGACTCGCTTTACCCCGGCGGCTGTCGGACAGTGCGATTCGAGCCGCACTGCGACCACTGGCTCCGGACACACCACCACCGGGATGCGTCGATGCTCCGGTCAGATACAACCCGTCTGCTCCCGGAACGCGATGGCCGGACAGTTCGGGAAGCGGTCGCCACAACATCATCTGATCGAGTGACATCTCGACGTGCATGACATTTCCGCCGATCATCCCCAATTCCGACTCGATGTCGCGGGGAGTCTGAATGAAGCGGTCGAGGACGGAATCGGCGAATCCGGGTGCAAAAGCCTCCATCTCGCCGACGATCCGGTCGGCCTCGGCCTCGGCGACCGACGCCCAATCGCGATGTCCGCTGAGACGATACGGCTGCCACTGCGACCACAGTGTCACCTGATGCCGCCCGGCCGGGGCGATCGTGGGATCGATTCCGCTGAAACTCATTCCGAGAACCGCAGGGCGAGGAGGCAGTTCCCCCGCCAGTGCTGCGCCGTGTGCAGTGCGCAAGTGGGCGCGATCGGAAACGAGTAATTGCAATCCCGAGGTACTTTCCCGTGTCGTGGCGTCGCCGCGGTAGGACGGGAGCGCAGATGTTGCCAGTCGCAATACAGCGCCGATGCCGGGGCCGACCCTGATCTTCCGCCGCCAGTGATCGAGCGTGGTTCGGTCGAATCCTCCGGTGCCCAGGAGATCGAGTGTCGTGAGGATGTGGCAACCCGCGATTACCTTGCGAGCGTGAACTTCTCGACCGCTCTCGGTTGTGACGGTCCAGTGGTTCGAGTTCCGGCGGATCGACGTCACGCCGTCACCGAGCGCGACGGTGGCGCCGTCGACAGCCATCCGGGAGGCCAACGCAGCACTCAGTGCGCCGCTCCCTCCGACTGCTCGCCCGGGCGGTAGGACGTGCATGAGGGCCGCGAAGCCGACCATCGGAGCGGTTCCCGGTTCCGACATCGGAGGCCCGGACTGGGCGCCGAACCACGCCAACGCTGCCTTGAGCGCCTCACTGTCGAAATACTCGTCCAGCAGTGCGTCGCCAGGCGCGAGGAACTGCCGCGACAGTTCGCTGTTGCCGCGCGCTGTGGCCAGTCCTCCGAACGCACCGATCAGGTTCGATCCGGTGGGCGGTGTGGAAAATGCCTGCATCACGTGTCGGCTGCGCTCCGACCAGACCGCGAAGAACTGCCGGTACGCGTCGGCGTCCTTTGTCCCGCAAGCTCGTTCGATGGACCGGCAGGTTGCATCGAGGTCGCGATGAAACACGATGCCCGGCCCGTCGGTGCCAGGGGCGGGCGGAGCGAACGCCCACGGGTCACAGTCGATGTAGCGAAGGCCGTGCGCGCCGAGTCCGAGTTCCTCGATGATGCCACTGTGTCGGATCATGAGGTGCGCAGACGACCCCCGGTCCACCTTGTATCCGGGAAATCGCTCGACGGTCGAGACGGCACCGCCGAGAACCGTGTCCTTCTCGAGAACCTCGACCGACCAACCCTCACGTGCGAGATACGCGGCCGAAACGAGCGCGTTGTGTCCGGAACCGACGACGACGGCGTCGAAAAATGCGCTCACAGCGGCAGTCCACGGCCGAGAACCGCAAATGGCCGGTTGTCGCCGGCAAAACGAAATCTGCGGAGCACGTCGCAAAAGCCGAGACGGCGGTACAGCCGCCAGGCTCGGTTGTCCTCGTCGAACACCTCAGGTGTCGACAACAGAACGCTGCGTTCGGTTCGATCGACGAGGAGGTGGCGCAAGAGCGATTCGCCCAATCGGTGACCTTGACCGTTCGGATGCACGTGGAGTTCGGTGAGTTCGAAGTAGTCGCTCAGAATCGCGTCGATCTCGCTCTGAGGGCGACCCGAGCGCCGAAGCCCGTGCAGTACCTGTTGATGCCACCACTGGTCCGGGCTCCCGCGATACCCGTAAGCGATCCCCACCAGCGGCAGATTTTCGTGTGACGGTTGCTCGGGAACCGCCAATGCGCCGACGGCTTTCCAGCCAGGCCGGTTCGCGTGCTCCTGCCACATCGGTGCGCGATGGAACTCGGTTCCTCGCGGATAGTCCATCGCAGTGACGTACACGGCCAGTGCCTCGTGGAGTCGACTCGCGAATTCTTCACGATCGAGGTCGACCGTATGTGGTGTCCAGGCGATCTGCGGGTCGACCGGTCTCACCTCTTCTCTTGACGGCGTGTCGGTGGGTGCAGTTATATTGAATAGGTCGAACAGATGTTCGATGTGGGTGATCCGGAGATGCCCGAAGGGAAGCGGGCATCTCCGGCCCACCTGGCCTTGGATCCTTACGGTGCAGGAGGTGCCCCGATGTCCGAGCATGTAAAGCCTGATCGTGTGAAGTGCCAACGAACTCTTCCGGCCGAGTTGTCGAGCCCGTCGGATGCCGCAATCTCGCGATTGCCGATATCGGCGAGGCGGTCCTTCGGTGCGACGGACGCCAGCCACCGCACTGCGCAAGTCGGAAAGTCCGGTGTGGCGTGGGGGCTCCTCCGGAAGGCGGATGCGCTTCTCGAGGAAGCGATTGGGGCGGGCGATCCTGCCGACCGGTTCCGGTGTGCCTATCTGGCAGCACTACGTGGTGCCGGGGCAGTGTTGGCCGCCGCTCCTGCCGGTGCCGGATCGAAGCGCAAGCGAAGCGGAAACGCGTGGGTTCTGATGGACGCCGCAGCGCCCGCGTTCGGAGCGTGGTCGAAGTTCTTCGCGGGGTGGTCCGCTGCGCGTGCGGCCGTGGAAACCGGTGTGTCGATCGTGATCACGGACTCCGATTCCGATGCATTCTTCGCCGAGGTCGGTCGTTTTCTCACGGCGGTCGAAGATTTCATCGGTCAGGACGCGTCCGAGCATTTGCGAGCGTCGTGAACAAATGGTCCGTGTTGGCAGTTGTTTCCGGGGAATTTCCTGGTCCGCACAGGCAAATGGAGCCGAATCGGGGCCCTTCGGCACGAATACGTACGCTTGTGGCGGAACTCGTACCCGGAGTTGGTGGTCCGAGACCTAAACTGCTCGTATTATGAAAACAGGTAATCGTCCAACTTGATTACCCGCCGCCCCACACCGTGGGGTGGTTGCCAAACTTCCAGTGCCGGGGGAGGTACCGTGCCACTCTCCGAGCACGAGCAGCGCATGCTCGATCAGATCGAGAGCGCTCTCTATGCCGAAGACCCCAAGTTCGCCTCCAATGTGAGGGGCGGCCGTATGCGGGCGCCGTCGAGTAGACGGCGGTTCCAAGCAGCGGCTCTATTCGTGCTGGGTCTGGTCCTGCTGATCGCGGGGGTTGCCCTCCCGCTCAAGCCGGGCGGTTTTCCGATCATCAGCCTGTTCGGTTTCTTGTTCATGTTCGGCGCAGGGGTCTTGTTCCTCTGGGGTGGTGGACGCAAGTCCGCAGCAGCAGCCGAACCCGCTTCCGAAGGTGGCAATCATCCCTCCGGTCCGCCGGGTAGGGGTAGTGCCGGTGGATCCGGGCGGGGACGCGGCCGCAAGTCCGGCGGCGGATTCTCGTCGCGGATGGAAGATCGATTCAAACGCAGGTTCGAGCAGGACTAGCTCTCCCGCCCTTCTTCGGGCGTACTTCGAGAGTGGTGCAGTTCGGACATGACGCCCTCTGTAGGGCACGGACGACCACACGTCGTTGGTGTGGGTGTTGTACATGTGTGCCGGCAATCCATCGAAGTGAATCAGTGACGCGCGAGCGAATCACTCGCCACCCACGGTCGCCCCTAGGCAAGCCCGCGGGCTTCCTCCACTTCGCTCCACTCGGCCCTCCACTTTCCTCCACCCTGGTCGAACTGCAACGCACGACCAGACCTCGTCCCGCTCACGTCTATTCGAAAACCGCGCTTGTACTGCGATTTTGTCTGGGGGAGCGACAAATCGTGGCGTGAAGGGTCGATATGGCGGCGGTGTGGGCCGGGACACGGTTGCAAATTTCCCCCACGTATCCCCACCTGCGCTGACCTGCTATTTATCAGCAAATGATGCTGAATAGGGACCATGTGCTCCTTGTTTGTGGGGGAAAGTGGGGTACTGTGGGTTCGGGCGGAGAGCTGAAGCACGATCCGCTCGATAGGGAGGGTTTCAGCGCAAGCTCGCAGGAGGTGTCGAGTGTTCCTCGGTACCTTCACGCCGAAGCTCGACGACAAAGGTCGGCTCACGTTGCCGGCAAAGTTCCGAGACGAACTGGCAGGAGGATTGATGATCACCAAGAGTCAAGATCACAGCCTCGCCATCTACCCCCGGGACGAGTTCGTCAAGCTTGCTCGAAAGGCAGCGGCAGCTCCACGCAATGATCCGGCAGCTCGGGCGTATGTACGTGCCCTGGCCGCCGGTACAGATGAACAGCACGCCGATGCCCAGGGGCGAATCACCCTCTCGGCTGATCATCGGCGTTACGCAAACCTGTCCAAGGAATGCGTAGTGACCGGCTCCGTCGATTACCTCGAGATCTGGGATCTAGCAGCCTGGGAGAGGTATCTCGGAGACAACGAAGAGGACTATTCGCAGGCAACAGGCGAATCTCTCAGCGAGATCGTCTAGGCGAAGAGCCCCCGGCGAATGCCGCGAGGCCTCTGCCCGGAAAGACCCTGACGCACTTCCCCAGCGCCAGGTTCTCCTTCGGGCAGGGACCTCGAAGCATTCGCCTTCTCGAACAGTCATCGCCTTCTCGGAAAGTCAGCACCTTTTCGAAAAGTCATCGGAAATCATGAAAGTAGGAGCCGGAGCAATCATGGTGGATCACGAGGTGAACGAACCCTCGGATGCCGATGGCTTCGCGCACGTCCCCGTACTTCTGCATCGTGCCGACGATCTTCTCGGCCCTGCCATCACCGCCGTCGGTGACGGTGGCGAAGGCGCATACATGATCGATGCGACGTTGGGGCTCGGTGGCCACTCCGAATTCTTCCTCGGCAAGTACCCGGGCCTTCACCTCATCGGTCTCGATCGCGACACCAACGCACTCCGCATCGCTTCCGAGCGTCTGGCGCCATTCGCGGGCCGAACCACGTTCGTGCACACCACGTATGACGGGATCGAAGACGCGCTCGAACAGGCAGGTCTGCCGTCGACGGAGTCGGTTCACGCGATCCTCTTCGATCTGGGTGTGTCGTCGATGCAGTTGGACGAAGCCGACCGAGGTTTTGCGTACTCGATCGACGCCCCTCTCGACATGCGGATGGATCAGACGGTCGGGCTGACCGCGGCAGAGGTCCTGAACACCTACAGTCACGGCGACCTTGCTCGCATTCTGAGCACGTACGGCGAAGAGCGGTTCGCCGGAAAGATTGCGTCCGAGATCCTTCGGCAGCGTGAGCGTGAACCATTCACCACCAGTGCAGCTCTGGTCGAGTTGCTGTACCGAACAATCCCGGCGGCCACGCGGCGTACGGGTGGACACCCGGCCAAGCGCACCTTCCAAGCGCTGCGGATCGAAGTCAATGCCGAGTTGGATTCGCTTCGTGCGGCCGTTCCTGCCGGGCTCGATGCACTGGCAGTCGGTGGGCGAGTGGTGTTCATGTCCTACCAGTCGCTCGAGGATCGAGTTGTGAAGGCGGAGTTGGTTCCCCGCTCGAAGTCCACCAGTCCCGAAGGTCTACCGGTCGAGTTGCCGGGTATGGGGCCGGAGTTCCGCATTCTCACCCGTGGCGCAGAACGTGCGTCTGAGCAGGAAATCGAAGAGAACCCACGATCAGCTCCGGTGCGTTTGCGTGCCGCAGAACGCATTTCCAGGAGGCGGGCATGAGTCGTCAGGGCAAATCCGGTGCAGCGCAACGCGCATACGACAAGCGCACCGCACGGGCGGCAGGCCGGACCGGAACTGCCGCTGCTGCCGGCCCGTCGATCTCTCCTCGGGCGATGCTCAAGGGGCGGGTACCGTTCGTGGCCTCCGTTATCGGACTTCTGTCCATCGGTCTCGCGGTGACTCTGCTGCTGACCACTCGCGCTGCCGAGGATTCGTACCAACTCAGTGATGCACGTGCATACAACCAGTCTTTGGTCGAGCAGAAAGCAGCGCTCGAACGTGACTTCCAGTCGCGTAACTCGGCTCCGGAGTTGGCAAATCAGGCAAGCGCTCTCGGCATGGTCCCCGCCAAGGACCCTGCACGTCTGGTAGTTCATCCGGATGGTTCGGTCGAGGTCGTCGGAACGCCGACTCCCGCGACTGCCGGCGCGATGCCGCCGCTCGATGCGCCCACATCGGTGCCCGCACCGACCGCGACACCGCCGCGCACCACAACGCCGGTTGTTCCTGGAGCCACGCCGAGCGTTCCGAATAACACGCGAAACCTCGCGCAGAGTGAACAATTGGTTCCTGTGATCCCCACGACGACAGCACCCGCCACCACGACGGCGGTGCCTGCTCCGCCTGAGGAACGTCGGTGAGTCAGAACTCCCGTAACAACCCCGGTCGGCGTCCGCGCCGCTCGGCCACTGCCTCATTTCCGTTTCGTCAGCGAGTCGGTCGTATCACCATGTGTGGTGCGCTCGCCGTTGCGGCATTGCAGCTCTTGTGGATTCAGGGAATCGATGCGCCGAGCCTGGCTGCGGAATCTGCGAATCAACGAACCACGACGCAGGTCGATCCGGCCGTACGCGGCTCGATAACCGATCGCAACGGAAACCCCCTCGCGTTCACCATGGAAGCCAAGGCGCTGACTTTCCAGCCGGTGCGAGTACGCAAGGAACTCGAGGAAGCGCGCGCGAAGAGCATCGAGCAGGGCGCCGAGGGTGACAAGCAGGCGCCGGAAGTCAGCGATCGCCTCGCCGAGATCGCCGCCGGAATCCACGCCAAGCTCGGCGATACCGTTCCGGAAAAAGATCTGCTTCAGAAGATGAACAGCAACGAGACTTTCACGTACCTCGCTCGCAGCGTGGATCCGGCGGTTGCTGCCGAGATCTCGGACAAGTTCCGGGAGGTCGGCCTCGAGCGACAGGACATCCGCGAGTACCCCGGTGGCTCTCTGGCGGCGAATCTCGTCGGCGCGACCGGCTGGGACGGGCACGGTTTGCTCGGCCTCGAAGATTCGATGGACTCCACGCTCGCCGGAACCGATGGATCCGAAACGTACGACCGCGGTTCCGACGGCGCTGTGATCCCTGGTAGCTGGCGTGACAAGCAACCGGCCGTCAACGGTTCGGGTGTCGAGCTGACCATCGATTCGGACCTCCAGTTCTACGTTCAGCAGCAGGTCCAGATCGCCAAGGACAAGTCGGGCGCCAAGAACGCTTCGGTTGTGGTCATGGACTCCAAGACGGGACAGGTGTTGGCCATGTCCAACGACAGCACCTTCAACCCCGCGATCGGCATCGACAAGAACGCGCCGACAGCCGAAATGGGCAATCCGTCGGTCAGTACGCCGTTCGAGCCCGGATCGGTGAACAAGATCGTCACCGCAGCAGCGGCCATCGAGGACGGCAAGACAACTCCGGACGAAGTTCTGCAAGTCCCGGGCAGCATCACGATGTCCGGTGCCACAGTCAAGGATGCGTGGGATCACGGTGTGGCCCCGTATACCTCTACCGGTGTGTTCGGAAAGTCCTCGAACGTCGGCACCTTGATGCTCGCTCAGCGAGTGGGCGAGGATCGCTACGCAGACATGCTGAACAGGTTCGGCCTCGGACAACGCACCGACGTCGGACTTCCCGGCGAGAGCGCGGGCAGCGTCCCGAGTCGCGATCAGTGGTCCGGCGGAACCTTCGCGAACTTGCCGATCGGGCAGGGTCTTTCGATGACAACCTTGCAGATGACCGGGATGTACCAGGCCATTGCCAACGACGGTGTGCGAATTCCTCCGCGAATCGTGAAGTCGACTGTCGATTCTTCCGGCACTCGGACCGAGACGCCGCAGCCCGAGGGTGTCGAGGTGGTCAGCGCCCAGACAGCGTCGACGGTTCGGGACATGTTCCGGTCGGTCACTCAGGAAGACACCGGCAACCAGCGAGGAACTGGTGTTGCCGCGGGCGTCGAGGGATACCAGGTCAGCGGAAAGACCGGCACCGCGCAGCAAGTGGATCCCGCGTGCAAGTGCTACTCCAACTCCAACTACTGGATCACCTTCGCGGGAATCGCGCCCGCGGACAACCCCCGATTCGTGATCGGAATCATGCTCGACGCACCGGTTCGCGGTGTGGACGGCGGCGGCGGTCAATCGGCAGCACCGTTGTTCCACAACATCGCGTCGTGGATGCTGCAGCGTGACAGCGTTCCGATGTCGCCGGACCCCGGTCGCAAGTTGGTGTTGCAGGCGGACTGATTGCGGTGTGTCGGTTTCGACAGGGTCTTCGGGTGAATCCCGGACACGGTAATCTCAAACGTCGCAGTAACCTCATTCATCGCAGTACGCCGAACTTTGCTTGCGCTGCGACCGCCATAGAACAACGACCGCGATAGAACAACGACAATTGCCAGGAGTCGAGTGACAGTGCCGAATCGTTTGCAATCGTCGAACTCGGACGGCGCTCCCGGGACGCGTCCGACACAACCGGTTGCTACCGCGATCACGGCGCTCTCCGAACTGTCCGGAGCTCGCCTCGAATGGGTCGGGCAACCGGGATCACAGTCGTCGGAGGTCGTCGTCAAGGGCGTCGACCTGCGTGCGCAGGGAATCGTGGCCGATGACCTCTTCGCCGCTCTGCCCGGTGCCAGGACGCACGGCGCTCAGTTCGCCGTCGACGCTCTGGGGCGCGGTGCGACCGCGATCTTGACGGACGAGGCCGGCCTCGAATTGATCGAGGCCGCCGGCAAGGCGCCCGACCGGTCCGTCCCGGTTCTCGTTCATCCGAACCCGCGGGATGTGCTCGGTGAGATCTCGGCCGAGATCTACGGCCGGCCCTCGGAGAAGATGCAGGTCGTCGGCATTACCGGCACATCCGGCAAGACGACGACGTCGTACTTGCTCGAAGCAGCGATTGCCGGAGCCGGCCGCAAGCCCGGCCTGGTTGGCACCATCGAGACTCGGATCGACGGTCGACGGGTGCCCAGCGCTCTGACCACGCCGGAAGCTCCGCAACTCCATGCGCTGTTCGCCGTGATGGCAGAGCAGGGGATCGATACCGTCGTCATGGAGGTGTCCAGTCACGCGCTCGCTCTCGGACGCGTCGACGGCATCCGCTTCGACATCGGCGCGTTCACCAATCTTTCGCAGGACCACCTGGATTTCCATCGGGACTTCGAGGAGTACTTCCAGGCCAAGGCTCGGCTGTTCGATCCCGAGTCGACGGTGCGAGCCGAGCATGCCGTCGTCTGCGTCGACGACTTATGGGGTCGACGGATGGCTGAGCTGGCCGCGACCGACGAGAGCGATGCGGTGACCACGGTCTCGACCTCGACGGCCGAGGCCGAGTGGAAGGTCGGCGCCGTCCAGGTTGCCGAGGACGGCTCGCAGACCTTCGAGTTGGTCGGACCGGACGGACAATCGTGGCCCGTCTCGCTTCGCCTCCCCGGTCGATACAACGTGGCCAACGCAGCCTTGGCACTGACTGTCAGCTTCGCGGCCGGACTCGATCCGGACGCTGCTGTTCGAGCACTCGGAACGGTGGATGTCCCCGGACGGGTCCAGCGGATCGACCGTGGGCAGAGCTTCCTGGCAGTCGTCGACTACGCCCACAAACCGGCGGCACTCGAAGCCGTGATCGCCACCCTGCGCAATCAGGTTCCCGGCCGAGTGGCTGTGGTCGTCGGTGCGGGCGGGGACCGCGACGCCGGCAAACGCACCCTCATGGGCGAAGCTGGTGCGAGGGGCGCAGACCTGCTGATCGTCACCGACGACAACCCGCGCACCGAGGATCCCGCGAAAATTCGCGCTTCGGTTATGCAAGGCGCCATCGACGTTCCCGAATCCGAACGCGGCGAGATTCGCGAAGTGGGGGACAGGGCGCTCGCGATCGAGCAAGCAGTCCGGTGGGCGCAGCCAGGCGACGTAGTACTGGTGGCAGGCAAAGGCCACGAAGTGGGTCAAGAAATCGACGGGGTCAAACACCCATTCGACGACCGCGAGGTGTTGGGCGAAATGATCGGCCGATTCGCGATCAACACAGCACATGGAGGCAAGCAATGATCCCGATGACGCTCTCTCGGATCGCCGAGATCGTCGGAGGAACCCTGCATGACGTCGACGATCCGTCGACTCAGGTGACAGGAACCGTCGAATTCGATTCGCGCAAGGCTGGTCCAGGTGGACTGTTTCTCGCACTCCCCGGCGCACGCGTCGACGGTCACGACCATGCGGAAGCGGCGGTGGCCGCCGGTGCGGTGGCGGTGCTAGCAGCGCGGCCGGTCGGGGTTCCGGCGATAGTTGTCCCGTCGGTACCGAACGACGGTCCGAGCGCTGTGATGTTGCTCGAACATGACACAGACGGATCCGGGGCTGCCGTCTTGCATGCCCTCGGCCTCCTGGCCAGGGCCGTGGTCGACGAACTGGCAGCAGAGGGGTCGGCTTCGGGGGGCGGGCTGACGCTGGTCGGTGTCACTGGTTCGGCAGGCAAGACCTCGACCAAGGACCTGATTGCGGCGCTGCTTCGCGAGCGCGGTGAGGTGGTCGCCCCACCAGGCTCGTTCAACAACGAACTGGGTTTGCCGTGGACTGTGCTCCGCGCCGACGAGAAGACCCGCTTCCTGGTCCTCGAGATGTCGGCCCGTGGGGTCGGTCACGTCGGCGAACTGACCAAGATCGCGCCGCCGAAGATCGGCGTCGTTCTCAATGTCGGCACCGCCCATCTCGGTGAATTCGGTTCGCGTGAAGCGATCGCGGTCGCCAAAGGTGAACTGGTGGAAGCACTCCCGTCGGCAGCCGACGGTGGAGTTGCGGTCCTCAACGCCGACGACCGCATGGTCGCCGCAATGGCGAGTCGAACCAAGGCCCGGATCGTATTCGTCGGCCAGTCCGAAGACTGCGACGTTCGGGCGACCGACGTGGTTGTCGACGACCAGGCCCGGGCTTCCTTCACGCTGAACTGTTCACAGGGTTCTGCGCGTATTCGCCTGGCCGTTCACGGCGAACATCACGTGAGCAACGCTCTTGCCGCTGCGGCCGTCGCACTCGAAAACGGCCTCGCGGTTGCAGACATCGCTCGTGTCCTCGAGGGCACGAAGGCAGCGTCAGCGAGGCGGATGGAAGTCACCGAGCGCGCCGACGGCGTCACCGTCGTCAACGACAGTTACAACGCAAATCCCGATTCCATGCGCGCTGCGCTCAAAGCGTTGGTGTCCATGGCGCGATCGGATCGGCACTTCGGGCGCCGTAGCTGGGCTGTGCTCGGTGAGATGGGTGAACTCGGGCCGGAATCGGTCGTCGAGCATGACGCGATCGGTCGCCTGGCCGTCAGACTCGATGTCAGCAAGTTGATCGTCGTCGGAACGGGCCGCACCTCGCGTGCGATGCATCAAGGTGCGGTGATGGAGGGGTCGTGGGGTGACGAGTCCGTCGTCGTGCCAGACGCAGCTGCGGCAATCGCCATTCTCGAAGCGGAACTTGAACCGGGCGATCTCGTCCTGGTGAAGGCGTCCAAGTCGGTTGAACTGTGGACGGTCGCCGAAGCGATTCTGGCCGCAAAGCCCAGCGACAACACCGGTGACGCGAACACCGATGGCGAGAACGGCGATGGCGAGAACGGCGGGGATTCGCAGTGATCCAGATTCTTCTCGCCGCAGGCATCGCGCTGGCGGTCTCCATCATGCTCACGCCGATCCTGATCAAGGCGTTCTCGAAACAAGGTTTCGGGCAGGAGATCCGAACCGAAGGTCCAGCCAGTCACCAGGCCAAGCGCGGCACTCCCACGATGGGCGGCGTCGCGATCCTGACCGGAATCTGGGCCGGCTATCTCGGCTCACACCTCATCGGTCTCGGCATGGACAACGCGGAGGGACCGTCGGCGTCCGGCCTACTCGTTCTCGGTCTGACCACCGCGCTCGGTGGAGTCGGTTTCCTCGACGACTTCATCAAGATCCGCAAGCAGCGCAATCTGGGACTGAACAAGACAGCGAAGCTGGTCGGCCAGTTCGTCGCTGCCATTGCCTTCGGAATTTTGGCCCTGCAGTTCCGCGGTGACGACGGGCTGACTCCGGGCAGTGTTCATCTGTCGTACGTCCGCGACATCGCCACCGTCTCACTCGGTTCCGTGGTCTTCATCGCCTTCTGCTACCTACTGGTCAGCGCCTGGTCCAATGCCGTCAACCTGACCGACGGCCTCGACGGATTGGCCGCCGGAGCGATGAGTTTCGTTCTCGGCGCCTACGTCATCATCACGTTCTGGCAGTTCCGCTACTCGTGCGAGACGAATCCCGGTAAGGGTTGCTACGACGTCCGAGACCCGCTCGATCTCGCGGTGCTCTGCGCGGCAGGCGCCGGCGCGTGCATCGGTTTCCTCTGGTGGAATGCCGCACCCGCCAAGATCTTCATGGGCGACACCGGTTCTCTTGCCCTCGGCGGCATGCTCGCCGGATTGTCGATCACCACCAGCACGGAACTGTTGATGGTGGTCATCGGTGCACTGTTCGTCGCGGAGGCCGCGTCGGTGGTGATCCAGGTAGCGGTGTTCCGGTCCAGCCGACGGCGGGTCTTCCGAATGGCACCGTTCCATCACCACTTCGAACTCGCCGGGTGGGCTGAAACCACGGTCATCATCAGATTCTGGTTGCTGGCGGCTATTGCGTCGGCTATCGGATTGGCCCTCTTCTACAGCGAATACCTCGCAGCGCTCGGAGGCTGAAAACCATGACCAGCTCAGCGGATTCCGAGAACGACCTGTCCTGGCTCCGCGGTACGCGAGTGCTGGTCGCCGGTGGGCGGGTGTCCGGTCAAGCGACCATCGAACCTCTCGTCGCGCTCGGCGCTGTCGTGACGGTCGCCGATTCGACCCTCGACTTCGCGCAGCGCTGCGCCGAACTCGGCGCGGACATGGTGACCACCACCTCGATCGAGGATGCCCCGGATTCGATCACCGAGTACGGGCTCGTCGTCACCAGTCCGGGTTTTCGGCCGGACGCACCGATCCTTGCAGCGGCCGCCGGTCACGGGATTCCCATCTGGGGAGACGTCGAGTTCTCGTGGCGCGTCGACCACAGCGGGCACTTCGGCGGACCCCGTAAGTGGCTCGTCGTGACGGGGACGAACGGCAAGACCACGACGACGTCGATGCTGGCCTCGATTCTCGACGCCGCCGGAGTTGTCGGCCGAGCCTGCGGGAACATCGGGCTTCCGATACTCGACGCACTCGCCGAGACGTCGCCGCGCGTGGAGTACCTCGCTGTCGAACTGTCGTCTTTCCAATTGCACTGGGCGCCTTCGGTGCGTCCGGATGCCGGCGTCGTCCTCAATGTCGCCGAGGATCACCTCGACTGGCACGGCGGAATGAGCGCGTACGCCGAGGCAAAGTCGCGGGCGCTGAGTGGAAAGGTCGCGGTGGTCGGCCTCGATGACGCAATCGCTTCCGAACTGGGAACTCGCGCAACTGCAGACATTGTCACCGGGTTCAGATTGGGTGAACCGGGCGAAGGAGAACTGGGTGTCGAAGCGGGACACCTCGTGGACAACGCTTTCGGCGATCACGTCCGCTTGGCCGAAGCAGCTTCCATAGATCCGGCCGGCCCGGCAGGCGTCATGGACGCGCTGGCCGCTGCCGCTTTGGCGCGGGCACTCGGATTCGAGGCCGACGTCGTCGAACGCGGTCTGGCCGCACACAAGGTCGGCCCACACCGAGGGGCCGTGGTCGGTCGTGTCGGGTCCGTTGTGTACATCGACGATTCCAAGGCCACCAATCCGCACGCAGCCAGGCCGTCGATACTCGCGCACGACCGCGTCGTCTGGGTTGCAGGCGGTCTGCTCAAGGGCGCAAGCGTCGAGCAGTTGGTGAGCGAAGTGGGACCGAGACTGTCCGGCGCCGTTCTTCTCGGCCGTGACGCCGGTGTGATCGAGGACGCGCTGGCGCGACACGCGCCCGATGTTCCCGTGGTGCACGTGCTGTCGGGGGACGATGAAGCGGTGAGCGAAAACAGCAGCAACTCGACTCTCACCATCCGGCTGCCGTCGGGTGCCGACGCGGATGCCGTCATGGCCGCAGTGGTCGTCGAAGCTGCCGAGTTGGCGTCCCCCGGCGATGCAGTTGTACTTGCCCCGGCCGCCGCGTCCTTGGACATGTTCGCCAGCTACGGACATCGTGGTGACAGTTTCGCCGCCGCCGTAGCCGCATTACCCGATCCGTTCACGGATTCGCCTGGCCAAGCCGGGAACTTGCTATGACCAAGGGTCCCAAGACCCGAATCGGTGCCTGGTTGGCGCGGCCGTTGGCGTCGTTCCACCTGGTGGTGACGATTGCCACGATGTTGACTGTCTTGGGGCTCGTGATGGTTCTGTCTGCGTCGAGCGTCGAGCAGTACGTGTCCGGTGGCTCGGCATATTCGTTGTTCACCCAGCAGTTGATCTTCGCGATTCTCGGGGCGGTGCTCTTCTACGTCGCGCTGCGGATCCCGGCGAGAGTGCTCCGGCAGTATTCGTTTCCGCTGTTCGTCGTCGTGCTGATCATGCTGGTACTCGTTCTGATTCCGGGAATCGGCACCGAAGCGCAGGGTGCGCGTCGCTGGTTCAACGTCGGTGGATTCTCGGTGCAACCATCGGAAATCATGAAGGTCGCCTTGGCGATCTGGGGCGCGCATCTGTTGGCCTCGAGACGTCCGGACGACCGATCCGTGAAGTCGATCCTGATTCCGCTCGTGCCCGCTGCGATGCTGGTCTTCGCCTTGGTCGTCGCGCAGCCGAACCTCAGTACGACCATCGCACTGGGAATCATCGTCGGGGCCTTGCTGTGGTTCGGTGGGCTTCCACTGAAACTCTTCGGCTCGATAGCGCTGACAGGCGTTGTCGGCGCCGCTGTCCTGGCTATGACGGCGGGTTATCGATCCGACCGAGTCCAGGCCTTCTTCAACAAGAGCGATGACCTGCAGGGCAACAACTATCAGGCCAAGCAGGCCTTGTATTCGCTCGCAGACGGCGGCTTTTTCGGTCGCGGACTCGGGCAGAGCGTCGCCAAATGGAACTACCTACCGAACGCGCACAACGACTTCATCTTCGCGATCATCGGCGAAGAGCTGGGATTTTTCGGCTGCGCTGTGGTGATCGGTTTGTTCGCTGTATTCGTGTACACGGGGCTGCGGATCGCAGCCCGCAGCATCGATCCGTTCTGGCGGCTCCTGTCGGCCACCGCAACTACCTGGATCGTCGGCCAGGCGATGATCAACATCGGTTACGTCATCGGACTGCTGCCGGTGACCGGACTCCAGTTGCCCTTGGTCTCCGCCGGTGGTTCGTCCTTGGCGATCACGCTGTTCATGTTCGGCGTCATCGCCAATGCAGCGCGCCACGAGCCAGAAGCAGTTGCCGCTCTGAACTCCGGGCAGGACGGCAAGATCTCGAAGTTGCTCAGACTGCCCAAGCCGGTGCTGTACCACCCGCCGTCAGGGGGCCGGCCTATCCGTCGACCGAAGCCCGTACGACAGATCGAACCGGCACGCGGACGCGACGGCCGGCGCGCGATCGAGACGGGCGATCGACGCAAGCGGGCAGATCAAGGCGCTCGCCCTTCCGCGGATTCCAACCGAGGTGCGGCCGCTGGGTCACGGAAGCGCACCGCGGGAGGGCAGAATGGTCAGCGTCGGCAGGCGCCGACACGTAGGGCACAAGATCCACGAGAAGTTCGAGAGCGAGGAATTCGTAGGTGAGCGGCAACAAATCGGCTCTGTCGGTAGTGGTGGCAGGGGGAGGCACGGCTGGTCACATCGAACCCGCACTTGCGGTCGCGGACGCGGTCAAGGCCGCTCAGCCCGACACCAGGATCACCGCACTCGGGACAGCACGTGGTCTCGAAACCACCTTGGTGCCTGCCCGCGGGTACACACTCGAGCTCATTCCGCCGGTTCCGCTTCCTCGTAAGCCCACGATGGATCTGGTGAAATTGCCGACACGCATCCTCGCCTCGGTGCGCAAGACCCGTGAGGTACTCGACTCCGTCGACGCCGACGTGATCGTCGGTTTCGGTGGTTACGTCGCGCTTCCGGCGTATCTTGCCGCACGTGGTGGTGTTCTTCGGCGCCGACGCAAGATTCCGATCGTCATCCACGAGGCGAACGCCAGTGCCGGCATCGCGAACAAGATCGGTGCTCGCCTGGCGACGCGGGTGCTTGCCGCTGTTCCGGGTTCCGGAGTGAAGAACCGCGGCGATCAGGACGCCGAGATCGTCGGCATCCCGGTTCGCGCGTCGATCGCCAATTTCGATCGAGCGGGACTCCGCTCGCAAGCTCGCGAGTACTTCGGACTGCCTCAGGACGGTCCCGTTCTGCTCGTCTTCGGCGGATCGCAAGGCGCGAAGTCGCTCAACGACGCGGTGTCCGGCGCAGCGGAAGAACTGGCGAAGGCCGGGATCTCGGTCCTTCACGCACACGGACCCAAGAACTCCCTCGAGGTCACGCAGTACTCGGAGACGGCACCGTATGTGGCTGTTCCTTATCTTTCGCGGATGGATCTCGCGTATGCCGCAGCCGACGCGACGATCTGTCGTTCGGGCGCGATGACGGTCGCCGAGGTCTCGGCGGTCGGACTACCGGCCGTTTACGTTCCGCTGCCGCACGGCAACGGTGAACAGGAACTCAACGCGAAACCCGTTGTCGCAGCGGGCGGCGCGATCATCGTCTCCGACAACGAGCTCACGCCGACGTTCGTCGCCGGCACCGTCGTCCCGATGCTGAGCGACAGCGCGCGCCTCGACAAGATGAGCAGTGGCGCTGCCAATGTCGGGCACCGCACGGCGGCAACCGAGATCGCACGGATCGTGCTCGACATCGCGGCAAAGGAAAACGCCGTCCAGGAAAACGCAAGGGGAAACCGATGACCGCGCTGCCCGCCCACCTCGAGCGAGTACACATGGTCGGAATCGGCGGTGCCGGTATGTCCGGCATCGCTCGAATTCTGCTTTCCCGCGGGGGCCTTGTCTCGGGTTCGGACGCCAAGGAGAGCCGAGGAGTCCTGGCGCTCCGTGCACGCGGGGCACAGGTCCGGATCGGCCACGACGCCGATGCTCTCGACCTGCTGCCAGGTGGACCGACCGTCGTCGTCACGACGCACGCAGCTATCCCGAAGGACAACCCGGAACTCGTCGAGGCCGCTCGCCGCGGAATCCCGGTGATTCTTCGGCCGGCTGTCCTTGCATCACTCATGCAGGGCAATCGCACGTTCCTGGTTTCGGGAACACACGGCAAGACGTCGACGACGTCGATGCTCGTGGTCGCCCTGCAGCACTGCGGTTTCGACCCCTCGTTTGCCGTTGGCGGCGAACTCAACGAGGCGGGCACGAATGCCCATCACGGCAGCGGTGACGTCTTTGTCGCCGAGGCCGACGAGAGCGACGGGTCGCTGCTTCAGTACGACCCCAACGTGATCGTCGTGACTAACATCGAGGCCGATCACCTCGACTACTTCGGCAGCGTCGAAGCGTATGTGAAGGTGTTCGACGATTTTGTCGACAAGCTACGTCCGGGTGGACTTCTGATTGCTTGCCTCGACGATCCGGGATCTGCGGATCTCGCGAAGCGAATCGTGGCCTCGGGTCGTTCGGACATCCGTGTGCTCGGTTACGGATCAGCGGATGCGCAGGAAGTGGAAGCGGGCACTGCCTTCGAACCTGTCGACGGCGTCGAGGTCGGAGTCCGACTACTGGGCTTCCATGCACACGACGTCGGGGGAGTCCTGCAGTTCCAACTGGCCGGCGAGAGCGCCGCGCGAACCGTGCGGATGGCAGTGCCGGGTCGGCACATGGCGCTCAACGCACTTGCCGCCCTGCTGGCCGCCCGTGATGCGGGCGCCGAGACTGAGGAGATCGTCGAGGGGCTCGCCGGATTCGGTGGCGTCCACCGCCGCTTCCAGTTCACCGGCCGCGAGCGTGGTGTCCGGGTGTTCGACGACTACGCCCACCATCCGACCGAAGTTCGCGCGGTTCTCGGCGCGGCCGCGGATCTGGTTCGACCGGAAGATGATTCGTCGTCGACCAATTCGGCAGCCGGACGTGTGATCGTGGTCTTCCAACCTCACCTCTATTCGCGCACAGCGGCATTTGCCGTGGAGTTCGCGCAGGCACTGGACTTGGCCGACGAGGTAGTGGTTCTCGATGTCTACGGTGCTCGCGAAGAGCCGATGCCGGGAGTCAGCGGTGCGCTTGTCGCTCAATCGGTCACCAAACCTGTTCACTATCAACCCGATCTGTCGCAGGCACCGAAGCAGGTGGCGGCGTTGGCTCACCCCGGCGACATCGTCATCACGATGGGCGCCGGTGACGTGACCATGCTCGGCAAACAGATCCTCGATGCTTTGCGTTCGGCGCCGCATCCCGCGCCGCGATGACACCCGACGCACGAAGTCGTCGCGGGCGTCGAGATCCTCAAGCCAGGCGAGCCACCAGTACGCGTCGGCGCAGTACTCGTACCGAATCGCGATACTCGACGCGGTCGACGGAGCCGGCTCCCGAACCCACGCCGACTCGTAAGTGGTTCAAGCGACCGCTGATCGTGGCACCGCTGGCAATCGTGCTGGTGGTGGGAATTGCGCTGACGGCCTGGTTGTCTCCGGTGCTCTCGGTCCGGGGCACCGAAGTTCTCGGTGCGACGACGGTCAGTGAGGAACAGATCCTTTCGCTCCTGGCAGTACCGACCGGTCAGCCGTTGATGCGGGTCGACACCGGCGCCGCCGCCGCACGTGTAGCGACGATTCCGAAGGTTGCCTCCGCCCGAGTGCAGCGGATGTACCCGTCGACCATTCGCGTCACCGTCACCGAACGGGTACCGGTTGTCTTCGTCGACTCACCCGAGGGTGCACACCTGCTGGACGAGAAGGGTGTCGACTTCGAGATGGGAGTCCCGCCGCCGGGGGTTCCGCGTCTGGTGACACCGACGCCGGGATGGAACGACGAGCCGACGCTTGCCGCGCTCGAGGTGTTGTCGGTGTTGCCGCCGGATCTGAGATTTCAGGTGGGAGAGGTTGCCGCTCGGTCGATTTCGAGTGTCACGCTGACTCTGCTCGACGGTCGCGTCGTAAACTGGGGCGGTGTCGAGCACTCGGATCGTAAGGCTGCCGTGACGCTTCCTCTGTTGACTCAACCGGGGCAGACGTACGACGTGTCCAGTCCTGATCTTCCGACGGTCCGATAGCGCACGGTGCACCCGTGCGCCGGTGCGTGGCAAATACTTCGGTGTGTCTCGGCGCGCCTAATGGCGGAACGCGACGACGGTGCATAGCGTTTCGTTTCAGATCGAATACTTGACATAACTCTAACCCTGTGGTTGAGGTTTAGAGTTTATCTCGAACACCAGCAGTAACAAATACACCAGCAGTGACAAATACAGCAGCAGTAAAAAGACAGCAGCACTGACAAACAGCGTGAAACACGACACGGAAGGCGAGAGCCGATGACGCCCCCGCACAACTACCTCGCCGTAATCAAGGTCGTCGGCATCGGCGGCGGCGGCGTGAACGCAGTCAACCGCATGATCGAACAGGGACTCAAGGGAGTCGAGTTCATCGCGGTCAACACGGACGCGCAAGCCCTTCTGATGAGTGACGCCGACGTCAAGCTCGACGTCGGTCGTGAATTGACCCGTGGCCTCGGCGCCGGTGCTGACCCTGAAGTGGGTCGCAAGGCAGCCGAAGATCACAAGGACGAGATCGAAGAGGTCATCAAGGGCGCCGACATGGTGTTCGTGACCGCAGGCGAGGGTGGTGGCACCGGAACCGGTGGTGCCCCTGTCGTGGCAAGCATCGCCCGGAAGCTGGGCGCACTCACCGTCGGCGTCGTGACTCGGCCGTTCTCCTTCGAAGGCAAGCGTCGTGGGGGACAGGCGGATGCCGGAATCCAGGCGCTCCGGGAGTCCTGCGACACGCTGATCGTCATTCCCAACGATCGCCTGCTCCAGTTGGGTGACGCGGCCGTCAGCCTCATGGACGCCTTCCGCAGCGCCGACGAGGTTCTCCTCAACGGTGTCCAGGGCATCACCGACCTCATCACCACCCCGGGTCTGATCAACGTCGACTTCGCGGACGTCAAGGGTGTCATGTCCGGTGCAGGCAGTGCGTTGATGGGCATCGGATCCTCACGTGGTGAGGGACGCGCGATCAAGGCGGCGGAATCTGCGATCAATTCGCCTCTCCTCGAAGCATCGATGGAAGGCGCCCGCGGCGTTCTCCTGTCGATCGCCGGCGGTAGCGATCTGGGCCTGTTCGAGATCAACGAGGCGGCTTCGCTGGTGCAGGAAGCCGCGCACATCGACGCCAACATCATCTTCGGAACGGTCATCGACGATTCACTCGGTGACGAGGTTCGTGTGACGGTCATCGCTGCGGGATTCGACGGAGGAGCTCCGGCTCGTCGTCCCGTGGAGTCGACCGCACAGGGACGTGGAGCTATCGGCGCCGGGCGCGCGGGTGAGGTCGGCCGGTCACCGGTGGCCGCCGAACCTGCTGGCGAGCAGCCGATTTCCGCAGCGCGCGAGACGACGGGTTCGGGTAGCTTGCCTCCGATCGGTGGCCCACGCCATGCGCCGGTCCAGGAAGACGAGGGCGACGACGACGTCGATGTGCCTGTCTTCATGCGTCGCTGACGCAGGGCTACAAACAGTTTCGAGAACAGGGTGCCCGGAATTTCTGGGTACCCTGTTCTTGACTGGATGTCCGGTCACGTCTGAGCCGGACGACAACTTTCGACGTTTGTGAGCACACTTATCTTGAGTACCGAGAAGTCGACCACCCGCACCCGCATTCGCCGCGTCGTGACCAGCCGAGCTGGTGGTGTTTCCGCGTCGCCGTACGAGTCGTTCAATCTCGGCGATCACGTCGGAGACGATCCGGCAGCCGTCGAGGCGAATCGCCGTCGTCTGGCACGCGAAATAGGCGTCGAGCCTGACCATCTCGTGTGGATGGAACAGATCCACTCGCGCAACGTCACTGTCGTGACGGAACCGACCGACGAAGTGATTCCCGTGACGGACGCTCTGGTCACCACCGTTCCCGGCCTGGCGCTCGCCACCCTCAGCGCAGACTGTGTTCCCGTTCTGCTCTCCGACGAGGAGGCCGGTGTGATCGCGGCAGTTCATGCGGGACGGATCGGTGCCCGCATCGGTATCGTCCCGCGTGTCCTCGCGGAGATGGTGCGACAGGGCGCGGACGTCTCACGTATCGGTGCCTTCCTCGGCCCGGCAGCGAGCGGACGCCAGTACGAGGTTCCCGCCGCGATGCGTGCGGACGTGGAAAAGCACTTGCCGGGCAGCGCAACTCGCACCGAGAAGGGCACGCCGGGACTCGATCTGCGTGCGGGACTGCGTAAGCAGTTGCTCGCCGCGGGTGTGTCCGGTGTTGCCGAGGACCCGCGGTGCACGATCGAGGATCGCGCGTTGTTCAGTCATCGCCGAGAATCTCTGACCGGGCGTCAAGCTGCAGTGATCTGGATGGAAGCGCCCGCAGCGCAGGAAACCGTCTAGGCAGAAATGCGCCAGACGGATATGCGGCTGACAGAAATATCGACGGCACTCGACTCGGTGCGTGCGCGGCTGGCGGCCGCCTGCCTTGCCGCCGGTCGTGAAGTTTCCGACGTAGCACTGCTGCCAGTTACCAAATTCTTTCCGGCGTCCGACGCCCGAATCCTGTACGAACTGGGTTGCCGTGAATTCGGTGAGTCTCGTGAGCAGGAAGCAGTGGAGAAGGTCGCGGACTTCGACGGCGCTGCTCAGAGCGGCGCGATCGACGATCCGGTTCGCTGGCACATGATCGGGCAGTTGCAGCGCAACAAAGCGCGTTCGGTAGCGAAGTGGGCCTACGCAATTCACTCGGTGGACAGTGCACGACTGGCCGATGCACTCGATCGGGCGGCGCTCGGAGCTTTGTCCGACGGGGAGCGTAAAGCGCCGCTGCGGGTGCTCATCCAGGTAAGTCTCGACGGAGACCCTGCGCGTGGCGGAGTTCCCACGGGAGAGCTAACTCCTCTCGCCGAGCGGATCGAATCAGCCGAAGGTCTCGAATTTGCGGGACTGATGGCCGTCCCGCCACTTGGATCAGATCCGGACGAGCAGTTCGAAATCCTCCGCAGGGCACATCTTTTGATTCTCGAATCGCATCCTCGGGCAACCGAACTCTCGGCTGGCATGACCGGTGATCTGGAGGCCGCATTGCGCCACGGATCAACGTGCGTGCGTGTCGGAACCGCACTGCTCGGCTCACGACCAGTAATCTCGAGGTGATCGCTCAGGTGATCGCCCAACCCGTCCACACCGCTGCGACCGGTCGCAGTCGGATTGATTCCGCCGCGCCAAGGAAGGTCGATCAATGAGCAACCTGCATAAGTTCAAGGCTTACTTCGGCATGGTTCCCCTCGATGACTACGAGGACGAATACGTGGAGGAGCCCGATCAGGCTCGCCGCGCACCCCGTCGTAGTCACGACGGCTATGCCGAGCGCGACGACCGCGAGTTCGTCGAACCTGCCTTCTCGAAGGCGAGCTACGCGCCCAGTCGTCGTGACGAAGAGGACGCGGAGTTCGATCGCTACGATTCCCGGCCCCGCGTCGACACCGTTCCCAGCCGCAGTAGCCGCCCGGCGATGGCGCCGCGTCCGGCAAGCCGTGGAAACCTCGCGGTCGACGCCCGTGCAGAGCGTCCCGAAGCGCGACGTGCGCCTGTTGTCGATGACGGCGGCCCGCTCGCCAAGATCACGACACTGCGTCCGCAGAGCTACGCAGAGGCCCGCACCATCGGTGAGCGGTTCCGCGACGGCACTCCCGTCATCATGGATCTGGTCGACATGAGCAACGCCGACGCGAAGCGTCTGGTCGATTTCGCGGCCGGCCTGGCGTTCGCATTGCGTGGTTCTTTCGACAAGGTAGCCACCAAAGTGTTTCTTCTCTCACCGGCTGACATCGACGTTTCCGCTGAGGAACGCCGTCGTATCGCGGAGACGGGTTTCTACAGCCAGAAATGATGGTCTCGACCGCAGTCCGGCCCCTGAGCAGGGGTGACGTGAGCACATTCGAACGGCGGCCCGTCTCGGCGGACGCCGCATTCGGACCCATCGCCGGCCGTTACAAGACGGACTCGATGCGGGCCGGTTCCGGAATTGCTGCGGTGTGTCTGTTTTGGACACACCGCAGAAGTCAGGCAGAGTGAGGGTGTGGACGCGCTTCTCTCTGTGATCTATCTGGTGCTGGTTGTCTTCTGGCTGTTGCTGATCGGCAGAGTGATCGTCGAGTTCGTTCGTTCGTTTGCCAGAGATTGGCGACCGACCGGATTGGTCGCAGTCATTCTCGAAACCATTTTTACGATCACCGATCCTCCGGTGAAACTGCTCCGCAGGTTGATCCCCCCGATCAACCTCGGTGGAGTTCGCTTGGATCTATCCATCATGGTCTTGCTTTTCATCGTCATCATCCTGATGTCGGTTGTTCGCTGAGCGCAGTCCGAGTGAGTGGTATGCCAGAATGGAAGCCATAACTCATCCGGTGGTTCGCCACTACGTAGACTGTGTTGCAACTGAATGCTTGCTAGACCGCCAAATGACGCGTGAAGGGATCCTTCCATGCCGCAACTGACTCCAGCTGACGTGCACAACGTTGCGTTCAGCAAGCCGCCTATCGGCAAGCGTGGCTACAACGAGGACGAGGTCGACGCATTCCTCGACCTCGTCGAGCAGGCGCTGTCGCAGCTCATCGAAGAGAATGCGGACCTGCGCCAGCGCGTAGGTGAGCTGGATCAGGAGCTCGCGGCTGCCAAGAAGTCGCCGGCACCTGCTCAGCAGGCAGCACCCGTCGCAGCGCAGCCCAAGCCGGAGCCCGCTCGGGTTGTCGAACCGCCCAAGCCTGCACCCGTTGCAGCTCCGGTTCCCGCCGCCGCTGCCGTTGCAGCGCCGCAGAGTGGCGACACCCACATGCAGGCCGCGAAGGTCCTCGGACTGGCTCAGGAGATGGCGGATCGCCTCACCAACGATGCCAAGACCGAATCCGAGCAGCTGCTCGGCAGTGCTCGCACCAACTCCGAGCAGCTCATGAGCGAGGCTCGCAGCAAGGCCGACGGCATGATCGCGGATGCGCGCAACAAGTCGGAGGCAATGCTGACCGACGCTCAGACTCGCTCCGAGACCCAGCTTCGCCAGGCTCAGGAGAAGGCAGACGCTCTCAAGGCAGACGCCGAGAAGAAGCACACCGAAATCATGGCGACCATCAACCAGCAGCGTTCGGTCCTCGAGGGCCGTATCGAGCAGCTGAAGACGTTCGAACGTGAGTACCGGGTGCGCCTGAAGTCCTACCTGGAATCGCAGCTCGAAGAGCTCGAACAGCGTGGCTCGGCCGTTCCGGTCGACGGTGGACAGGATTCCTACAGCCCGTCCTTCGCCAAGGGAAACAGCTGACCGAGAGCGCCTCGTCGGCTCAGCTATCGGACCGGACAAAGGTTGATACGTGCTGGTCGTGACGTTGGTTCTCGCGGGAGTTGGCTTCGCTCTCCTGATCGTTGCCCTGACCACAGGGTCGCTGATCTGGGCGTGGGCATGTATCGCGATTTGTGTAGCAGGTGCCGTCCTCCTGCTGGTCAGTGCGCTGACCAGCAGGAAGGCGGTTCCTTCGTTGGATGACCCGATATCGGGCAGCGGCGTGTCGTCGCCTTACGGTCGAGTCGAGAGTTCCTCGGATTCCTCGACCGATGATGCAGCTACTGCCAACGACGACAATCAGGGAAACCACGGCGGGTCGCCGGGTGCCCCCGACAAGACCTAGGGCGAGTTCCGACAAGGTCCAGGACGAGTATTAGACTGTCCAACACGAATACCAGGCTGTGATCCGGCAATCACCGGGGAGCTTTCGGAAGAACGGTTGTCGACGCTTTCGTACGTGTCGAGGACCCAGTAGAACCGAACGGGTGAGCCCGTCACAGCTCGATCGAGTGGCAGCTCGAGATCCGGTGTGAAAGCACGGATCTGCGGGGTGCAAACGGGGTGGTACCGCGGTGTCGGCGCACAAGCGTCACGTCGTCCCCGTGCCGAGTCCGACTGGCACGAGGAGATCGCCATGGCGAGTAACGGGTATCCCAAAGTCGACTACGGTGTCCCCGCCGACACCGGAGTCAAGTTCCCCGAACTGGAACAGAAAGTCCTGAAACAGTGGGACGACGACGACACCTTCCGTGCGTCGGTTTCCAATCGGGACGGTAACGAAGAGTTCGTTTTCTACGACGGACCGCCATTCGCAAACGGTTTGCCGCACTACGGCCACCTGCTGACGGGGTACGTCAAGGACCTGGTGCCGCGCTTCCAGACAATGCGTGGACGCAAGGTCGAACGACGCTTCGGCTGGGATTGCCACGGCCTTCCGGCAGAGCTCGAAGCGGAGAAGCAGCTCGGCATCAAGGACAAGGCCGAGATCGAAGTCATGGGTCTGGCCAAGTTCAACGAGTACTGCAAGGCCTCGGTGCTCAAGTACACCGACGAGTGGCGTGACTACGTCACCCGCCAGGCGCGCTGGGTCGATTTCGACAACGACTACAAGACCCTGGACGTCGACTTCATGGAGTCCGTCATGTGGGCCTTCAAGGAGCTGCACGACAAGGGCCTGATCTATCAGGGCTTCCGTGTGCTGCCCTACAGCTGGTACGAGCAGACTCCGCTGTCCAATCAGGAGACTCGTCTCGACGACGCGTACAAGATGCGTCAGGATCCTGCAGTCACGGTCGACATGCCGTTGGTCGCTCCGGGTTCACCCCTCGACGGCGCAAACGCGATCATCTGGACCACGACTCCGTGGACACTGCCGTCCAACTTGGCCACTGCGGTTCATCCCGAGGTCGACTACGTCCAGGTGCTCGGCGAGGACGGAAAGCGGTACGTGCTCGCAGAAGCACGGGTAGCTCATTACGCACGTGAGCTGGGGGAGGACCCCGAGGTCGTTTCCCGTCACAAGGGCGCCGAGCTGGTCGGACTGTCGTACACACCGCCGTTCGACTTCTTCCTCGGACATCCGAATGCGCACGTCGTGCTCTCGGCGGACTACGTGACAACCGACTCCGGAACCGGAATCGTCCACCTCGCACCGGCTTTCGGTGAAGAGGATATGGACGTGGCCACGGCCAACGGTATCGAGGTCGTACAGCCGCTCGATCCGGGTGGAAAGTTCACCTCGATGGTTCCGCCGTACGAGGGCCTGATGGTGTTCGACGCCAACCCGGTCATCATCAAGGACCTCAAGGCTGCCGGAAAGCTGCTGCGGCACGAGACGATCGAGCACTCGTACCCACACAGTTGGCGCAGTGGGCAGCCGCTGATCTACATGGCGGTTCCCTCGTGGTTCGTCGCGGTCACCAAGTTCCGAGATCGCATGGTCGAGCTGAACAAGGACATCACGTGGGTGCCCGAGCACATCCGTGACGGCCAGTTCGGCAAGTGGCTCGAAGGTGCACGAGACTGGAACATCAGCCGAAACCGTTACTGGGGCAGCCCGATCCCGGTGTGGGTGTCGGACGATCCGCAGTACCCGCGTACGGACGTGTACGGCTCGCTCGATCAGTTGGAGGCAGACTTCGGTGTGCGTCCAACCGACCTGCATCGCCCGATGATCGACGACCTGGTCCGTCCGAACCCCGACGACCCGACCGGGAAGTCGATGATGCGCCGCGTTCCCGAGGTGCTCGACTGCTGGTTCGAATCCGGTTCGATGCCGTACGCGCAGGTGCACTACCCATTCGAGAACCGTGAATGGTTCGAGGGCCATTTCCCGGGCGATTTCATCGTCGAGTACAACGGGCAGACTCGCGGCTGGTTCTACACGCTGCACGTGCTGGCAACCGCACTCTTCGATCGTCCGGCGTTCAAAACCGTTGCTGCGCACGGCATCGTGCTCGGTGACGACGGACTGAAGATGAGCAAGTCCAAGGGCAACTACCCGGACGTGAAGGAGGTGTTCAACCGCGACGGCAGCGATGCCATGCGATGGTTCCTGATGTCTTCGCCGATCTTGCGCGGCGGAAACCTCATCGTGACCGAGCAGGGCATCCGCGAAGGCGTACGTCAGGCGTTGCTCCCGCTGTGGAACGCCTGGAGCTTCCTGCAGTTGTACGCGCCGGAATCCGGTGTGTGGCGTACCGATTCGGAGAACATCCTCGATCAGTACATCCTGGCCAAGCTCGCTACCACCCGCGACGTGATCACCGAGGCCCTCGAGGTCAACGACATCGCCGGCGCGTGCGACGAGCTTCGGTTGTTCTGCGACGCGCTCACCAACTGGTATGTGCGACGGTCTCGTTCGCGGTTCTGGGACGAGGATCGCGACGCGATCGACACCCTGCACACCGTGCTCGAGGTCGTGACGCGTCTCGCTGCGCCGCTGTTGCCGCTGGTGTCCGAGGTGATCTGGCGCGGGTTGACCGGGGAGCGCTCGGTTCACCTGGCTGATTGGCCGGAGGCGTCGGAGCTCCCCGCGAACCCCGAGCTGGTAGCGGCGATGGACGACGTCCGGACCGTGTGCTCCACGGTGCTGAGCCTGCGCAAGGCACAGAATCTGCGAGTTCGTCTTCCGCTGCCCGAGGTCACGGTTGCGGCGCCGGATGCCGAGCGTCTGCGTCCGTTCCTCGGACTGATTGCCGACGAGGTCAACGTCAAGAAGGTCGATCTGACCGATGACGTCGACGTGCACGGGCGCTTCGAGATCGCGGTCAACGCGCGTGCTGCAGGACCGCGTCTGGGCAAATCCGTTCAGACTGTCATCAAGGCGGTCAAGGCGGGCGACTGGACCGAGAACGCGGACGGCGTCGTAGTTGCGGCGGGCATCGAACTGCTGCCCGAGGAGTACACGCAGAAACTGGTTGCAGCCGAGCCTGATTCGACGGCTGCATTGCCAGACGGTGCGGGACTCGTCGTACTCGATTCCGTCGTGACGGAGGAACTCGAAGCCGAGGGCTGGGCGAAGGACCGTATCCGTCAGTTGCAGGATGCGCGTCGTGCCGCCGGTTTGGACGTCTCGGACCGGATCAACGTCGTACTCGAGGTTCCGCAGGACTGCAAGGAGTGGGCGGAGCGTCATCGCGAATTGATCGCCGGTGAGGTTCTGGCCACCTCGTTCTCGGTGGGTGAAGCGGGAGACGACGCCGTCGATCTCGGTGACGGTATCCGCGCCGCGATCACGAAGGTCTAATACCGCCGTAACTACTCCGGCTCCCCGATGAATGTCTGTTGTCGGGGTGCCGGAGTAGTTTGCTCTCATGAGTACGAGCAAGGAAACCGTGGCGCGCATTCTCGAGCAGTTGGAACCGCTCGACGTGCGGGCAAGGGCGATGTTCGGCGAGTACGGATTGTATTGCGACGAGAAGATCGTGGGCTTGATCTGCGGAGACGTTCTGTTCGTCAAACCCACCGAGGTCAGTACGGAGTTCGGATCAGAGGCCGATCTGGCTCCGCCGTACCCGGGAGCGAAGGATTACTACCGGGTGACGGAGCAACGGCTGCAGGACCTCGATCACCTGCACGCCTTCATTCAACGGACTGCCGACGTACTACCCCTGCCGAAGAAGAAGTCGCCCAAGAAGAAGGCGCGGACGTAAATTCTGCACCTACTTTTGAGAGAACCGTAACTCCCGATGAATCAAGGTGATCCCACACGAAGTCGCAGGTGGGTGCTGCATCTCGACATGGATGCGTTTTTCGCTTCCGCCGAGCAGTTGACGCGTCCCACGTTGCGAGGTCGGCCGGTGCTGGTCGGCGGCTTGGGCGGGCGCGGAGTGGTGGCCGGGGCAAGTTACGAAGCGAGAGTTTTCGGTGCGCGTTCGGCAATGCCGATGCACCAAGCACGCCGGATGGTCGGTGGCGGAGCGGTGGTATTGCCACCGCGGATGTCGTTGTATTCGGTTCTGAGTAAACGCACCTTCGACGCGTTGCGCCTTCGTATGCCGATCCTCGAGCAATTGTCGGTGGACGAGGCATTCGGCGAACCAGTGGAATTGGCCGGAGTCGGCGCCGACGAGGTCCGCGCGTTTTGTGAGGACCTGCGGGCGTTGATCAAAGCCGAGACCGGGTTGGTCGCCTCGATCGGTGCCGGCGCAGGTAAGCAGGTCGCCAAGATCGCGTCGGGACTGGCAAAGCCCGACGGCGTCGCAGTGATTCCTCCCGGGATGCAGCACGAGTTGCTCGATCCACTTCCGGTGCGAAAGCTGTGGGGGATCGGCCCTGTTGCCGAGGAAAAGCTCAAGCGTCTCGGCATCGAAACCATCGGAGGGTTTGCCCGCACTCCCATAGCGGAGGTGGCGTCGATACTCGGAACCACTGTCGGACCGGGGTTGCATCGGCTCGCGCAGGGGATCGACGACCGGCCGGTCGCGGAGCGTGCCGAATCCAAGCAGATCAGCGCGGAATCCACGTTCGCCGCAGACATCGTCACGATGGCGCAACTGCGCGCGGCCGTCGAAAGTAGTGGTCGCGCAGCATTTTCCAGGCTGGAGAAGGACGGAAGAGCAGCTCGCACCGTCGTACTGAAGCTCAAGAAGTCCGATATGAGCATTCTGACGCGATCCGTGACGTTGCCGTTTGCCACCATCGACCGCCAAATCCTTGTCGCGACTGCGCAGAAACAGGTCATCGACCCGCAGGAATTGGGGCCGATTCGCCTCGTCGGTGTGGGATTCGCCGGTTTGTCCACCGTTCGGCAAGGATCACTTTTTCCCGAGTTGGATCAGGATGTTCCCGGCTATCCGGTCGAGACTCTCACGGGCGCCCTCGATGAGGCCGAACTCGACGTTCCGGTGGCCGCACGCGTCCCTCAGCGCTACTGGCACCCTGGTTTGGACGTGAAGCATCCAGAATACGGACACGGTTGGGTGCAAGGCGCCGGGCACGGAGTGGTGACAGTTCGCTTCGAAACCCGTTCCAGCGGAACGGGAATAGCCAAAACCTTCGCCGAATCGGATGAGGTGCTCGAGGTAGCAGATGCGGTCGAGAGCCTTCTCTGAGGATGTCCTTAGACTTTTTCCGCTTACCGTTGGGTAATGTTGTCGACGATCCTCGAGCAAGCACGATGTTCGACTGACGCTCGAATGTGAACACCCGAATGGATAGGACTGAGAAGTTGAAGCTTCAGAAGATGACCGTTGCAGCCGTGGCGATCGCAGCAGCCCTGACGATGACCGCTTGTGGCTCGGATGACAAGACCGACTCACCCACCACGACGTCCAAGAGTGCGACGGCCACCACCAGCACCACGGACGTTGCAGCTCCCGAGCTCCCGACGTCTGCTGAGCTCAACGGCAAGGTCGCTCAGGCACTCGACGAGACCGTTCCGGCCGCAGACAAGGTCAACCTCGTCCAGGGCGCCGAGCAGGATCCCGAGCTGATCAACCAGGTCGCCGCTGCCGCCAAGGCTGCCGGCGCGCAGGTCGAGATCCTCGACCCGGTCACCGACACGGGTAGCGAGACGGCCGCAGCTTCGCTGAACATCGTCGTCAACGGCCAGCCGCTGCAGCAGGGTCTGCAGGCTTCGTTCGTCTACGAGGACGGCGTCTGGAAGCTCTCGAAGACCACCGCTTGCCAGATCGTCGGCGTTGCAGGTCTGACCTCGCCTGCTTGCGCTGCTTGATCTCTGCGCAACACCTGAAACACCAGAGCGGCCGTCGACCCCCGAAAGGGAGTCGGCGGCCGCTCTTCATGCAGTGAGCGTCGTCAGTGATGGAATCCCTCGGTGACGCGTGGCCGCGGCATCGGGCTGTCGAGTTCGTCGAGGAACGCGGTTTCCTCTTCGATGATGCGCAGCAGATTGGCTGCCAGGTCCATGCTCAGTCCGTTACGAACCACGATGCGCTGCACTGTCAGATCCGAGAGATCGTCCGGCATGGGATAGGCCGGCACCAACCAGCCCTTGCCCCGCAGCCGGTCGGACAGGTCGTACAGCGTCCAGTTGGACGTGTGGCCCTCGGCGAGGCGCCACGCGAAGACCGGGATGTCGGAACCGTCGTTCCACAATTCGAAGGCGTCGAGCTTCCCGATTCCTTCGGCGAGGAATTTCGCCACGTCCTGTGAGGACTGCTGGATCGCGCGATAGCCGTCGTGGCCGAGACGCAGGAACAAGTAGAACTGCAGGATCACCTGAGCACCGGGCCGCGAGAAGTTCAGCGCGAAGGTCGGCATACTGCCGCCGAGGTAGCTCACCTTGAACACGAGGTCGTCGGGAAGTAGATCCTGCGATCGCCAGACCACCCAGCCGAGGCCGGGATAGACGAGTCCGTACTTGTGCGCCGAGGTGTTGATGGAGTGCACGCGCGGGAGCCGGAAATCCCATTCGAGTTCCGGCTGTAGGAACGGGGCGATCATTGCGCCGGAAGCGCCGTCGACGTGGATGGGAACGTCGAGTCCCGTCTTTTCCTGGATCGCGTCGAGTGCCTTCGAGATTTCCAGGACCGGCTCGTACATCCCGGTGTACGTGACACCCATGATCGCGATTACGCCGATGGTGTTCTCATCGACGTACTTGTCCAGATCGTGACCGTCGAGGGTCCGGTGTTCCTCGCTGATCGGCACGTAGCGCGCCTCGACGTCCCAGTAGTTGCAGAATTTCTCCCAGCACACCTGGACGGCGGAACTCATGATGAGATTTGGTTTTTCGGTGGACTTCCCCGCGGCTTTTCGTGCGTGCTGCCAGCGTCGTTTCATCGCCAGGCCACCGAGCATGCACGCCTCGGACGAACCGATCGTCGAGGTACCGATTGCGTCCTTGGGGGAGGGCGAGTGCCAGAGGTCGGCAAGGATGCGCCAGCAATAGGTTTCGATCGCGGCGGTCTGTGGATACTCGTCCTTGTCGATCATGTTCTTGTCGAACGACTCGGTATACAGCTTGGTGGCGTGGTCGTCCATCCACGTGCTGACAAACGTCGCGAGATTGAGCCGCGCATTGCCGTCGAGCATCGTTTCGTCGTGGACGATCTGATAGGCGGTCTCGGGAAGCATGCCGTCGGGTTCGAGTGTGTACTTCGATGCAACCGAATCCTCGCCAGGCCTCGAGAAGATCGGATTGACGGCTACGTAATCGGTGTGATCTGACCTTCTGGGTTCCGGCATGAACTCTGGCTCCTCACATCAGTGTGTCGCGTTGGTCTGTTTCGTACCTACTCTCACCGTTCAGTGTGGACGGGCAGTTGTCAAAGGGTCTGTGGTCCCGAATCATTCGCGTAAGGCCGAGACGGGACTAATCCGCTCGTTGTCAGGGCGTTTGTGCGCGCAGGCGATCGGCGGCGGCCGACGCCATCGAGTGCAGCACGTCGGGGGCGATCGGACTCGGCGCAGTTGCGGACACCTGGGTCAACGTGGTCCCGACTGCGGCCACGATCGCATCGGCGACCAAGGTGAAACCGCCACTCTCCGTGATGATTCGGAAAGCGAAAGACGCGTCGCCGACGTTCGGGTCCGATGCTCCGCCGACGCGATAGGTGATTGTCGTTCCGTCGGCATCGGTTCCTGAATACTCCGCACACCCGGCCAGCGTGGTCTGAAGTTTCTCGAAAGCTGCTGCTGCCGCTGCGCCGTCGGCGTACGAAGCAGAGTCCTGATCGATGCTCGTGAAATCGGGGCCGGTGAACATGTCGGAGAGGTCGGCGACGGATCCGGCGGCCTGGGTGGCTATCGGTGCCAGAACCTGAGCGCAGACGGCAGGGTCGGTGCTCGACTTGTCCGCCTCCGAACTCTCCGGCGCCGGTGCGAGGCCGAGGTCGTCGACCGGGTCGGGAACTATGTCGAAGTCCGCAGGTAGTTCGGAGAGGGTGAGCGCGGCTCGTTGCAGCGCATCACGGTCGAGCGGTGCCCCGCTCAGCGGTGGGGCCGGAGCAGCTGTGAACGGCGCCAAGCCGACCTGTGGGGCGGAAACCTGCGTAGTTGTGTCAGCACTAGGAGAGTCGTCCGAGCCGCAACCGGTGACGACGAACAGTGCCGCCGTTGTTGTCAGGCCCAGTGCGAGCGACCGGCGTGTCACGATTCCCACCGAATGCTGTTGGAGATCGTCTGCCGGATCACCGAGGAGCTGTCCGGATCGCCGTACGCCTGGTCGCCGCCGACGGTCATCTGTCCGGCGATCGGCAAGGGGAGTGAGAGGTCGACGGTGAGGTTTCCGGAGCCGGCCATGACGTACTGATCGATGTTCAGCGTTCCGGCGTCACCGGCCAGGTTCCAGACCGGGCTCTGCGGGGTCTGCGATACGTCCACCGCGAGCGAAAGCCGATTGCCCTCCCGCGCGGTGAGCGTGACGGTGGTTGTCTGATCGAGCAGGATTTCACTGCTGACTTGTTGTCGAACCACCCAACGTGCGCCGACACCGACCGGAGCGTCGGGGAGTGCAACGGTCCGGTAGACCGCTTGGCCGAGCGCCTGTTCGATTGCAGCGCGGGCAGCATTGGCCGAGTTGGCGGACGGCTTCAACCGTAGGGCGGTGATGGCGCCCGAATCCGTGACCGACAATCCGGCCGCAGATCCGTCGGCCCCGCTCAGCGCTGCCTGCAGCGTTGCATCCGGCGAGGTCATCGACGACAGCGTCAGGTCTACGACAGCGGTGGGATCGTCAGCGGTCACGTTTGCCGAGAGCGGGATCGTGATCTCCGGCGAAGAGAAATCTTGTGCCGGCTGTTGATCGATCTGCTGACTCACGACCGCCTGGGTGACGAGCGTCGCCGTCTGCGTGGTGCCGACAGGCAAGTTCATGCGCAGTACCTCGCGCGGTTCGCTTCCCCCATCGAGTACCTCGACGGTGGCGGCGGTCACCGGAACAGTGACTTCGCTCGGCGACGAGGTAGGTGCGGTGGGAGGTTGATCCGAGTCGCCGCAAGCGGTGAGAACGGTGGTGAGAGCGAGGGCAGCGAGGGCGAACGGAACTCGTCGGCCGGTCGTGGACAGCAGTGGCACGCGCTCCAGGCTAGCCGCAGTTGCAGAGTGCGTGACCCGGTGCGGTGAACATGAGGGATGATGGTTGCGTGAGTACAGACCACCCAGACCGAGATGTCAACGCGGAGGATCAGCCGATTACCGAAATCTCGAAGGCCGACGAGCCCGAAACCGTGAAACCGGAAGCCGTGAAATCGGAAGACGGTGACCTGGCGGTTGCGCCGGTCGCAAAGCCCCGCCGGCTGACCATGCTCATTGCCATCGCCGCTGTCATCCTGCTCTCGGACATTCTCACGAAGGTGTGGGCCGTCGCCGCGGTCAAGCCGGGGCAGCCGATCGAAATCATCGGTGACGTGGTCACATTCACGATGGTGCGCAATCCCGGTGCAGCGTTCTCGATGGCGACGTCGATGACGTGGATCCTCACCCTCGTCGCCATCGGTGTCGTCATCGGTGTGATCAAGATCGGTCGCACGCTCCGATCACCGTGGTGGGCGCTCGGTCTCGGCCTCGTTCTCGGCGGCGCGCTGGGTAACCTCGTCGACCGATTCTTCCGCTCTCCCGGAATCATGCGCGGACATGTGGTGGACTTCGTCTCCGTCGGTTGGTGGCCCGTGTTCAACATCGCGGATTCCGCGATCGTCTGTGGCGCGATCCTGCTCGTCGTACTGACTCTTTTCGGCTTCGAACCCAACGGTGAACGCCTGCGTGATCACAAGGCGGACGACAAGAAGCTCACCGAATCGAAGGCCGCAGCCGAGGGAGAAACCAAGTGAGGGAATCCCGTTCGATGCCCGTGCCCGACGGCCTCGACGCCATGCGGGTTGATGCCGGCCTGGCGCGCCTCCTCGGACTCTCGCGCACCGTGGTCGCGACACTCGCGGAAGAAGGCTCGGTACTCGTCGACGGTGTGGCCGTCGGCAAGTCCGATCGTCTGACCGCAGGATCGTGGCTCGAGGTTGTCCTGCCCGAACCGCCGCGGCCCCTGACCATCGAGGCGACACCGGTCGAGGGGATGGAGATCCTCTACGCCGACGACGACGTCGTTGCAGTCGACAAGCCCGTCGGAGTTGCCGCGCACGCCAGCGTCGGGTGGACGGGACCGACCGTCATCGGCGGACTTGCCGCGGCCGGTTTCCGTATCTCGACGTCCGGTGCCCACGAGCGTCAGGGCATCGTCCACCGTCTGGACGTCGGAACGTCGGGTGTCATGGTGGTTGCCACCTCCGAGCGCGCATACACCTTGCTCAAGCGCGCTTTCAAGCAGCGGACCATCGACAAGCGCTACCACGCTCTCGTGCAGGGACACCCCGACCCGAGCAGCGGAACCATCGACGCCCCGATCGGACGCCACCACGGGAACGACTGGCGATTCACGGTCACGGCCGACGGCAAGCCCAGCGTCACGCACTACGACACCATCGAGGCGTTCCAGGCAGCGAGTCTGCTGGACGTGCACCTCGAAACCGGTCGCACACACCAGATCCGTGTCCACTTCTCGGCGTTGCGCCATCCGTGCTGCGGCGACCTGACCTACGGCGCGGACCCCCGACTTGCCGAGAGGCTCGGTCTCGAACGCCAGTGGCTGCACGCAGTCTCGCTCGGCTTCGCCCACCCGGCGGACGGTCGCTGGGTCGAGATCAAGAGCAAGTACCCGAAGGACCTCGAACACGCACTCGAAGTTCTCCGGTCCTCATGACACCGCGCGGGCTTACCCCCGCGCTGGCCGTCGTCGCGGTGGTGGTCGGTGTGGCGGCGGTGGTGGGCGTGGGGTTCGCGAATCCCGTGCTGACCCCGCCGATCACGACGGACACTCTCGGTCCGGACAGTGGGGAAGCTGTGCCGGACTACCTCGACCGAGCGCGAGATTCTGTCGCGTCGGTCGACGGGCCGGTGTGGGCGTTGGTCTCGTTCACGAAGGCACTCACCGTCGACGAGGTCATCACGTCGACCAGCAGTGTTCAGGTGCCGGGCGCTGAGGTCTCGGGCGTTCGCGTGTCCAGGGTCATGTTCCGAGTTCCGATCGAGCGCGTCCAGACGCCGCTCATGTCGGTGCCCGTTCCCGACAACGACGAAGCAGTGCGCAGAGCGCCCGGTGTTGCAGCCACGCGACTGATCTCGCTCGGCGGCGACACCGATCGTCAGCAACAGGTGGCGCTCGCGTCGGCGAAGCAATTGTCCGCCGGGTGCGCCTGCGCGGTGGGCGTGCTGGTGCGAGCTACTCCCGAAGGACTGGACGCGATTACACGTGAGTCGAATGTCCGTGCAGTGGAAGCATTGCCGTCCGACGCCTCGCCGTGGTTGGCGGCCGTCCGTCCCTTGCTGCCGGAGTACGTGGACGTCGTTGCTCCCGGCCCCGACGACGGCCCGGTCCCGTGAACTCCGGTTCCGTGAACTCCGGTTCTGTGAACAAGGACGGACGCGCTAGGTCCGGTTCGTCCTCGGGGATCCTCTACGGTGTGGCGGCGTTCCTGTTGTGGGGAACGTTCCCGGCATTCTTCGGACTACTCGACTTCGCCGATCCGGTCGAGATCCTTGCGCACCGAGTGGTGTGGACCCTTCTGTTGATGCTGATCGTGTTGGCCTTTGCCGGCCGCCTCGGATCGCTTCGCGGAATCAGCGCACGCACCTGGCTGCTGGTGACCGCGGCATCAGCGGCGATCGCGGTGAACTGGGGGACGTACATCTATGCCGTGGTGTCAGGTCGCGTCGTGGAGGCGGCCCTCGGGTACTTCATCAACCCGCTGGTCACTGTTCTGCTCGGCGTCGTGATCTTCCGCGAACGATTGCGCCGCGCTCAGATCGCCGCCCTCGTCCTCGCCGCCACGGCAGTTGTCGTGATCACGGTCGACTTCGGTAAACCGCCGATCGTCGCATTGGTGCTCGCCGGTTCGTTTGCCACCTACGGGCTGGTCAAGAAGGTGGTTCCGCTCGATCCCCGAACCAGTTTGACTGCCGAGGGAGTCGTCGCCGCACCCTTCGCGGTCGGCTACCTCGTGTTTCTCGGCCTGACCGGGGCCGGTGCCTTCATCAGCAGCGGCGCCGGACACAGCCTGTTGCTGCTTGCCGCCGGCCCGGTCACCGCACTGCCACTGCTCCTGTTCGGCGTTGCCGCTCAGCGAGTTCCCTTGGCGACGATGGGCATGCTGCAGTACCTCACCCCGGCGCTGCAGATGGCGTGGGGTGTGGCCGTCATGCACGAGGACATGCCGGCCTCACGCTGGATCGGCTTCGTTCTGATCTGGGCTGCGCTGGTGATCTTCACGACAGATACCTTCGTCGCCAGTCGACGTTCGCGGCGTTCGATGAGGTCGAGCGCCGAACCTGAGGTTCCGGTCACGTGATCGGAGGTGGCACACTGCGACTCCACGATGGCTGTCGCCGAACGTGTCGGCAACGCGGCATACACTCGATCTCGCTCCCAGACCTTCAGAGAGGCGCACGTGGCTGACTCGTTCGTACATCTTCACAATCACACCGAGTACTCGATGCTCGACGGTGCGGCCAAGGTCGGCGCCATGTTCGAGGAGGCCGCTCGTCTCGAAATGACCGCTGTCGGCATGACCGACCACGGAAACATGTACGGCGCCAGCCAGTTCTACAACGAGGCCAAGAGTGCCGGCATCAAGCCGATCATCGGCATCGAGGCGTACATCGCACCCGAATCCCGCTTCAACACCAAACGAGTTCTCTGGGGAGATCGCAGCCAGAAGTCCGACGACGTCTCCGGTAGCGGTGCGTACACGCACATGACGATGGTGGCCGAGAACGCCACGGGGCTCCGAAACCTCTTCAAGCTGTCTTCTCTCGCGTCAATCGAGGGACAGCTCGGCAAGTGGCCTCGCATGGACGAGGAACTCATCGCGGCGCACGCCGAGGGCATCATCGCCACCACCGGTTGCCCTTCGGGTGAGATTCAGACGCGTCTTCGTCTCGGTCACGATCGCGAGGCTCTCGAAGCTGCCGCGAAGTGGCAGGAGATCTGGGGACCGGACAACTTCTTCCTCGAACTGATGGATCACGGTCTCTCGATCGAGCGCCGGGTGCGCGAGGGTCTGCTCGACATCGGCAAGCAACTCGGTATCCCGCCACTTGCCACCAACGACTGCCACTACGTCACCAAGGACGCCGCCGAGAACCACGAGGCGCTGCTCTGTATCCAGACCGGCAAGACGCTGTCCGACCCCACTCGCTTCAAGTTCGACGGCGACGGCTACTACCTCAAGTCCGCTGCCGAGATGCGCGCCATCTGGGACAACGAAGTACCGGGGGCGTGCGACAACACCGTGGCCATCGGCGAGCGTGTGCAGTCGTACGAGGACGTGTGGGCGTTCCACGACCGCATGCCGATCTTCCCGGTCCCGGAGGGTCACACGCAGCAGACCTTCCTGCGCGCCGAGGTGATGCGCGGACTCGATCGCCGCTTCCCGAGCGGACCTCCGCAGGAGTACCTCGCCCGCGCCGACTACGAGATCGGCGTCATCAACGAAATGGGCTTCCCGGCCTACTTCCTGGTGGTCGGCGACCTGATCAACCACGCCAAGGACGTCGGAATCCGCGTCGGGCCCGGCCGTGGATCGGCTGCCGGTTCGTTGGTGGCCTACGCGATGGGTATCACCAACATCGACCCCATCCCGTACGGGTTGCTGTTCGAGCGATTCCTCAACCCCGAGCGTGTGTCCATGCCAGATATCGATATCGACTTCGATGATCGCCGTCGCGGCGAGATGGTTCGCTACGCGACGGACAAGTGGGGCAACGACAAGGTCGCCCAGGTCATCACCTTCGGCACCATTAAGACCAAGGCTGCCATCAAGGACTCGGCTCGCGTCCAGTTCGGCAAGCCGGGCTTTGCCATCGCCGATCAGATCACCAAGGCGCTCCCGCCGCCCATCATGGCCAAGGACATCTCGGTTTCCGGTATCACCGATCCGAAGCACGAGCGGTACAAGGAGGCAGTCGAGGTTCGAGCGCTCATCGACTCCAGCCCGGACGTCGCGAAGATCTACAAGACCGCGGTGGGTCTGGAAGGGCTGATCCGCAACGCCGGTGTGCACGCCTGCGCGGTCATCATGTCGTCCGAACCGCTCACCGACGCAATCCCGGTCTGGAAGCGCGCCCAGGACGGCGCCATCATCACCGGGTGGGACTACCCCTCGTGTGAAGCCATCGGTCTGCTCAAGATGGACTTCCTCGGTCTGCGAAACCTCACGGTTATCGGCGACACGCTCGAGAACATCAAAGCCAACCGCGGCATCGACCTCGACCTCGACACTTTGCCGATGGACGATGCGGCAACATACGAACTGCTCGCCCGCGGCGACACTCTCGGTGTGTTCCAGCTCGACGGCGGCGGTATGCGCGAGTTGCTGAAACTGATGCAGCCCACCGGATTCGGCGACATCGTCGCCGCATTGGCGCTGTATCGACCGGGGCCGATGGGTGTGGACGCCCACATCTCGTACGCCAAGCGCAAGAACGCCTTGGAAGACGTCAAGCCAATTCACCCCGAGTTGGAGGAGCCGCTCGCGGAGATCCTCTCGGAAACGTACGGCCTGATCATCTACCAGGAGCAGATCATGCAACTGGCGCAGAAGGTGGCCGGTTACACCCTGGGTCAGGCCGACTTGCTGCGTCGCGCCATGGGTAAGAAGAAGCTGTCCGAGCTGGAAAAGGCCTACGCCGGCTTCCGGCAGGGCATGTTGGACAACAACTTCAGCGAAGCGGCCATCAAGGCGCTGTGGGACACGGTCCTTCCCTTCGCCGGGTACGCGTTCAACAAGTCGCACTCCGCCGGCTACGGACTCGTGTCGTACTGGACTGCGTACCTCAAGGCGAACTACCCGGCCGAGTACATGGCAGGTCTGCTGACCTCCGTCGGTGACGACAAGGACAAGTCCGCGATCTATCTCGCCGACTGCCGCAAGTTGGGCATCACCGTTCTCCCGCCGGACGTCAACGAGTCACGCGTCGACTTCGCGACCGTCGGCGACGACATCCGTTTCGGTATGGGGTCGGTGCGCAACGTCGGCGCCAACGTCGTTGCCTCGATCATCAAGGCGCGCACGGAGAAATCGAAGTTCACCGATTTCTCCGACTATCTCGGCAAGATCGACGCGATGGCTTGCAACAAGAAGGTCACCGAATCTCTCATCAAGGCCGGTGCTTTCGACTCGTTGGGTCACCCGCGCAAGGGCCTGATGTTGGTCCATGCCGACGCCATCGATTCCGTGATGAGCACCAAGAAGGCAGAGGCGATCGGACAGTTCGACCTCTTCGGCGGTGCCGAGGCGGACGAGTCGATCACCTCGGTGTTCGACGTCAAGATTCCAGAGGAGGAGTGGGACTCCAAGCATCGCCTGGCACTCGAACGAGAGATGCTGGGGCTGTATGTTTCCGGTCACCCGCTCAACGGCGTCGAGCACATTCTTCGCCAGCAGTCCGACACGTCCATCGCCGCGATACTCGAAGGCGGCGTTCAGGACGGTGCCCAGGTAACTCTCGGCGGCATCATCGCCTCGGTGGACCGCCGGGTCAACAAGAACGGTCTGACCTGGTGCATCGTGCAGCTCGAAGATCTCGTGGGTGGAATCGAGGTGCTGTTCTTCCCGCAGGCGTACGCGGTGTACGGAATGGACATCGCCGAGGATGCCATCGTGTTGGTCAAGGCTCGCGTCTCGATCCGAGACGATCGGATGTCGCTGATCGGCAACGACCTTGCGGTGCCTGATATTTCGGCGATCGGGGTCGCACGCCCCCTGTCGGTCTCACTGCCCCTTCGGCAATGCACCAAGGACAAGCTCAGTGCTCTCAAGCAGGTGCTGACGAGGCACCCCGGAACGTCCGACGTCCATGTCCGGCTGATCGGCGGAACCGAGATCAGCTTGTGGAAGGTCGACGACGTCCTTCGGGTCGAACCGTCCTCGGCGCTGATGGGCGACCTGAAGGCATTGCTCGGGCCGAGCTGTCTGACGGTCTGACCGCCGATCGAGCGCACCTGAACAGAACGAAGGGACCTGCTGCATCAGCAGCAAGGTCCCTTCGTGGTTCGCGGGAGATCGGAGAGTGGAGTGATCAGGTGGTGCGTGAGTAGTACACGCGACGCGCCCACCAGGTGATCACAGCGGCTGTTGCGGCAGTCAGTACGGCTACCTGCATCGACTGGGTGACAGCTCCGGCGACCACGAACAGCACAAAACCGACCGCGAGAGCTTCGATCTTGTACAGCGGCCACTGAGTCCCGGCCAGATCGACGAAATGGTCGGACGAGGGGCGTGATTCGCGAGTGGAGATATCTGCGGTAGTCATCTCGTCCCTTTCTCGGTGCAGTCTGTTCTCGATGCGGCTTGGCTAGCGATACGGCTGTTCGAAGCTGTGGTTTCAGAGTAGCCAGAGATGAGAGTTCGGGCAAGCGAACTTTATTGATCGGCAGCTCACTTAATCGATCAACCAGGGGAGTGTGCCGACGACGGTCCTGGTCGGTGTGGTTCGGTGGCCAAGGTGCTCGAGTGGGTGTTCACTGGTACACATGCCAATCACAGGTGAGTACGAACCCAGTCCAGCGTCGTGGGCCGCCGATCAGGTCGCACGCATCGAGAACTCCGGTGGCACCGAGGGAAACGACATGAACGGCATGCCCGTCGTCGTTCTCACGACCGTCGGGGCAAAGTCCGGCAAGGTCAGGAAGACGCCGCTGATGCGCGTCGAGCACGACGGCTCGTATGCCGTTGTGGCTTCGCTTGGTGGCGCTCCGAAGAATCCGGTTTGGTACTACAACGTCAAGGCCGATCCGCACGTCACGCTGCGTGACGCGACGCAGGTCTTCGACCTGGTTGCTCGTGAAGTCACCGGAGACGAGAAGGCGATCTGGTGGGAGCGCGCTGTCGCTGCGTACCCCGACTACGCCGATTATCAGACGAAGACCGATCGTGAGATCCCGGTGTTCGTGCTCGAACCCAAGTAACGCACTGCGGTCCTCACGAAACGGCAGTCCACAAGAAGCACTGCATAAACCACAAGCAAATCGTCACTCGCGGGGGTCGGCGATCCCGACTCCCGTGAGTGTGTCATGGAGGTCTGATGAGTCCGAAAACCGTTGCAGATCAATTGGTTCAGCAGCTCGTTGACGCGGGTGTCAGTCGGATCTACGGAATTGTCGGTGACAGTCTCAATCCCATCGTCGATGCGGTACGTCGCACCGGTGGTTCCGAAAAGGGCGGAATCGACTGGATACACGTCCGTCATGAGGAAGCAGCTGCGTTTGCGGCCGCAGCGGATGCCCAGATCACCGGGAAACTCGCAGTGTGTGCCGGATCCTGCGGTCCCGGAAACCTTCACCTGATCAACGGCCTGTACGACGCTCATCGTTCGGGCGCGCCGGTCCTCGCGATCGCCTCACACATCCCCAGCGCCCAGATCGGAATGGGCTACTTTCAGGAAACGCATCCCGAGCGGATCTTCATCGAATGTTCGAGTTACACCGAACTCGTCAGCACGGCAGTCCAATCACCTCGCGTGGTGCAGTCGGCGATTCAGCATTCGGTGGCTCGAAACGGCGTCTCGGTGATCGTGCTTCCCGGGGACATCGCCGATTGTCCGGCAGAAGGCACCCCGCCGACGCTCGTCGAAACCCGAAGGCCGACAGTCGTTCCGGATGCCGGTGACGTCAAGGCGTTGGCAGATGTGATCAACGGCTCGCGTAAGGTTGCGATCTTCGCCGGCGCAGGCGTGCGAGACGCACGCGCCGAGGTGTTGGCGCTGGCCGAAACCGTCGGGGCTCCCATCGGGCATTCGCTGCGCGGCAAGGAATGGATCCAGTACGACAACCCGTACGACGTCGGGATGACCGGATTGCTCGGTTACGGTGCGGCGCACGACGGTATCCACGGCGCCGATCTCCTGCTCCTGATCGGTACGGACTTTCCTTACGACCAGTTCTTGCCCGATGACGTTCGTACCGCTCAGATCGACATCGCGGCCGAGCGGTTGGGGCGTCGAACCAGCCTGGACCTGGCGGTGCACGGTGACGTCGCGAGCACCTTGAGCGCACTGATTCCGCAACTCGATCGAAAGACCGACCGCGGGTTCCTGGAGGATACGCTCGCAAAGCACAACACTCTGATGACCAAAGTGGTTGGTGCGTACACGGATCCGGTCAAGCAGCGCACACCCATTCATCCCGAGTATGCGGCCTCGATCCTCGACGATCTGGCGGCCGACGACGCGATCTTCACCGCCGACACCGGGATGTGCAACGTGTGGACGGCGCGCTATCTCAATCCGAACGGATCGAGACGCTTCATCTCCTCGGCGCTGCACGGATCCATGTCCAATGCGCTCCCACATGCGATGGGTGCGGCATGGTCGAGTCCGGGGCGTCAGGTCATCTCGGTGTCGGGCGACGGTGGATTGTCGATGCTGCTCGGTGAGTTGGTCACCGTCGCGATGTACAAGTTGCCGGTCAAGATCGTGGTGTTCAACAACTCGACGCTCGGAATGGTCAAGCTCGAGATGCTGGTCGACGGCCTTCCGGATTTCGGGGTCGACGTGCCCGCGGTCGACTACGCGGCGGTTGCTGCTGCGCTCGGTATCTTCTCGCGCCGAATCGAGAATCCCGCGGACATCGAAGCGGGCCTACGCGCCGCGCTCGATCACGACGGTCCGGCCTTGGTTGATCTGGTGACCGATCCGCTGGCATTGTCGTTGCCGCCCACCATCACCGGTGGTCAGATGAAGGGCTTCGCTTTGGCGATGTCGAAGATGGTGATGAACGGCGGCGTCGGCGAGGCTGTGCAGATGGCCAAGTCGAATCTGCGGAACGTGCCACGTCTCTCACAGTTGGATCCTCGCGGCTGACCTACCCGCCGCCCTGCCTCGCAGACCATGTGGGGCGGGGTGGTGGGAAGGTTGATCCCCGACGTGCGAAAATGGCGGAGTGTCTAACTCGCCCGATGTCGTAGTAACGAAGTCCACCGTCCCCGCGCTCGACGCGCAGGAGATCGACGCGGCCATCGAGCGAATTCAGCACGTCATTGCGGCGACACCCCTGCAGTACAGCGACCGTCTTTCGGCGTTGACCGGCGCGCACGTGTACCTCAAGCGCGAGGACCTCCAGGGCGTTCGTTCGTACAAGATTCGTGGCGCGTACAACCTGATCGCTCAGCTCAACGAGGCCGAGCGCGCGGCCGGCGTGGTGACTGCCAGTGCCGGTAACCATGCGCAGGGTGTTGCCTTCGCGTGCCGAACGATGCAGATCAAGGGTCGGATCTACGTTCCGGCAAATACCCCCAAGCAGAAGCGTGATCGCATCCGCGCCCACGGTGGAGCGTTTGTCGAACTGTTCATGATCGGTGAGACCTATGACGCCGCCGCTGCTGCGGCCGCGGAGGACGTAGCCGAAACCGGCGCAACCATGGTTCCCCCGTTCGACGACGTGCGCACCGCTGCGGGGCAAGGAACCATCGCAGCGGAGATTCTCACGCAACTGGACGCACCTCTCGACACGATCGTCGTGCCGGTCGGCGGCGGCGGTTGCATCGCGGGCATAGCCACCTATCTGCACGAGCGATCGCCCAAGACGTCGATCGTCGGGATCGAGCCGTCCGGCGCGGCGTCCATGACGGCCGCTCTCGTTGCCGGGGGCCCGGTGACTCTTCCCGACGTCGATCCATTTGTCGACGGGGCAGCGGTCAAGAGGATCGGCGATGTTCCCTACGAGGTCGTCTCACGTCTGGGTGCCGCCGTGGTGTCGCACGCGTCGTTGCCGCTCGTGGCTCGTCAACTTCAGACACGGTCCGGTTCGGGATCGTTTGTCGTCAATCAGATCGACGAGGGCGCTATCTGCACGGCGATGCTCGAGCTGTATCAGAGCGAGGGCATCATCGCCGAACCCGCGGGAGCGCTTTCCGTTGCGGCACTTCAGAATTTGACGTTCGAGCCGGGTTCGACCGTCGTGTGCCTGATTTCCGGTGGCAACAACGACGTATCCCGTTACGGCGAAATCCTCGAGCGTTCGCTCGTTCACCTTGGGCTCAAGCACTACTTCCTGGTGGACTTTCCGCAGGAACCGGGAGCGCTCCGTCGCTTCCTCTCGGACGTGCTCGGGCCGGACGACGACATCGCGCTGTTCGAGTACGTCAAGCGAAACAATCGCGAGACGGGTGCCGCGTTGGTGGGTATCGAACTCGGTTCCGCCGACGGGTTGGCGGCGTTGCTCGAGCGGATGGAGCGCGCGCCGATGCAGTCCGAGAGGCTCGAGCCGGGAAGCCCGGCGTACCGCTATCTGACGTAAGGGACGCCCCCGGTCAGGGCCGCAGTCGCTCGACCACCTGTCGATGCAATTCGGGATCTGGCTGGGGGAGCCCGAGCATGGCCGCCAAGTACAGACCGTCGCCGACGAGTCGGATGATCTCGGCTTGTATGGGATCGGCGATCTCGGTCTGAAGGCCCTTGTCCCAGCTGCGCATCACGTGGGTAACGGCTTTCTGGATCTCGTCGTGTTGTCCGTCGACTGTTCTCAGTGCCGCGATGATCGACCGGAAGAGTGAGAGTTCTTCGCTTTCGTTCGCATCGGGGATCTGCAGATAGAACTCGGTGACCGTCGTACCGCCTGCTACGGCGTCTTCGAGTTGCTGATCCGAGCGTTCTCCGAGTCTGCGGACCATCGCCGCGAGCAGTGCTTCCTTGCTGGGGAAGTGATAGAGAAGTCCGCCCTTGGAAACCCCGGCTTCGGCAGCAACGCCTTCGAGCGTGACTTGGGCAACGCCGCTGACCAGCAGCAGCTTCTCCAGTGCGTCGAGAATTCGATCGCGAGTGTCGGCAGCCATGTGATGTGACCCTACCCGGAAATAACTTTACCGCTTGGACGGTTCACTGTTACCGTAGACCTACTGTACCGGCTGGACGGTTCAGTGAAATCTTTTCGAAAGAACTCAGAGAAAGTCGCAGGGGAGCAATGTCAGTGTCGGCAGATCAGACGTCTGCAATCAATCCCGACGAGGTTCGGGCGACAAAGCGTGACTGGGCGGGCTTGATAGTCCTTGCCATTGCTGTGTTGCTCATCGCAGTCGACGGCACGGTGCTCGATCTTGCGCTTCCGTTCATCAGCGCCGATCTCGAGCCGAGCAGCACGCAGTTGCTGTGGATCATCGACGTCTATTCGTTCGTGCTCGCCGGTCTGCTCATCACCATGGGTACGCTCGGTGACCGGATCGGTAGGAGAAAACTGCTCCTGATCGGCGCAGTCGGCTTCGGTCTCGCCTCGATCATCGCCGCTCTTGCTGTCAGTCCCGAGATGCTCATTGCCGCACGCGTGCTGCAGGGTATTTCCGGTGCAACGCTGATGCCGGCCACCCTCGGTCTGATCCGCACGATCTTCGTCAACCCGCGTCAGCGCACCGAGGCAATCGGTGTCTGGGGCGCGATGGCCGGTGGCGGTACAGCGGCAGGCCCTTTGGTCGGTGGTTGGTTGCTCGAGCACTTCTGGTGGGGTTCGGTCTTCTTGATCAACATCCCGGTCATGATCGCGCTGGTAGTACTCGGCCCGATCCTGATCCCGGAGTCGAAAGACCCCAACCCGGGTCGATTCGACCTCATCAGCGCTGGTCTGTCGATGGCGACCATGTTGCCGTTGGTGTACGCGGTCAAGGAATCCGTGGTGCACGGCGTCAGCATCACGTTGCTGGTGATCGGCCTTGTGGGTCTCGCCGCCGGCTACGTGTTCGTGCGTCGTCAGCGGATGCTGAAGGATCCGATGTTGGATCTGAAACTGTTTGCCAATGCGTCGTTTTCCACCGCCGTCATCACCAACCTGCTCTCGATCTTCGCACTCGCCGGTGTCCTGTTCTTCGGCTCGCAGTACCTGCAGTTGGTGCTGGGTAACTCGGCGCTCGACGCCGGCCTGCTGATGCTCCCGGGTATGTTGCTCAGCGCATTCACCGCGGTTGCGGCGGCCTGGTTGATTCGCCGGTGGTCGGTGTCTCACGTGCTCAGCGCAGGCCTCGCGGTTGCCGGAATCGGTGCTGCGATGCTGCTCGCCCTCGGGGTGGACAGCGGCCCGTTGATGTTCGTGATCGGCTTCGGTCTGGCCGGTGCAGGTGTCGGTGTCGCACTGACCCTGACGTCGGATCTTGTGGTCAGTTCGGTGGAACCCGAGCGTGCCGGCGCTGCGTCCGCGGTGTCGGAGACTGCGTACGAACTCGGTATCGCGCTCGGTGTGGCGATCCTGGGCAGCGTGGTGATGGCGATCTTCCGCAAGGGAATCGACACGTCCATGCTCGAAGCAGATCAGGCGCACGCTGCGCAGGGCACCCTCGGCGGTGCGCTGCAGGAAGCGACGTACCTACCTGGTGAACTCGGTTCGGTGCTTGCCGATTCCGCGAAGGCGGCGTTTGTCGACGGTATGCACGTTGCCGCCGGCGCAACCGCTTTGGTTCTGTTCGTCAGTGCCGCATTGGCATTTGCGGATGCTGCGGAGTACACCAGAGAACGCGAAGCGTTGATGCGTGGAACGGTAGAACGCGAAGCGCTAGCTCCTGCAGAATCCGGGTAGTCAGCTTTCGAGTACGACGAACGAGTGCCCAGGCACGACTGTTGCGGACGCGGTCTCGTCCTGTGTCGGCGGATCCCACCAGAGGATGGGGGTTCCGCCGGCTGGGACCGAGGCCGCGTCCGTTCCCAGATTGCACACGATCTGTAATGCGCCGCGGCGCAGGGTGATCCACTGGTCGTCCTCGTCGTAGTCGACGTGCAGGTGCCCCAGCCAGGGGTCGGTGATCTCGATTCGCTTCTTGCGCAGGGCAAGGAGATCGCGATAGCACGCCAGGACGCGAGCATGTGTCTCGTCGGTTCGCTCGTCCCAGTCCAGTTTCGATCGCAGAAATGTCTGTGGATCTTGCGGATCCGGAATGTCGTCGCTGTTCCAGCCGTGTGCCGCGAACTCCGCCTTACGGCCCTTGGCGGTGGCCTCGCCGAGTTCCCGTTCCGGATGCGAGGTGAAGAACTGGAACGGAGTGGAGGCTCCCCATTCTTCTCCCATGAACAGCATCGGCGTGTACGGCGAGAGCAGGACCAGTGCTGCCTTGATCGCCAATTGTCCTGGCGTCAGATAGGCGCTCGGGCGGTCGCCGATCGCTCGGTTGCCGATCTGATCGTGAGTGCACGTGTATGCAAGCAGAGCACTGGCGGGCTGATGCGTGATGTCGATCGGCCGGCCGTGAACCCGCCCACGGAACGAGGAATACGTTCCGGCGTGGAAGAACCCGCGCCGCAATGTACTTGCAAGGGATTCCAAGGATCCGAAGTCGGCGTAATAACCCTGACGTTCGCCGGAGACGGCTGTGTGAATGGTGTGGTGGATGTCGTCGTCCCACTGCGCGTCCAAGCCGAACCCGCCCGCCGCTCGTGGCGTGATCAGAGTGGCGTCGTTGAGATCACTTTCGGCAATCAACGTGAGCGGTCGGCCCAGATGGGCCGACAATGTTTCCGTTCGGACGGCGAGTTCCTCGAGGATGTGCGTTCCGGTGTGATCGACCAACGCGTGGACGGCGTCGAGGCGTAGGCCGTCGATGTGGAAATCACGCATCCATCGCAGGGCATTTCCGATGATGTATTCGCGAACCTCGCCCGACTGCGGGCCTCCGATGTTGATCGTTCGGCCCCAGGTGTTCGCGCCATCGGCAATGTAGGGGCCGAACTTTTCGAGGTAGTTGCCCGACGGGCCCAGGTGGTTGTAGACCACGTCCAGAATCACGCCGAGTCCACGTTCGTGGGCTGCATTCACCAAGCGCTGTAACCCGTCCGGGCCACCGTAGATCTCGTGGACCGTGTACCAGAGCACACCGTCGTAGCCCCAGTTGTGAGTTCCGTTGAAACCGTTGACCGGCATGATCTCGACGAACCCGACACCGAGGTCGACGAGGTGATCGAGACGCTCGATCGCGGCGTCGAAAGTTCCTTCGGGGGTGAACGTTCCGATGTGCAGTTCGTAGACCGACGATCCTGGGAGTTGCCGTCCGGTCCACTGAGAGTCGGTCCAGGACGCCTCGTCGAGTAGGTGCAGTTGGGAGCGGAGATGCACGCCTTCGGGCTGTCGCGGTGATCGTGGATCCGGAAGTGTTTCACCGTCGACGACAAAGCCGTAGCGAGCCTGGTTGTCGCAGTCGACCTCGCCTCGCCACCACCCGTCGTCGGTCCGCTCCATGTCGTGCGTGATGCCATCGACTTCGACCCGGACCGATTCCGGCGTTGGCGCCCAGACCTCGAAAGTATGCACACGATCAGCATGCCTTGTTCGGTCGGATGTGGCAGCCCGGCGGGGTGGATCCGTCGTCATGGACTGTTTCTAGCCGCGGGTGTTGCCAGACGGAGCGGACAACGTGATCAGTTCCGGAGTGGGTGCGCCGCAGCATCCGCCCTCGGCTTCCCCGCCTTCGGCTTCCGCTGCGTCAGCTTCGTCGAAAACACCTGCACCGCCGCAGACTCCGGTCTCCGGAAGGATCAGCTCGACGCGGGCTGCCGCTTCGTGATCGCCGGCGAGTTCGGCGGCGATGCTGCGAACCTGCTCGTAGCCGGTCATCGCCAGGAAGGTGGGTGCCCGGCCGTAGCTTTTCATTCCTGCCAAGTACACGCCTGGCTCCGGATGGCGAAGCTCCTTCGCGCCATGCGGGTACACCGTGCCGCACGAGTGGACGTTCGGGTCGATCAGTGGAGCCAACTCGACCGGTGCTTGTAAGACCGGGTCGAGGCCGAGTCGAATTTCCGAAAGCCAGGAAAGATCGGGGCGGAATCCGGTCAGCGTTATGACGTTGTCCACGTTCTCGATGCGATCACCGGCATCGGAGGCAAGTACGAGTTGTCCCGAAGGGGTTGTTGTCACCTCTGCGGTGCGGAAGCCGGTGACCACTCTCAGTAGTCCGTCCTCGACGGCCTTCTTTGCGCGCAGTCCCAGGGCGCCGCGCGCGGGCAGTTCGTCAGCTTCGCCGCCACCGAACGCTGAGCCGACGTTTCCTCGGCGGACCGCCCAGATGATGCGGGTGCTCGGAGCCTGCTCCGCCAACCCCGACAGCGCAACGATCGCCGTCAGCGCAGAGTGGCCGCTCCCCGCGATGACCGTGTGTTTTCCGGCAAACTGTGCACGCACCGCCGGATCGTCGAGATCAGGAACCCGGTACCTGATCGCAGTGCCCACAGCGCCCTCGCCGAGGGCGGGAAGACCTTCACCGCCGAGCGGGTTGGGAGTACCCCAGGTGCCGGATGCGTCGACAACCGCCTGGGCGAACACGCGGTCCTCGGTTCCGTCACGGCGGCGCAGATGAATCGAGAGGGGTTCGGTATCGCGGCCGGCGTCGACGACCAGGTCACGTCCGCGTCGGGCTACGCCGATCACTTCGGTGTCGAACTGGATGGCGTCGCCGAGTGTTGAGGCGAGTGGCCCGAGGTAGAGGTCGCGCCATTGCCGGCCGGTCGGGTACGTCTCAGCGGCGGGAGAGCGCCATCCATTCTGCTCGAGGAGTCGCTGCGCGGCGGGGGAGACGAGTTCGGACCACCGGGAGAACAGTCGAACGTGATTCCACTCGGAGATCGCAGCACCGGCTGTGCTTCCGCGCTCGAAGACAAGGGGTGTGAGTCCGCGTTCGCGCAGTTCTGCTGCGGCTGCCAGGCCGATCGGGCCGGCCCCGATCACGACAACGGGTAGGGGGTTCATCTCGTACCTTTCATCGACGATTATCGATCTTAGTGGAACTGTATCGACAATCATCAATGTAGGCAACCATCGACAGCTGTCGATATAGTGGAGAGATGACATCGCTGCAGACTCCGACGGTGCGCGTCGGTGATTCGGACCCGGATCAAATTGGTTCTTCCGTCCTCGCGCAGGGCGATGCCGATACCTACGCGCAGTGGTTCGCCTGCCTTGCCGAGCCGATGCGCGTCCGATTGCTTCACCGGGTGGCGAGCGCGGTCGGTGGTATTACCGTCGGAGCGCTCGCCGAAGCGTTGGGGATCGGACAACCGACGGTGTCGCACCACCTGCGCAAGCTCGCCGATGTGGGTTTTGTGACCATGCGTAAGGAGGGGACGAGCACGGTCGTCGCGGTGAATCCGACGTGTTGCGTTGCCTTGCCGCAGGCGGCGGACGTGGTGATGGGAGTCCTTGCTCCGCGTCCTTGCTGCCCGAGTGATCTGCCCGACGATGTCTCTGTCCGGGCCATGATCGACGACGACTGGGATGCGGTTCGCCGTATTTACGGCGAGGGAATCGACACCCGAAATGCCACCTTTGCTACTGAGGTCCCCTCGCGTGAGCATCTCCACGAACGGTGGCTGTCGAAGCATCGGTGGGTCGCGACTATCGAGGGTGTTGTTGTCGGTTGGGCTGCGTTGAGTCCAGTTTCCGAGCGTGACTGCTACCGCGGGGTGGCGGAAAACTCCGTGTACGTCGCGGGCGGAATGCGTGGTCGGGGTGTCGGAAAGGCGTTGTTGCGCAAGCAAGTCATGGCCGCTGATGTCGACGACCTCTGGACACTGCAGACGTCGATATTTCCCGAGAATCGCGCCTCCATCTCGCTGCATCATTCGGCCGGGTTCAGAACTATCGGTCTCCGCGAGAAGATTGCCCAGCTCGACGGTGTGTGGCGTGACACTGTTCTGCTCGAACGACGTGCGGTGACCGCCGAGGGGTGAGTCCGGGATCCGGCCGACCGGGCACTCGATTGCGCGTTGATTCGATATCTGTCAATATCGAAGAATGTCGAATCAAGAGCCACCGGAGTCCGAGGCTTGCTGCACCCCGCTCGTCCGTGAACCGCTGACCGAGGATTGGGCCGGCGACCTGTCGCGGATGTTCAAAGCTCTCGGCGATCCGGTTCGCCTCCGCTTGCTCAGCTTGGTGGCAAGTCACGAGGGTGGTGAAGCCTGCGTCTGCGACATCTCCGACTCGTTCGATCTGTCTCAGCCGACTATCTCGCATCATCTCAAGGTGTTGCGTCAGGCCGGGCTGCTTGACTGTGAACGTCGCGGGACCTGGGTGTACTACTGGGTGATTCCTACTGCACTGCAACAGCTTTCCGCCGTTCTACTGGTTGAAGGTACGAGCGTGAGTGTCGCGGACGCATGCGCAGAGGTCAGCGCATGAGCAACACCGCTGTCACCACCGAACACCCCGCAGTCGTCGGAAAACTCTCCACCCTCGACCGCTATCTGGCGGTCTGGATCGGCGTGGCCATGGTCGTCGGCCTGCTGGTTGGACGCTGGATCCCCGGTGTGAACACTGCCCTGGACAAGGTGCAGATCGACGGCATCTCGTTACCGATCGCCCTCGGCCTGCTGATCATGATGTACCCGGTGTTGGCGAAAGTTCGCTACGACCGCCTCGACACAGTCACCGGGGACAAGAAACTCCTCGCAGGCTCCCTGTTCCTGAACTGGGTTCTCGGCCCGGCGCTGATGTTCGCCCTCGCCTGGCTGTTTCTGCCTGACCTGCCGGAATACCGAACCGGTTTGATCATCGTCGGTCTCGCTCGCTGTATCGCGATGGTGATCATCTGGAACGACCTGGCCTGCGGAGACCGCGAAGCCGCCGCGGTGCTGGTCGCCATCAACTCGGTGTTTCAGGTGATCATGTTCGCCGTGCTCGGTTGGTTCTACCTCTCGGTCCTGCCCGGGTGGCTCGGCCTCGAACAGACCACCATCGACACCTCGCCCTGGCAGATCGCGAAATCGGTCCTGATCTTCCTCGGTATCCCGCTGCTGGCAGGTTTTCTGTCCCGCTTCTTCGGTGAACGCGCCAAAGGCCGCGACTGGTACGACAACAAGTTCATCCCCAAGATCAGCCCCTGGGCGCTCTACGGTCTGCTGTTCACCATCGTCGTGCTCTTCTCGATGCAGGGCGAACAGATCACCTCCCAGCCTTGGGATGTCGTCCGGATCGCGCTGCCCTTGCTCGCGTACTTCGCGCTCATGTGGGGCGGAGGCTACATCCTCGGCGCCGCAATCGGATTGGGCTATGAACGCACGACGACCCTGGCGTTCACCGCAGCGGGCAACAACTTCGAACTCGCGATCGCCGTAGCCATCGCCACCTACGGCGCCACCTCGGGGCAAGCTCTTGCCGGTGTTGTCGGCCCGCTGATCGAGGTACCGGTGCTCGTCGGGCTGGTCTATGTCTCCCTTGCTCTACGCAAACGCTTTGCAGTCAAAGAGGTTTCATCCAGTCGAGAAAGAGCGAGGTCATGAGCAAACCATCGGTGTTGTTCGTCTGCGTCCACAATGCCGGCCGATCTCAGATGGCCGCGGGATTCCTGAGCCATCTCGCAGGCGACGCCATCGAGGTCCGTTCCGCCGGATCCGCACCCGCCGAGACCGTCAATTCGGCAGCGGTCGAGGCGATGGCAGAGCACGGTATCGATATCTCAGCTCAGTCTCCGAAGATCCTCACCGTTGACGCCGTCCAGGATTCGGATGTCGTCATCACCATGGGCTGCGGCGACACGTGCCCGATCTTCCCCGGCAAGAGCTACCGAGACTGGGTTCTCGACGATCCGGCCGGACAGGGCCTCGAAGCGGTTCGCCCGATCCGTGACGAAATCGAGCGTCGCGTTCAAGCCTTGATCGCTGAACTCACCACTGCCGCGAAGTCTCCCTGACCGATCGGGGAATCGACAGGATCATTCGTCGGCGGGCTCGATGTGTTCGGCACCGAGGACCGAGAGTCGGTATTCCTGTGCGTCCTGCTCGGTTTCGAAATCTTTCTCTTCGAGGAGGTTTCGATCGGCGTCGAGGTATCGGTAGGTAGTCATTCCTCCACCGTGCCACTGATGTCCGGTTCGTGCTCGGATACCGGTTCGATTTCGTCGACGACTGTTTGAATCAGACTTCCGTAGCGCCAGATCAGGTCCTTCGACGACAACGAATCCTCACCGAGGAGTTCGAGCGTTCGCATGCCGGTGGCAAGTCCGAGCAACAGTGAGACGACGACCTGGCTGCGAACCAAACCGGGCTCGGTGTCGCCGATGCGCCGCGCGATCCCGTGAACGTATCGTTCTTTGATCTCTGCCCGGGCGGCGTCCGGATCTGGCGCCTCGTGAACGTGTACTGCGAGCATTGCCCACGGATCGGTTTCGTCGGATTCTCTACGAGCGACAAGTTTCTCGACCAGTTGACAGCCGATGTTTCCGGTGGCGTCGGCATTCGGATCCTCGTCCATCGGAGGTGCGGACGGGATCGCAGCCGAATACAACCGAGCTTTGCTGCCGTAGATCTTCATGACCAGGGCAGGGGAGTAACCGGCTGCGACCGCGATGTCCTTGATGGTCGTCGATGCGTAACCTCGTTCCGCGAACAAGGTTTTTGCTGCTGTGAGGATGCTGGCTTCACCGCTGCTCATGCCGCTCGCCTCGATATCCGATCGCCATGCGTTTGGTTGCTCATACTGTCGTCAACGGCTCGGCATCGACGGGTACGTCGAAGTCGACGACGGTGGACTGCGCGATGACCGCTATCTGACGAGCCAATGTGCCGTGTCCACTCTCGGTCAGCGCGGTCAGGATGTACCGGCCGGATGTCGGGAGTGCGATTCCGTAGTGCCCGGTTCCGTCGGTGACGGTGGATGCGACGAATTCGCCGGTCGGTTTCGTGAGTGTGACGACGGTTCCCGAGGTTGTTCGGCCGTCGACTCCGACCGTGCCGGAGATGGTGAGGCGGTCGCCGAGTTCGACGGTGTGCGTCGATTGCGCGCTGTCGAAAGCGATCACCTGCGACCGAGGGGACCAGCCGTCGGCACTCGTCACTACCAAGTACCGTCCGGGCCGGGGTAGTGCGAGGCAGAAGTTGCCCTCGTTGTCGGCGCGACTCCAGTCGATAGGTCGCCCCTCCATATCCATCACGGTGACAACAGCCTGCCGGATCGGTCGGCTGTCGGCTCGGACCACACGACCGGCAACCACAATTTCCGTTTCGGACACGGCGGCGTCGGGAAGCTCGAACCCTTCCGGGGTCACCGGGCGAAGCGCCGTTTCCGGTTTTGCGCCGCGGCGAGGAATGAACGCAGCGGCAGCGGCAGCAGCCACGGCGGCGAGGGCGGCCAGCCAGAAGATGTTCTTGAAGGCGTCGATCGACGGAAGGCCCTCGCCCGGCCCGGACGGGATGACCATCGAGGTGAGCATGGCGGCAACCACTGCACTGGATGTGGACGTACCGACTGAGCGGAGCAGCGAATTGAGGCCGTTTGCCGACGCGGTTTCGGTGATCGGAACCGATCGCATGATCAGCATCGGCATCGCGGAGTAGGCGATTGCAGTTCCGATGCTGACCACCGCCGCGCTGATGATGATCAGTGCTATCGAGCCGGTCAGGAACACGCGCGCGATGTAGGCGAGCGCGAGCACAGTGCCGCCGACGATCAGGGTGATCTTGGCTCCGAATCGTTTCGTGATGTTCGCGGAGACGGGAGCGAAGAAGACCATCGCGAGGCCTGCCGGAATCATGCACAGTCCGGCCGCCATCACTCCCAGTTCGAAGCCGTAGCCGGAGATCTTCGGCATCTGGAGTTGTTGAGTGGTGGAGAGGTTGTTCGCATACATCGAGAAGCCGACGAGGATCGAGGCGACGTTGGTCAGGAGAACGGGCCGCTTGGCCGACGTTCGCAAGTCGACCATCGGCTGGGTGACGCGAAGTTCGTACGGGAACCACAGTGCGAGCGTCACGATTCCGATGACGAACATGAGCAATGTCAGTTCGCTCGTCCATCCCCAACGGGCGCCCTTGGAGATGGCGAGGAGGATCGCCGTGAGTGCTGTCGAGAGCATGACCGCGCCGAGGAAGTCGAATTTGCCGCGGGTGCGAACACTCGATTCCGGGACGACGGCGGCTACCGCGATGATCAACAGGACGCCCACGATTGCCGAGAGCCAGAAGATGGCGGGCCAGCCTAGATGCTCGAAGATCAACCCGGACAGGGGGAGCCCGAGTGCGCTGCCGATTCCGAGAGTGGCACTCATCAAGGCTGTTGCCGACGCCACCTTCTCCTTGGGCAGTTCGTCGCGCATGATGCTGATTCCGACGGGGATCATCGAGATCGCGAAACCCTGGAGACCACGTCCGATCAGCAGGGCGACAAAGTTGCCGCCGATCGCCGCGACCAGTGATCCGACCACGATCATCGTCATCGAGATCAGCATCATGCGTCGTTTTCCGAACATGTCCGCCAGGCGGGAGACGATCGGAGTGGCGACGGCGCTCGTGAGGAGTGTGACGGTGACGAGCCAGGAGGCGTCGTCAGCGCTGACGCCGAGGATTTTCGGGAAATCTGGCAACAACGGAATGACCATCGTTTGCTGCAGCGCGACCACGGTGCCGGAAAGACAGAGAATTGCGGTGATGAGCCGACTTGAACGGCGAGTGGTCGGAGACGAGTGCAATGCCAAGAGACGGTCCTTCACGCGGCGGTGGTGAACGGTAATTCACCCATGAGTGAACCACTGTTCACCCCTCGTTGTCACCTTCGGTGAATATGCGATTCCTCACGACGGCAACCCGCCCAGGGTTTCCAAGTCGGTATCGCGGGAACAACGTCAGTGGTTGGTCTGCGCCCGCGCGAGCGGGCAGCGAGGAGGAGTGATGCATGCCGAAGTGGGTGACCGTCTCCATGTCCAGGGGCGCGTGGTTGGGCAGGCGGAGGTAACTGCCGAGGTCCTCGAAGTCCACGGGGAGGACGGAGGGCCGCCCTATCTGGTCAGGTACGACAACGGGCACGAGGCGTTGGTGTTTCCCGGTAGCGACGGCTGGATAGATCACCCCGGAAAAGGCTCCTGAACTGCACGATTCTTTCCATGCATGGCCGTTGCATCGAATGCGGCTAAAGTGTGCGCAATGGAGGGCAGACGCCAGTACCACTCCCGCGTGCGTGAAGCTTCCGCACAGCGAACGCGTGAACTCATTCGTGATGCGGCGACGACCTTGTTTGTCCGAGACGGATACGTCAGTGCCACCGTCAAACAGATTGCCGACTCGGCCGGCGTCGCCAATCGGACGGTGTTCACAGCCTTCCCGGGCGGGAAGCTCGAGATCTTCGAAGCGGCCCTCGCCGCGGCGCTCGATGCCGACGAGGTTCCACTCGGCGCGCCGAACCTGGCCTCGGACCCCGATGACGTTCGCCGGATCGTCTCCCAGATCGTGGCACAGGGCATCGGACTGCTCGAACGTGCCGGCGCTCTGATGATGGTCGCGGTCGAATCGTCAGGTGCGGATGCCGACATGCGGCGACTGTCCGAGGAATCGTCGGATCAGTCGGCCGTCAATGCGATGTCGATAGCCGAGGGTCTGTCCGAGCATGGATTGTTGAGGCCCGAGATTTCGCTCGAGAAAGCCGCGGGCATACTTGCCGCTTTCGTCTCGCCTCAGCTTCATCAGCAATTGCGTCGGGTCAGTGGATGGGATGTCGATGCATACCGAGGATGGCTCGAGTTCAACATTCGGCAGAATCTAATGTACTAATCGGTCTGTTTTCGTTAGCATGGCGAGGGTTTTTTATTCTCGGGAGGAATCGCCAGCGTGCCCTATGCCTTGTTCGGCCTCATCACGATGTTGCTGTGGATTTTCTGCATCGTCGACGCCATCACGAGAGATGACGCCTACATCCAGTACCTACCCAAGGTCGTCTGGATTCTGATCATCATCTTCCTTCCCACCTTGGGGTCCGTTCTGTGGCTGGTGGTCGGGCGCGGACAGAACGCGCCCCGCGGTTACGTCGGCCCAACCGGTTACGGCGAATACGAGCGTCCGGGACGCGCCGTTGCGCAGGATCCGGCGGCGGACGAAGCATTCTTGCGTCAGTGCCGCGAGCGGGCGGAAGAGCAGCGTCGAATTGCCAAGCAGCAGCGCCACGACGGCGACGCTGATCGGATTTGAGTTATCGGTAGGCCGTGAGGCGGTCCAGCACGAGCCGAAGCGGCGGCCACGACGATCGGCCGCGACGCGTCACCGCATAGGCGGTGAGGATGACAGGCGGATCGGTCAGCGGCACGACGCGTACGCCTTCGCGGGTCTTGCGTTCGAGTGGCATCAGCCCCACGCCGTAACCACTGAGGATCAAGAGTTCGACCAAGTCGAGACTGTCGATCTGGTGAGTGATCCGAGGGGTGAATCCAGCCAGTGACGCGAGGGTTCGCACGGCCCGCTCGTCGGCTGTATTTCGCGAGTTCACTATCCATGGTGTGTCTGCGAAGGCACGCAGATCGATCCCGGATTTCGTGGACTCGTCGGGTGTGTGGGCGTTGTCGGGAACGCATAATCCCCACGGCGTCGACCAGAGCGGTAGTGCTTCGAGTAACGAGCTCGGGGATGCGGGGGCGAGGTTGTAGTCGTACGTCAGCGCGAGGTCCAGGTCGTCTCGTTCGAGTAGGGCAAAAGCCTCGGCCGGTTCGTACTCGCAGATCACCACGTCTACCTGTGGATGGCTGTGTTGCAGGCTCAGGGCGACGGGGAGCATCGCGGTTCTGACGGCAGTAGCGAATCCGCCGACTCTCAGTGTCCCCTCCGGTTCGGCGGTCGGATCGAGGTCCAGGCGTGCTGCATCGACGGCTGCCAGGATGGTGACCGCATGATCGGCGAGTCGTTGACCGGCAGGTGTGAGGCGAACGCGTCGGCCTTCCGGTTCGATCAATGCAGTACCGGTTTCCGCGGTCAAAGCCGCGAGCTGTTGGGACACTGTCGATGTCGTGAGGTTGTGAGCTTCGGCGACCGCGCGCATGGAACCCAAGCGGGAGAGTTCGAGGAGGAGATGGAGTCGACGGGTTTCCATCGTTCGATCATTCACTAATCGTGAACATAATGTAGGTCAAAATCGCGTGGACACGAACGGTTGGCGTCCCGTTCAATTCAGCTATGGATACGAAAGCGCGGGCCGGAGTGGGCCTGGCTGTTCTGGCGATGTTGTGCGTGCAGCTCGGGCTCGCCGTGTCGGTGGGTCTGATCGATCAGCTCGGAGCAGACGGAGCAGCGTGGATACGTCTCGCCTGGGCGGGCATCATTCTTCTGATCATCGTCAGGCCCCGTCCCTCCGCGTTCACTCGCAAAGCGTTTCTGGCCTGCGTGGTCCTGGGTGTGGTCACCGCCGGAATGACGCTGTTGTTCATGGCGGCCGTCGAGCGTCTTCCTCTGGGAACGGCAAGCGCGCTGGAGTTCTTGGGTCCGCTGACGGTTGCTTTGCTCCGGGGGCGTGGCCGCGTTCTGTGGCCGGTTCTGGCAGGCGTGGGCGTAGTCCTTCTCACCGAACCGTGGGCAGGGACAGTCGATCTGGTCGGTGTGGCGTACGCACTTGGCGCGGCGCTCTGCTGGGCGATGTACATACTGCTCACCCAGCGGGTCGGCGACGAGGTTGCCGGTATCAACGGGCTGGCGGTGTCGATGGCGGTTGCCGGGTTGGCCGCGACAATTGCCGTGGGCCACTCGGCCATTGGGCGGCTGACCCCGCACCTGGTTCTCGTGGGCCTCGGACTTGCGATCTTGCTGCCCGTCGTGCCGTTCGTTCTGGAGATGGTCTCACTGCGGCGGCTGTCGACGGCAGCATTCGGCACGCTGATGAGTCTCGAACCCGCTTTCGCGCAGCTCATCGGTCTTGTTGTGCTGCAACAGGTTCCGAGTTTGCTGGCGGTGGCAGGTATCGCATGCGTCGTCGTCGCGGGGATCGGCGCGGCCCGCGGGGGTGCTCGGGGTGGTGGCGGGAAGCCGGCAGGCCCACCGTCCGATTCCGAGCGAACGTACCTTTCGGCGCCTTCATGAGACCGAGAGTGCCGTTCGCTCAGGGCATGTCAGCTCAGTGCACGGCTGCCGCAGCGATTGCTCCGGCGAACACGTCGGCGACCTCGCCGAGGGAATCGAGGATCGGTTGACCTGATCGTTCGACGCGAGCCCGCACCAGCGAACCCTCGAGTGCGGACACTGCCAGGACGGCAAGCCGTTCCGCTCGAGTGCGTGCGACACCGGACTCGATCAGTGAGTCGCGCAGTAGCGAAGTCCACTGTCGGTAGACCGCCTGTCCTGCGGCTGTCACGCTCTCCGAATCGGGGGCAAGTTCCAACAACACCGTCGTGATCGGCGAGCCTTCGTGGAAGTCCGAATCGCTCACCCATCCAGCGAGCAACCGCGCATACTCGCGCAGCAGTGCTCCGGCGTCCGGGTGGTTGTCGGCGAGTTCGGTCAGAGTGTCGGTGACCAACTGCCCGCCGACGCGGACGACCTCTTCGCCGATCTGCTCTTTGCCGCCGGGAAAGTAGTGGTAGAGCGAACCTTTCGGGGCGCCACTCGACTTGAGGATCTCGTTGAGCCCCGTAGCCGCATACCCCTGGCGGCGAAACAGATCGGCTGCAGCTCGTACCAGTGCTTCGCGGTGTTTCGGGGGAGTCGCCACGAGTTGGAGCTTAAACACCCCAGCGATCCACCACAATCTATGTAGACTGGTCTACATGGAAAATTCGGAAATGCTGGAACAGTTGCGCGCAGTCAACGCCTCGGCGGCCTTCAACCGGTGGGCCGGATTCGAAGTGACGGAGGCCGAACCAGGACGTGTCTGCCTGCGGCTCGAATGGCGTGAGGATCTCGGCCAGTACTCGGGACACTTGCACGCTGCGCTTGTGGCGGGACTTATCGACACTGCGTGCGGATTTGCTGCCTTTACACAGGTTGGTGTCGTGGCGGCGTCCAACTGCGCGGTCAATTTCGTGAGCCCGGGAGTAGGAACGGCATTCGTCGCCACGGCACGCTCGGTCAAGGCTGGGCGCAAGCAGGTGTTCGTCACTGCCGAGGTACATGCCGAACGCGAAGGCGAATCCGTGCTCGTCGCGTTCGGCACTACCCTCTTGGTTCCACTCGCCGTTCAGGCTTAGGGAACCTCAGGGAATGAGGATGAACTTCCCGGCGGGATGAGAACTCTGCAACTCGGTGTGAGCGAGTGCGACGTCTGCGAGCGGGAAGGTCTTGGCGATCTTCACGGTGAGGTGTCCGGACCCGGCTTGTTCGACCAGTTCGGAGCGAGCCTTCAAACGTGCTTCGGCACTTGCCGGATTGCCTCCGCCGACAGACGCGAAGCCGTCGGTCTGGGCGCGTCCGAACGCGACGATGGTGACGATACGGCTCTTGTCGGCGACCAATGTCAGAGATGTATCGACGGCTTCGTCAGTTCCGGCGGTGTCGAAAGCGGCGTCGACACCGTTCGGTGCGAGTTCACGAACGCGGGCTTCGAGGCCCTCGCCGTAGAGCACCGGCGTGGCGCCGAGCGAGCGCACGTAGTCCTGATTCGATGCTCCCGCAGTGCCGATCACGGTGGCACCGCGTGCTGCGGCGAGCTGAACCGCAATAGCGCCGACGCCACCGGACGCGCCGTGGATGAGGACGGTGTCCCCGGAGCCGACGCGAATGGTGTCGAGGGCGTCGACTGCAGTTCCGCCGACGAGAAGGAGTCCGGCCGCCTGTTCCCAGCTGATGCCGGCGGGCTTCGCGGTGATCGAGGAGACCGGAACGACTACCTGTTCGGCGTAAAGACCGTTGCCGGGGCTGACGATCACCTCGTCGCCGACTGCAACACCGGTAACGCCGTCGCCGACCGCCGAGACGACGCCCGCTGCCTCGCCGCCGAGGCGGATCGGAAGTTTCTCGGGATCAGTGCCGAAAGCACCGCTGTAGAGCTTGAAGTCGAAGGGATTGACGCCGATCGCCTTCACGTCGACCAGGACTTCGCCTGATTTCGGTGCCGGTAAATCGATGTCCACCAGCTCCAGGACCTCGGGCGTGCCGTACGTCTGCGCTACAACAGTTTTGGTCATGTCTCGCGCAACCGTCCTCGGGGAAGCGATATTCCCCGAGGACGGGAAAAACTCGAGAAGATTCGATCAGCGGATCAGGGTGCCCAGATCGAGCGGCATCGCGATGCCGGTGATGTGATGGGCCTCGTCGGAACCGAGGAACGCGACGGCTGCGGCGATGTCCTCCGGCTGGCTGACCGGGTCTGGCAAGGTCTGCATGAAGATCGGACCGAGGGTGTGAGCGTTGGCGTCGATGAGCGGCCGCATGTCCGTCATCTGCATTCCGGTTTCCACGCCGTGCGGGTGGATGGTGTTGACCCGAATGTTGTACTGCCCCAATTCCGAGGCCATCGTCTTGGCCAGACCGGTGATGCCGTGTTTGCTCGCGACGTAGTGGCCGAGGAAGGGGAGCCCACGCAGGCCGGCGACGGAGCTGGTGAAGATGATCGAGCCACCGGTGCCTTGCTTGATCAGGTGCGGGATCGCTGCCTTGGCGGTGTGGAAGACTCCGGTCAGGTTGACGTCGAGCGTTTCCTGCCACTGCTCGGGCGTGATTTCCCAGGACATGTTGGCAGAACAGATTCCGGCGTTCGCGACGACGACGTCGAGGCGCCCCAGTTCGTCGATGCCGGCATCGAGCGCCGCGGACAGCGCAGAGAAGTCGCGGACGTCGGTCTTGGTAGCGACAATTCGACGGTCCAGAGCCTTGACCAGTTCGACTGTCTCGGCCAGGTCGTCTTCGGTGGCGCCGGCGTAAGACGTGGATTCGAATTGAACACACGCGTCGACGGCGATGATGTCTGCGCCCTCTTCTGCCAGCCGGACAGCTTCCGCGCGCCCCTGACCGCGGGCTGCTCCGGTGATGAAGGCAACTTTTCCGGTGTATCGATTGGCAGTCATGCTCAAACCTCCGAATAGTGGTGACGATCTGCTCTTCGGAAGTTAGCGCGACGAAGTTCTTTTCGGGGGTGAATGTCCAGTCAGCGGAAACCGCTCAGCACACCCTGGTCAACAGGGCACATGGTCCGGCGGCGAAGACATCGCGCGCATCTGCGGACGTGACGGGTTGTCCGCTCAGTGCGTCGAGCCATTCGCCTTCGGGAAGGTCGATTCGTGTGTCTCGCCAGCCGTGCGACGAGAGTCCGAGCGAATGTCGCGTCGCCAGAGCAACAACCATGGGCGGATCACCTGCCGGGCCGCGCGAGAAGCCGACCAGATGACCGGATCCGGAACCTGAAGCGAAGGTGGGCCGGTACTCACCGTGATCGAACCACGAGGGGTTCTCCCGCCGCAGTGTCAGTGCCGTGCGAACGAGGTGCAACTTTGCGGTTCCTGTTGCGTCGATCGGCGCGGCGCCGGATTCGAGCAGTGATCGCCTCGTTCCGTAGTCGACAACGCGCCGGTTGTCCGGGTCGACCAGCGAGTCCTCCCACAGCTCCGTGCCCTGGTAGACGTCGGGAACTCCGGGCCCGAGGAGTTGGAGCAGCTTTTGGCCCAGAGAGTCCGCCCAGCCGTGACGCGCGATCCGGCCGACGAATTCGCTGACCGAATCAGCGACAGGACCGTCGATCACCTCGTCGATCCAGCGGTGCACTGCCGACTCGAAGCCGACGTCCGGATCGTTCCAGGAAGTCCTGGCGCCGGACTCGCGGACGGCTTTCTCCGCATAGGCGTGTAAACGCTCGCGCAGCTCTGGAACCGAGGACGCGGGGCGACCGTCCGCCGGCCACACGCCGATGATGTTCTGCCACAAGAACAATCCGGTAAGCGGATCAGGGCTGGGGCAGACGTTTTCCCAGTCGCGAATCAGCCGGGACCACAGGGTCGGCACCTGAGACACAACACCGATCCGTGCCCGCACGTCCTCGCCGCGTTTGGTGTCGTGAGTGGACAGACTCGTCATCGCCCGCGGCCACCGCTTCGCTCGGTCCGCGTTGTGGAGATGGAATTCGGCGACGGAGACGGCAAGTGATGCCGGGTTGCCGCCGACTTCCTGACGTGAGACCAGTCGCGCCGTCCGATAGAAGAGTCGATCTTCGACGGACTTCGCCATGACGGCGCCGCACACCTGCTGGAAGCGAACCGCCGCTTCACCGCCGTTCACCAGGGATTGCGCCAGCACGTTGAACGCCGCTTCATGCCCAGGCGCCAGTTCGTGCATGTCGCCGACGATACGAGCGGCCAAACCGGCGAGCGGACTGTAGTCGGATCGATAGACCGGCATCCGAGCGATCGCGACGACAACTGCGTCGTTCAGTTCGGTCTCACTGCAACGACTTCCGGTTTCGCGTCGGATTGCGCGCACGAGTCTGCGAACCTCGGGTGCAAGGTCACCGCGCCCGGTGTCGCGTTTGAACTGACGTTCGGTGTGATGCAACCACGTACTGTCCCCGTCGTCGCCGGTCAGATCTGCGGAGAGTTCGGTCAATTCGAGTTCGGCGGCGGGATCGACGAAAATGCCGCCCAGTTGATTGAGTGCGTCGTATCCGGTGGTGCCGTCGATCGGGAGCAGCGGATCGAGTGGTTCCGTATGGCCGAGGATCTTTTCGATCACGAGCCACTGATCTGGTCCAATCAGTTCCCGCAGGCGCCCCAGATACTCCGCCGGATCGGCGAGTCCGTCCGGGTGATCGATGCGAACGCCGTCGATCAGTCCTTCATCGACCCACGACTTCAATTGCCGATGGCAGAGTTCGAAGACTTTGGGGTCCTCTTGGCGCAGTGCAGCGAGTTCGTTGACGGCAAAGAACCGTCGGTAGTTGATGATTCCGGCGTTCCACGGTACGAGTCGGTACGACTGCCTGGAGTGGACCTCCTGTGGAGATCCGAATTCGGTGCCGGAGGCGACAGGGAAGCGGTGCTCGTAGAACGCGAGAAGTGTTTCCTCACCATCCTTCTCGACAGTCAGTGCGTCGAGATCGTCCTGGCTGCCCAGCACCGGGAGCGAGAGTTTGCCGTTGGCCCCGTTGTTGTCTGCCCAGTCGATGTCGAAGAAGTCCGCGTACTCCGACGACTGCCCGTGCGTGAGAACGTCCCACCACCAAGCATTTTCGCGAGGTTTGGCGACACCGACATGGTTGGGGACCAGATCGACGATCAGGCCCATCCCACGTGATCGAACCGCGCGCGATAACTCCACCAAAGCCTCGCGGCCACCAAGTCCTTCGGACACGGTCGTCGGATCGGTGACGTCGTAGCCGTGCGTCGACCCGGACGTCGCAGTGAGGATGGGGGAGAGATAAAGATGTGAGACCCCCAATGCCTCGAAGTAGTCCACCTGTGCGGCCGCATCACGAAGAGTGAATGCATCCGGTCGCAACTGCAGTCGGTAGGTGCTGGTTATCGGGGCCATGTGCACGTCTCCCTCAGGCGGTTCTGCGAAGTACCGTCAATGCTCGCGCTTTTACATCCAATGTTGTTCCGGCCTTGATCACGGTATCGCTCTCACCAGTGGGGACCGAGGTGTCGAGTACGACGGTCCACTCCGACGCGTAGTCCGCGTTGGGGGTGGAGAATTCGAGATCTTCGTAGTGAGCGTTGAAACACAGGAGGAACGAATCTCCCGTGACACGCTCGCCGCGGTAGTTCGGTTCCGGGATCGCGTCGCCGTTGAGAAAGACGGCCAACGACTTACCGAAACCGCTGTCCCAGTCGGCCGGAGTCATCTCCTCGCCCGACGGCGTGAGCCAGGCGATGTCTCGGCCCTGATCGCCACTTCGAATGGGTCGGCCCTCGAAGAATCGACGACGCCGGAAGACCGGGTTCTTGGCGCGCAAGGCAATTGCGCGCTTGGTGAACTCGACGAGGTCCGCATTGATTTCTGCGAGAGCCCAATCCATCCATGACAGTTCCGAATCCTGGCAGTAAACGTTGTTGTTACCCTGCTGAGTTCGGCCCATCTCGTCGCCGTGGGCAAGCATCGGGGTGCCCTGGCTGAGCATCAGCGTAGCCAGGATGTTTCGGCTCTGACGTCCACGCAGTTCGAGGATTTCCGGGTCGTCTGTGGGGCCTTCGACGCCGCAGTTCCAGGATCGGTTGTGCGATTCGCCGTCGTTGTTGTTCTCGCCGTTGGCTTCGTTGTGCTTCTCGTTGTACGAGACGAGGTCGTGCAGGGTGAAACCGTCGTGGGCGATGACAAAATTGATGCTCGCGCCGGGGCGACGTCCGGTCGCCTCGTAGAGATCAGAGGATCCGGTGAGGCGGGAAGCGAACTCGCCCAGCGTTGCCGGCTCACCACGCCAGTAGTCGCGGACGGTATCGCGGTACTTGCCGTTCCATTCGGTCCACAGGCCTGGGAAGTTGCCGACCTGGTAACCGCCTTCGCCGACGTCCCACGGTTCGGCGATCAGTTTCACCTGACTGACGATCGGATCCTGTTGCACCAGATCGAAGAAGGCGGAAAGGCGGTCCACGTCGTGCAGTTCACGGGCGAGTGTGGAGGCCAGGTCGAAGCGGAAACCGTCGACATGCATTTCGGTGACCCAGTACCGCAGCGAGTCCATGATCAATTGCAGGGTGTGCGGATGACGGGCATTGAGGCTGTTGCCCGTTCCGGTGTAGTCCATGTAGTGCGCTTCGTCGCCGTCGACCAGTCGGTAGTAGGCGGCGTTGTCGATTCCGCGGAAGCTGATGGTCGGCCCCATGTGGTTGCCCTCGGCGGTGTGGTTGTAGACCACGTCGAGGATCACCTCGATACCCGCCTGGTGGAAACTGCGCACCATTGCCTTGAATTCCGCCACGGCCGCATCGGGTTTGGCGGCCGAGGAGTAGTCGGTATGTGGAGCAAGAAAGCCGAAGGTGTTGTAGCCCCAGTAGTTTCGCAGTCCCTGATCGAGCAGCACCTGGTCGTGCATGAACTGATGGACCGGCATCAGTTCGATCGCCGTGACACCCAGATTGGTGAGGTGCTCGATGATCACCGGATGCGCGAGTCCGGCGTAAGTGCCGCGCAATTCCTCCGGAACTCCGGGGTGCGTCGCGGTCATACCCTTGACGTGCGCTTCGTAGATGACCGTCTCGTGGTACGGACGCTTCGGCGAGCGGTCGGACGCCCAGTCGAAGAACGGATTGATGACGACGGTCGACATCGTGTGACCGAGCGAATCATGTTGGGGGAAAGGGATGGTAGCGGGTTCGTCGACGAGTGGTTCGGGATCGAAGGGTTCGGGCTCGAGGCTCTCGTCCGATTCCTGATCGCCCGTGGGTGACTCGTCTTCGAGGCCCACCTCGCCCGATTCGGCTTCCGAACTCGTTTCGTCGGTGGCTTCTTCCGGCTCCACGGCAGGAGTTTCGTCGTCTCCAGCAGGTTCGGGGTCCGCCGCCGACTCGACGTCGTACGAGAACAGTGAACGGTCTCCGTCGAAGTCTCCGTCGAACGCTTTTCCGTACGGGTCCAGCAGGAGTTTGCTCGGATCGCATCGCAGACCTGCAGCCGGATCGTACGGCCCGTGCACGCGGTAGCCGTATCGCTGGCCGGGGGACACGGACGGAAGGTACGCATGCCAGACGTAACCGTCGACCTCGTCCATCCGAATGCGGGTTTCGGTGCCGTCCTTGGCGATCAGGCACAGTTCGACGGCTTCGGCGACCTCGGAGAAGAGCGAGAAATTGGTCCCCGCGCCGTCGTAGGTGGCACCGAGTGGGTACGCACTGCCAGGCCATACCGGGATGGGAGTGGCTGAGGGCGCGCTCGGCGGTTGATCCATGAATCAGACCCTATCGGGTGCAGCCGATCGAATCTTGTCGACTGTCTACGCCGCTGATCACCGTTTCGCCTGGCTGCGGGCGGTTGCAAGCATTCCGGCTGTGATCTGTTCCACCTCCGCGTCCGAACACAGGTACGGAGGCATCGCGTACACGAGGTTGCGGAACGGTCGAAGCCAGACCCCGGCGTCGACGGCCGCATCGGTCGCGCTCTGCATCTCGACCGGCTGCTCGAGTTCGATCACCCCGATTCCGCCTTTGACTCGAACATCCACCACCCCGGGAATTGTGACGGCTTCGGCGAGGCCGCGAGTGAGGCCACGTTCGAGGGTTGCGACGTCACGCCGCCAGTCCATTGCGAGCAGAAGTTCGGTCGACGCGACCGCGACAGCGCACGCGAGTGGATTGCCCATGAAGGTGGGGCCGTGCATCAGTCCGCCGCCCTCGCCGGCAGTGATGGTCTCCGCGATCTCCGTGGTGCACAGCGTTGCCGCCAGACTCATGTACCCGCCGGTCAGTGCCTTGCCGACGCACATGACGTCGGGACTGACGCCGGCATGATCGGCGGCGAACAGTTCACCGGTGCGTCCGAATCCGGTCGCGATCTCGTCGAAGACCAGAAGGACTTGGTATTTGTCGCAGAGGTTACGGAGGTCGATCAGGTATGCGGGGTCGTGGAAACGCATTCCGCCGGCGCCTTGGACTACCGGTTCGACGATCACCGCGGCGAGGTCCTCGTGATGCTCGGCCAGCAGCGTTTCCAACTCCTGCACGTATTCGGGGAGATAGTCCGCCGGGGGAGTCTGCGCGAAGACCTGAGGGCGAAGGACGTCGGTCCAGAGAGAGTGCATGCCGCCGTCGGGGTCGCAGACGCTCATGGGGGTGAATGTGTCGCCGTGATATCCGCCGCGCCAGGTCATCAAACGATTTTTCGACGGTTTTCCGAGGCTCCGCCAGTACTGCAGGCACATCTTGACTGCTACTTCGACGGCCACCGAACCGGAGTCGGAGAGGAACACCTTGTCGAGGTGAGGTGGTGTGATGTCGACGAGTAGTCGCCCGAGGCGAGCGGCGGGTTCGTGCGTCAGTCCGCCGAACATGACATGACTCATCTTGCCCAGCTGCCGTGCGGCTGCGGCGTCGAGCACGGGATTGCGGTAGCCGTGAATGGCGGCCCACCACGAGCTCATTCCGTCGACCAATCGGCGGCCGTCGGAGAGCGTGAGGGTAGCCCCCTGGGCAGAGTCGACGATCAGCGGACGAGTCGACGCGGGAAATGATCCGTACGGATGCCAGAGGACATCGGCATCGATGGCGGAGACGTCATGGGGATCAAGTCCGGTTGTGAGCACGGATGCACCCTAACCATTGAGTTGAACGGTGTTCAAGTATGGTCGGAAAAGTGAACACCTCGCTGAATTGGCTCACTGCCGTCGAAGCGGACCGTAGGGCCGCTGGACTGCGCCGCGAACTCCGTCCTCGCACGGTCGACTCCCCGTTGATCGACCTGGCGTCGAACGATTACCTCGGACTCGTGCGGCACCCCGACGTGATCGAGGGTGCAACGGCGGCTCTGCGTCGTTGGGGCGCGGGCGCCACGGGTTCGCGTCTGGTCACCGGCACCACCACCGAACACGAACTGCTCGAAGTCGAACTGGCCGAGTTCGTCGGGGCGGACTCCGGACTGGTCTTCTCTTCCGGCTACACAGCCAATCTCGGCGCGGTGACGGCGCTCTCGGGTCCCGGATCGTTGATCGTCTCCGATGCGGGATCGCATGCCTCACTCGTGGATGCCTGCCGCCTGTCACGTGCCCGGGTTGCGGTAGCTCCGCATTCGGACGTGAGCTTTCTCGCCGACATGTTGCGCAGCAGAGTGGAAGAGCGAGCGCTGGTCGTCACGGATTCGGTCTTCAGCGCCGACGGAGACCTCGCGCCGCTGCGGGAGATGCATCAGGTGTGCCGCGAGTACGGGGCGATCCTGCTGGTCGACGAGGCGCATGGCATCGGTGTGCGCGGTGCCGGTGGACGTGGACTCGTCCACGAGTCGGGCCTGGCGGGTGAACCTGACGTCGTCGTGACGGCAACGCTGTCCAAGTCGCTCGCCAGCCAGGGCGGAGTTGTGCTCGGCGACAACAAGATTCGCGCGCATCTCATCGACGCGGCAAGAACGTTCATCTTCGACACCGGTCTCGCTCCCGCCGCTGTCGGCGCGGCCAGAGCTGCACTCGCCGTACTCCAGCGCGAGCCGACGCGAGCGCTCGACGTCCTGGCCCGGGCATCCGAACTCGCCGACGTCACCGGTGCACCGTCGCCTGAATCTGCTGTCGTCTCGGTCGTTCTCGGCGATCCGCAACGGGCGTTCGATGCCGCGTCGGCGTGCCGGGATCAGGGGTTGCATGTCGGTTGCTTCCGCCCGCCGTCGGTTCCGGAAGGAACGTCACGGCTGCGTCTGACCGCACGAGCGACGCTGTCCGCATCCGAGATGGAGCAGATCGCTCTCGTACTGCGCGAAGTATTGGCCGGAGCCCGAGCATGAGCATTTTCCTGGTGACCGGAACGTCGACCGACGTCGGAAAAACAGTGGTGACAGCCGCATTGGCATCGGTGGCCTTGCAGTCGGGCAAGTCGGTTGCAGTGCTCAAACCGGCCCAGACCGGCGTCGACGTGGACGGTGCGGGTGATCTGGCCGAGATCGAGCGTCTGACCGGGGGCGGCGTGACGCTGGTCGAGTTGGCGCGGTATCCCGAACCTTTGGCGCCGGATACTGCTGCACGTAGAAGTGGTCTGCCGTTGTTGGAGCTCGACGACGTAGTCCGAGTCGCTCGCGACCTGGACACCACCCACGACTTGACCCTGATCGAAGGTGCCGGCGGCTTGTTGGTTCGGTTGGGGGTGGACGGGTTCACCGCGCGCGATCTCGCCGCAGCTCTGGCAGCACCGGTAGTGCTGGTGGTTGCGTCCGGCCTGGGCACGCTAAATCACACCGCTCTGACCGTGGAAGCGCTGGGTGCATCCGGTGTGGAATGCGCCGGGTTGGTGATCGGTTCGTGGCCGCAGGAACCGGACCTCGCCGAGAGATGCAATCGCGAGGATCTTGTCTCGGTCAGTGGTGTTCCCCTTCTCGGGTTGATGCCTGCGGGAAGTGGCAGCGAGAGTGTCCAAGAGTTTGCTCAGACCGCTTGGGGCGCGCTCGGTAAGTCCCCTTTGGCCAACTGACGCCGTAACATCCGATTTGTCTGCATCGATAGCCAAGGCACAGTGGGGCGAATTGTGAGTAGGTCAGCCGAATGTAGGTGGTGAGCACGGTCGAAAAGTCGTTGTCGTCATCGGCCGTACGTCGCGCACTGCTTATCGGCGTAGTCGTCTTCGCCTCGTGCCTGGTCGGAATTCTGAGCCGCCTACCGGGCACGCTTGCTGTCTTCTGGCCGGCCAATGCGCTGCTTCTCGGGATTCTCTTTCGATCGCCGCGCTCGGCCACACCGCTCACCTGGATCTGCGCTGCAGCCGGCTACGTTGGAGCCGACCTCATCACGGGCGGGGCGTGGGAGTCCACGGTGTGGCTCAACGCGGCCAACATCGTCGGTGTTGCGAGTGGCTTTTACGCCTTCCGCTGGGTGGGCGGCGACGATCGTCGACTGACCAGTATTCAGTCCGTCGGCTATCTCGTGTCGATGACTGTCGTGGCCGCGTCGATGGCGGCGCTCGTGGGCGGAATCGCGAACCGCGTGCTGTTCGGCGGGCAGTGGTGGGACGGCTGGTTGCTCTGGTTCTCGAGTGAGTTCGTCAACTACATGACCATCGTCCCGTTGGTGCTGACTTTCCCTTCGCTTCGGCGGGTGGATCGAGACCCGAAAGCTGTTGCCACACTTCTGCGTCGATCAGTTGTTCCGACAGCGCTGCTGGCCATCTGCATCATCTTGGAGTGGGTGATCGGCGGCGCCGGAGCGATCGCGTTTGCCATGCCGGCGCTGGTGACTGCCGCTTTGCTCACCAATGTCTTTGTCACGTCGGTGCTCACCGCCGCATCAACTGCCTGGACGTTGGTACTGACGGCCGACGGGCATCTCGGATTGTCCAGCGAAGGCGTCTCGCCCGTCAGTGCGTCCGTCCAGATCGGATTGTCGTTGCTGGCGGTAGCGCCGATCGCGGTGGCGTGTGTGATCCTCGAGCGCCGCCGCGCTCTCAAGGCACTCACACAGGCCGTCACCCACGACGATCTCACCGGTGCGTTGCGCCGGGACGAGTTCTTGCGGCGAGGCGGCAGCGTGACGGGTGCGCCCGATCCGCGTCGCCACTCTGGTCGTCCGGTGAGCGTCCTGATGATGGATCTGGATCACTTCAAGATGGTGAACGACAACCTCGGTCATCGCGCCGGCGATACCGCGTTGGTGAGTTTTGCCGATCAGGTGCGGCGGAACCTCGATGACAAGCATCTCTTCGCCCGGTTGGGCGGTGAGGAGTTCGTCGTACTGATGGCCGGCGTCGATCTCGAGGGTGCGACCGAAACGGCCGAGATGATTCGACGCGCACAAGCGGAGAATTCGTCGGCGGTATTGGGTGAACTCGGGCCGACGGTCAGCATCGGCGTCGCATGTTCACCCCACGGCGACGCAGACCTGACGCAATTGGTCGATTGCGCCGACGAGGCGTTGTACCGAGCGAAGAAGCTGGACCGGAATCGAACCGTGGCGCTCACGGTCGGTAGATGAGAAAACACGTGCGGACCCGCATTCTTGCGGGTCCGCACGTGTTGGTTGAATCCAGCGATTCAGAACAGATTGATCAGGGCAGGAACGCTGAACAGCGCCACGTAGTAACCCATGAACAGAACCCCGCCGTGAATCTTGAACAGGCGCCCGAGAAGGCCACCGACCAGGCCGACCGTCACGGTGATCAGAAGCCCGAGGATGCCGCCCTCCCAGATACTGATGACCACAACCAGTCCCGTGAACACCGCGATCACAGCTTCGTGACTGATGTGCTTGACCACCGCTGACGCAGCGCGGTACGCGTAGTTCATGGCAAACGGGTATGCGATGACCGTTGCCGTGACCACTGCGAGCAGTCCGTAGAGCAGGAACTCCCACTGCGTCAGGTACGTGGAGAGATTGTTGATCACTCCGGTTTCCTGATTGGTCTCGAAGACCGGCGGAGCGTTGAACAGAGGGGCCGCGGGACCTGCTGCCAGCGGGCTGAGCGGAAGGCCGAAGGCCACGAGAGGGATGAGGGTTTCCGCGATGTAGGTGGATTCCGTCGTACCGTTCTTTGCCGAGACCATGGTGGTCAGTCGGTGATAGCCGTTCTTGATCCGCGCACCTACCAGCTCACCCATCAGAACTGTCATGGCGACGGGACTGAAAACGAACGTTGCGCTCGACACCGTGGAAGCGGCTGCGGTGTAACCGATCTGCTTGCGATCGAGGACCTTCAGAGGATTGGGGAAGTATCCCTTCCATCCTTTGATGTCCGGGGCCAGTGCCACGGTCTTGGGTTCGCTGCGTTCCATGTCCTTGCGGCTCGACGGCCCCAGGGTCAGCGCGAGGTCGGCGATCAGCGGCCCGACCGCAATGGCCAGGAAGTAGCTGATGTTCAGCGACACGTCGTAATTCGACGTCAACGCGCGGGCACCGAGGATCAAGATGACAAACGGAACGAGGGCGACCACCCCGGCCCAGCGGCCTGGTGAGGCGTAGGCGATGCCGATGGCGGCGACCAGGAACAGCCACGGTGCGATCGACTGAACGGTGTCGGCGAACGGCGCGAGGATGGTCGCGAACAGAACGGCAACCGGCACGGCGACGAACGCCGAGATCACTGCTCCCGAGATCGCCTTGCGGAGTGCGATGTGCGGGATGCCGAGTGAGCGCATCATCTGCGCTTCCGGCAAGAGCGGAATCGCCATCGTGTCGCCGGGAATGCCCAGCAGCATCGTCGGCACCGCATGCGTCATGTGTTTGGCGATCGCACCGGAGAGGAAGAACGTGAAGACTGCCGCCGGGGGAGCGCCGAGCAGAATCACGAGCAGAGTCAGCGGTGCGATGGTGGCGGTCTCGTCCGTGCCGGAGATCAACCCGATGAACGTGAACGCGACAGCACCGATGATGCCGAAGAGAACGGCGATGAGAATTTCGTTGGTCAGAACCGAACTCATGCGCGCCCACCGTCCTTCGGCGGGTTCGAGGGCGATGTCTTCGAGGCCTGTGCGTGCTCGGCCTCGGCAGCGGCGAAGTGGTCGTACAGACCGAGTTCGCGAAGTTCCTGTCGACTCTGCTCCGGAATGTCGGCGAGAGTGCCCAGACCCTGACGCTGCTCACTCATCGTCGTGATGACACCGTCGATCGACTCCGCGTCGGCGGCGGCCAAGGCGACTATCCGCTTCGGCTTGATGAAGATTCCGCAGACGACGCCGGCGAGCAGGCAGGCCGCGATCCCGACCAGCAGGCTGTACGCCTGGGCCAACGAGGGTTCGCTGACGACCCGTTCGAACAGCGACTGGGCCGCAAGCAGAGCCGAGGCGCCCACGACACTGCCGACTGCGACGGAGATCGCGAGGTGTCGACCGTTGACAGTGTCGCCCCAGACTTCGAGGTATGTCTGCTGATCGGTCGGCGCGGTTGTGGTGGTCGGCGTCGTTGCCGACTGCGGTGGTGACATCAGTCTTCTCCAGTGTCATGCATGGCAGGGGGTCGTACAGGGAGGGGCTTGCGTGCGAGTGTCAGGTACGTGCTGCGCGGAGGGCGGTGACGACTCGGGACGGACTCGAGTGTCCGATCTGTTCGGCCATCCAACTACTTGTGTCGGTAAGGGAATCCAGGTCGATGCCGGTGTCGATCCCGAGGCCGTGGAGCATCCACACCAGGTCCTCGGTGGCGAGATTCCCGGTCGCGCCCTTGGCGTACGGGCACCGTCCGAGACCACCTGCGGAACTGTCGAATTCGGATACTCCAGCGGTCAATGACGCATAGACGTTCGACAGCGCCTGGCCGTAGGTGTCGTGAAAGTGCATGGCGATCTGCGATGTGGGGATGCCACGTTCTCGGAGGGCGTCGAGTAAGGCGAGCACATGGCCAGGTGTGCCGACGCCGATGGTGTCGCCGAGTGAGAGTGACGTGACACCGCTGTCGACCAGGGTCTTCGCGATGTCGGCGACACGTTCGACGGGCACAGTGCCTTCCCAAGGGTCGCCGAAGCACATCGAGATGTAGCCGCGGACGGGAAGTCCCAGAGCTCTTGCGGCGGCAGTGACCTCGGTGGCCGCGGCTATAGCGCCGTCTACCGTCGAGTTGAGGTTTCGTTTAGCGAATTCCTCGGTAGCGCTGACGAATACTGCAACTTCGCGCGCTCCGGCGGCAACGGCCCGCTCGAGACCCTTGCGGTTCGGGACAAGAACGACCGTACGTACCGAGTCCGGCAGGTGCAGCCGATCCATCAATTCTTCCGCGTCCGCGAGTTGCGGGATCCATCGAGGTGAGACGAAGCTCGTCAATTCGACAGTGCGGGAACCGGCCGCGACGAGGCGTTCGATGAACTGGGCTTTCGTCTCGGTCGGGATCACCGCCGTCTCTGCTTGAAGTCCGTCGCGTGGCCCGACTTCGTAGATCCGGACCGAGGTCGGTAGTCCCGGCGCCGGCACTCGATGAGGCGCCGGCTTCCACACTGGTGATCCTGCAACTGTTTCGGTCATTGTCGTCAGTTTCCGCCGCGGATCTCGGTGAGAACCTTCTCGGCATGTTCGACGCGAATGCTCTTGTCCGCGATCAGGCGTGCGACCACGGCGTCGATCTCGCTCTTCTGCGCTCCGGCGGTGGCAGCGATGTTGCGGGCGTGCAGTCCCATGTGTCCGCGTTGGACACCTTCACTGGCCAGAACGCGGACAGCGGCCAGGTTCTGCGCCAGACCGACTGCCAGGATGATGCCGGCGAGTTCCTCGGCGCTCTCGACGCCGAGCATCTTGATTGCGGCCTGCGCTACGGGGTGCACTTTGGTGGCCCCGCCGACGAGGCCGACCGGCATGGGCAGCTCGAGGGTGCCGACGATGTTTCCGTCGGCATTCTTCTCGAAATGCGAGAGCGAGGAGTAGATTCCGTCGGCGTTGACTGCATGGGAGTGGCATCCGGCTTCGACTGCGCGCGTGTCATTTCCGGTCGCCAGCACTACGGCGCTGATGCCGTTCATGATGCCCTTGTTGTGCGTCGCGGCGCGGTAGGGATCCAGCTCCGCCAAGCGCGCGGCATGGATCAGGTTGTCCACAACCTCTGCGCCGCCGATCAATTCGGCGTCGAACACGGCGCGCACGCGCGTCAGCCGCAGATCGGCCTTGTTGGTGAGAATGCGCAGGACGACGTGTCCGCCGCCGATCTCGGCGACTCGATCCGCGATTGCCTCGGCCATCGTGTTGACGGCGTTGGCGCCCATGGCATCTCGTACGTTGACATGAAGATGGAGGACCACGTAGGTGGCCTTGTCCGAAGGAACGATGCGAACCGAAATGTCCTTCACACCACCGCCGACGCTGACCAACTTCGGGTCCTGCTCGTTGGCGAGTGCAATGATTTCCTCGCGAGCCTCGAGGAGTCGGATTCGGGCGGCCGCCGGATCCACGACGTCGACGAGTTGTATCTGGGCCTGCATGATCGGCGGGGTGCTCGAGACGTGAAAGCCGCCGAGTCCGCGTGCGATGCGGGCAGCGTTACTCGCGGCTGCGACTACCGACGGCTCCTCGGTGGCGAGAGGGATCAGGTAGTCCGTGCCGTTGATCGTGAAGTTGGTGGCGACGCCGACCGGGATGCCGATGACACCGACTACGTTCTCGACCATGCGATCGGCCTGATCGATGGTGAGACCGTCGGCAGCGTCGTAGACCGCGATGTCTGCTTCGGTCAGGTCCGTCTGGCGGACGATCTCGGCGCGCCGTGCGGCGACATCGTAGGACCGGAAATTGGCGATACGGCTATTGATAGACCGGCTGTTGATTGACACGGGGGGTGGTCCTCCTGAAGTGATTCTGTGCTCCGCTTCACAGTAGGGAGGGTGATGGCTGCCAGGCCACGTGCTCAGGGCACATCGATCGGTCGAAATTGTAGTGTCATGCACCACCGTCTTTGTCGACGGTCTCACCCCCGGCCTCTTCGGCGCCCACTTGCCGAAGCTCGTCGAGCCTCGTCGCCATGGACACCCGAAAGAAGTTCTCGTCTTCACGCCACGAGTGACCGAGGAGCGTGCGGATGCGCTCGAGACGCTGAATGACGGTGTTCGGGTGATAGTTGAGGGCGCGGGCAGCCTTGGTCGGGCTTCCTTCGTTGCGCACGAGGGCGCGCAGGGTCGCAGTGAGATCGGTGTCCTTGTCGCGATCGTAGGCGAGTACCGGGCCGATCACGTCATCGATGAACTGATGAAGTGATTCCGGATTTTCGCCGAACAGAACGGTGTACGGCAGATACGACGCCGTCGTGACCGCGCCGTCGGTCTTGCCCAACGCCGAGAGCAGGCGAGCAGTACGCAGGGCAGAGGTGAAGCGCGCCGGGAGGTCTTCGGGACGCTCCGCCGTTGCCGGCGCAATCACCACGGCGTGAGGTCCCACCGAACCGGTGATCTGGCGGTGAACGACGGTCGCCGCGGCTGCCGGGTTCCCCGAGCGCGAGACCACCGCGATCAATCCGGCGTGCTGCGACGCCAAAGCCCCGACCGGCAAACTCTGCCCGATTGCGCGGAGCGCAGCGGTGCGGAGTTCCGGAGCAACCGACACCACGAGGACGGTATCGAGTTCGCCGAGGGAGATGCCGAGGTTGCGGGTGCGACGTTCGAGATCGCGCCTGCGCTCGGGCGCAGTGCTCAACAGGTCGGCGACCAGTTCGTCACGTGCGCGACGATCCGCTGCTGCTGCCGCCGTGTGTTGCAACACGAGGATCGCAGTAACCTGAGCTGCCCGTTCCACGGTCCTGAGTTCGACAGGTCCGATCGGCGCGTCCGAACGATTCAGCAAGATGGCCCCGAGGAACGATTCTCCGGCGGTGATGGCGCTGACGAGTTGGATCACGGTTTCACCGTCATCGGCGACAAACGTGCATCGGCCGCTGCGGCGACTCTGGTCGATGGCCTCGGACACGGCGCGAGGTAGAGACAACGGCACCGTCGTGATCTGCTCGCCCGAGGATTTGACCAGAGGGCGTAGCTCACTGTCGACCACGACGGTGCCGCGCTCGAGAGAGTTGCTGAGGGTTCGTGCAACCTGGGCATAGCCACCGCCGCGGAGAACGGCGTGGATCAGATCCTGGTGGACGATGTTCGATTTGTCGCGCGCGGACACGTGCTCCCGCAGTTCGTCGAGTGCTCGCCCGGTCTCGGCGGCGGATTCCTCGGCGCGATCGAGCGCCCGCGCGGTTTGCAGGACCACCGAGGCATGATCCGCCAGCGCCGAGAGCAGGGCTATCTGATCGGCAGTAAATCGTCGTTCCCGGCGGTCGGCGGCAAACAGGACTCCGAGGATCTGGCCGTCCGAGAGCATCGGCACGCCGAGAATCGCCACCAGACCTTCGGCGACAATCGCGGCATCCACCACTTCGTCATGGCGCGACTGCGTGTAGTCGCGGTAGTTCTGAACCCATTGGGCTGCTCGAGATTCGGCAATCGCACTGACCAGTCCCGCGCCGGCAGGAACCTGCAAATGCTGTAGCTCCGGCGAGACGGCGCCTGCTGTCTTTCGAACATTCAGATCTCTGGTGACCACATCGAACTCGGAGAGGTACGTGACGTCGGTGCCCATGATGTCGTGTGCTCGGTTGACGAGTCGCTGGAGCAGAGTGTCCACGTCGCGAACTTGCGCGAGTTCACGCGCACTCGAGTAGAGGACCGCCAATTCGTTCTCGCGACGGCGCAGTCGGCGGAATTCCGACCGACTGGCCCGGATGCGGGCCGCGGTCTGCGTGATCTCCGTTGCGCCGAGGCCGAATTCGGAAAGTGCCTGCTCGACATGTTCGTCACCGACGGAGTCGGACGTCACGTCGAACAGCGCGGCAATCTCGTTGGGTTCCGAGTCGGAGTCTGAATCAGGGGCGGTCACACCGAACAAACTACAGACCTGCGGACCTACCGAACTCGTCGAGCGGCGGGGATGTGTGACTGTTGTTGACTTCTAATGCATTTCGATCCGTACCCGTGCCTCCCAGTTCTTCGTGCAGTCTGTCCATGTCCTTCTCGAGCGCGCTGACCTTTGTCTCGAGGGCGAGAACTTTGCGGTTCAATGCTTGGATGCTCGCCATGCAGACGCCGTTTGCATCGACGGCCGAGATCCGACGGGTGTTGGATCCCAGGCCGAAGACTGCGGCAAAATCCTGTGCCATCGGTCCGAGATGACGGATCGACTTGTGGTCGAAACCGTAACTCCACGTGCTGATTCGGAGAGCCGTCAACCGGTCGAGCACGTCCTGGGCGCTGGTGGGAACGGCTGCGTCTGTGTCCACGCCGCGGCGACGTGTGGCGTGCGAGAGCACCCACTGCGCGGGGTGGCGCATCGCCGCATTGACCCGAGTGCTGACCCGAGTGCCCAAATATTCAGTGCGCTCGCCCTCGTCAGGCGGTGAGGTCACGTCGCGCAGTTTTGACGGTCTTGTCGCTCAGCAGAATTCCCGCTCCCGCGCCCAATAGTCCGAGGCCGATTCCGACAGCAGCGCTGCCGAGGCCCAAAGCAATTCCCAACATGATTCCTCCAAAATTTGTGCGGTGAATTGAGGGGCCAGGTGTGCCGACGAAAGTGCTGCCGACCTGCTCCGCGCTCATCTTTCACATTGCTCCGCCGTGCGGGCGATGACAACCCGTCTGGACCGAATTTCTCGTGGAAAACACAGGCGTGCAACACTGGGTCAAGAACTGCTGGGTCATCGGCGCCTTGTCGGCGCCGTACGGGCGGCAGTAATCAAGTAGCCATCGACCGATCTCTAACGCAGGTTTATCTGCGCGCGGCAACGATGACCAGGCAAAAGGGTGGCATGTGAACGAATCGAGCAATGGCTTGTTTTCCGACCTCAGCGCGTCGGAGCCCGTTGTCGACGCAAAAAGCGCCGAGCAACTGGCGGCCGAGCGTGAAACTGCGGCAGCAGAACGCTCCAACACCGACACCGCTGAACAGCGGCAGTCACAGCTGTTCAGCGGTTAAGCGCGTCAGGACTCCTTGATTACCGACAGAACATTGCCGGCTGGATCGGTGAACCACGCGATGTCGGGGCCGTTGCCGCGCATGATGCCTCGCGCATCCTGGGGGAATCCGTCGTATTTCAGAAACTCCACGCCACGTGCGGTCAGTTGATCGACGGTTGTATCGATGTCGTCGACGACGAAGTTGAGAATCGTGTACGTCGCCGCTTCGTGATTCGGTTTGGGATAGACGAGGATTTCGGTTCCGCCGGCAAGATGTAGCCGAATCAGCCCCATGTCTTCATCGGTCACTTTCAGCCCGAGTATTTCGCCGTAGAACTTCTTTGCAGCATCGATGTCTGTCACCGAAAATCCGCTGAATGCTTTGGTGTCCGCAAGCATGACTGTCTCCGTTCCTAGCTGTTGTCGGACTAGGTGGGTTGGGAATCCGTCATTCCGGATTCCATGTCGGCCCTGGCTTCCTCGCTGAACTCGATGATCTGAACGTAGTTTCCGTCGGGGTCGATCGCGGTGGCGAACAAACTGCCCCCGCGGACTTCGAGCGGAGCGTGCCAGTTTCCGCCGAGTGCGTCGATGCGCTGTGCGATCGACCGGGCATCGTCGGTCTCGACGTTGAGGAACATGCGACCCGGCTGGGGGTTTGTCTCACCGACGTCGTCGCGTCTGTCGAGCATTACGTAGAAACCGTTGAAGTCGAGGACGTCGTAGCCAGGGTCACCGGGAGTCCGGTCGACCTTCGGGGCGAACGCCTCGGCGTACCAGTCGCGCAAGCGTTCGGGGTTGGTGCTCGAGAGCAAAATGCTGCTGATGCTGGATCCGGACATGGGTCCTCCTGCTGTCGGTCGTTACTGTCGTCGGCAATCGAGGCTCTGGCCACATCACCTCCCAGATACAGACTTCCCGCAGCGGCGAAACTCATCGCGGCTCAGATGTGTTCCGACACCATGATCGCCGTCGTCCCTGGTTCGAGCGCCCGAAAGATATGCTCCTCGTCGCCGGGATAAGCGAGATAGTCGCCCGGGCCGAGCTCGATCGGATCTGCAGTGGGCCCGACCTCCGCTCGCCCGGTGCCGATCACAACGTGTTCGGTGGTGCCGCGCGCATGCGGAGTCGAAATACGCGGCTCGCCCGGTTCGGCGACTATCCGATACAGATCACGTCGTGCGTTCGGTGGGCTCGGCGCCAAGAGCGTCGCGATGTACGACGCGTTTGCCGAAGCAATTGCGGGACCTTCTCCGGCTCGAATCAATTGAACGGTCTGTGCCTGCGAGTCGACGAGTTGTGAGAACGGCACACCCAACGCGTTGCCGAGTGCCCACAGTGTTTCGAGGCTCGGGTTCCCGAGGCCGGATTCGAGTTGGGAGAGTGTGGATTTGGCGATGTCGGCGCGCCGCGCCACCTCCGAGAGGCTCAAGCCTGCTCGGGCACGTTCGCGTTTGAGTGCGACGGCGACCAGTTTCTGAGGAGTCTCCGCTGTATCCGTTTCATCACTGGTCATCGTTCGATTCTCCGATCGGTCGTTCTACTTGACGAACGGTGTCACTTCGTTCAACATAGAATACATGCGTTCTTTATGGCGAACAGTTGATCGAGACGCGGTTCGGGTGAGCGTGCTGATCTGTCTCTCCGTGGCCATCGTCGGAGTGTCCTACGGTGTGACGGCAGGATCGGCTGGATTCTCGTTGTGGCAGCTTTCGGCATTGGCTGTACTCGTTCTGGGAGCGTCTTCGGAGTTCTTGTTCATCGGAATCATCGCAGCCGGAGGCAGTGCCACCGCTGCTGTTGTGGCGGGCTTGTTGATCAACTCACGTAACTTCGCCTACGGGATGTCCGCAGGATCATTTCTCGGCAGGGGTCGCTACAAAGATTCAGGCTGGCGCAGTATGGTCGGCGCGCACCTGGTCAACGACGAAAGCGTCGCGGTCGCCATGGCGCAGGGATCGGTGGAGCGTAAGCGTGCGGCTTTTTGGTTCTGTGGAATCGGGATCGCGGTGTCGTGGCCGATCGGAGCGCTGCTGGGCGGGTTGCTCGGCAGCGTCGTCCGAGACCCCGGCGCGTTGGGATTGGATGCCGCGTTTCCCGCTGTCATTCTGGCCCTTGTCTTGCCTGCGCTGAAGGAAAAGGTGACACTGCTTGCCGCCCTGATCGGTGCAGCAGTCGCGGTCGCCACGTCGCCGTTCCTGCCGCCCGGTACCGCGCCGCTCGTAGCGCTGCTGAGTATCGCGGTGACGATACCGTTCCGGGAGAAGGTTCGATGAATACCGCGTCGGTCTGGATCGGTATTGTCGTGTTCGCTTGCGGCTCTTACGCTTTGCGGGCAAGTGGCGTTCTGCTCCGCGCTCGGGTGAAGCTTTCGAGATTTGCCGAGAAAACCCTCGATCGTGCTGTCGTGGTGCTGCTGCTTGCAGTGGTTGCGACATCGACGATCTTCATCGGGCATGACGTTGTAGGGCCGGCGCGGATGCTCGGCGTGGTGGCCGGAGGCATCTGCGCCTGGTTCAAGGCGCCGTTGGTGCTAGTGGTGATTGTCGCGGCCGGCACTACTGCATTACTACGGCTGTCAGGAGTGTCGTAGAGCCGATTCGGTGCGCGTTGAATGTGTGGTCGAATTCAGGCGAGTGCGGATGCCGTCGATGAACAGGTCCAGGCCGAACTGGAAGCGCACTGTCGGATCGCCGTCGAGGAGGTCCTCGTCGGAACCGCCGCCGATCACCTCGGGGGAGTCGGGGGAAATGGGTGCTCGGGTAAGTGCCCCCATTTCTTCCATCTGCGCTCGGGACTGCTCGTCGACGGTGTGGCCGAGCACGTAGTACAGCAGGGCGTACGCCGCGAGTTGGGCATGCTCGCGTGATAGCCCGGATTCTTCGCCGGCATGTACGAAGTGCTCGCGCACCTTGCTGCTTGTCATCCGCGAAGCGAAGGTGGCACTGACCAACTCGGCGCCGTCGCGGTGCGCCAGCAGGGCAGACCGAAGTCTGTGTGCCAGTTCGGAATACGCCTCTTGCCATGTCTCTGCGTCTACGGGAGTGTCGAGGTCTTCGAGGATCTTGTCGACGACCGCACCGAGCAAGGTCTGCTTGTTCGGGAAGTGCCAGTACAGGGCGCCGGGTTGGACACCCAGTGACGTTGCGAGCCTACGCATCGTGAGGTCGGCAAGTCCGAACTCGTCGAGTATCGCCATGGCGCCGTCCAGCACGTCGCCGCGTCGCAACTGCACTTGTTGTTCCCCTCGTTTCGTCCCGCTGTGGACCGCTCGCGATCGGATGTCGATCGGACCCGCCTTTGACAGTATTCCACCACGTCTCTAACGTGAACACCGTTCAACTTGTACGGTGTTCAATTTTGCTGGTTTCGAAGGAGACGTCTGTGACCCCGCCCCCGATTAGCACGGCCCCTGCGACGGTCGACATCCTCGACCAGGCGCGTGAGCAAGTTCTCGAAAGAGGAGTTGGCCTGACCGAAAGCCAGGTGCTCGACGTACTCCGACTCGACGACGACAGGCTCGAAGACCTGCTGGCTCTCGCCCACGATGTGCGTATGAAATGGTGTGGACCGGAGGTCGAGGTCGAGGGCATCATCAGCCTCAAGACGGGCGGTTGCCCCGAGGACTGCCATTTCTGCTCGCAGTCCGGACTCTTCCAGTCGCCGGTTCGCGCGGCCTGGTTGGACATCCCGAGCCTGGTGGAAGCTGCCAAGCAGACTGCGAAGTCGGGCGCTACCGAGTTCTGCATCGTGGCCGCCGTCCGCGGACCTGACGCCCGGTTGCTCGCTCAGGTAGCCGCAGGTATCGAGGCGATCCGCAATGAGGTCGACATCCAGATCGCCTGCTCGCTCGGCATGCTGACCCAGGAACAGGTCGACCAACTGGCCGCCATGGGTGTGCACCGGTACAACCACAACTTGGAGACCTCGAAGTCGCATTTCCCGAACGTCGTGACCACACACTCGTGGGAAGAGCGGTGGAACACGCTTCGGATGGTTCGCGAAGCAGGCATGGAAGTGTGCTGCGGCGGAATCCTCGGTATGGGTGAATCATTGGAGCAGCGCGCAGAATTTGCCGCGAACTTGGCTGAGCTCGAGCCGGACGAGGTCCCGCTCAACTTCCTCAACCCGCGTCCCGGCACCCCCTTCGGGGATCTGGATGTGCTGCCCGCCAGCGAGGCGCTCAAGTCCGTGGCGGCATTCCGTCTCGCGCTGCCCCGCACGATCCTGCGCTTCGCGGGTGGACGCGAAATCACCCTCGGCGATCTGGGTGCCAAGCAGGGCATCCTCGGCGGAATCAACGCCGTCATCGTCGGCAACTACCTGACCACCCTCGGGCGTCCCGCCGAGAAGGATCTGGATTTGTTGGTCGATCTGCAGATGCCGATCAAAGCACTGAACGACACTCTGTGAGCACTCCGGTGACCGAGGAGCGGTACAACCCGTTCACCGGCCGTCGGATCGTCGACGGTGTCGACGATCCGACGCCGACTGCGGCGTCGATGGGGCTAGAGCCGCCTCGCTTCTGCGAGCAGTGCGGGCGCCGCATGATCGTTCAGGTCAGCCCTGACGGATGGTGGGCGAAATGTTCCCGACACGGTGTCGTCGACTCGATCGACGCCGCCCGCAGGTAGCGTCACTCTGTGTGATCTCTCTTCGGCAGACTCGTCTGCGCACCGCGATCGTGATCGCCGCAACCACTGCGGGCGTGAGCGTGCTCGTCGGTGTGGTGTGGGCGTTCTTGGCTCCGGCCGAGCACCTGTTGGTGGTGTCCGAGGGGCGCGGAGTCGCGTTGACGGGTGAGAGCCTTCATCAGTTCGACGCGAGCGCTGTGTTCATCTGGCTGGCACTGATCGTCGGTGTGCTGTCGGCAGTAGCGGCGTGGTTGGCGCGTCTGAGTCGAGGCCCGTATGCCCTGGGCGGGTTGATAGTCGGCTCGGCGGCAGGTGCCGGACTGATGGCACTCGTGGGTTCGGGCGTGACAAAACTGCGTTTCCCCACCGCCGACAATCCGGCGGTCGGGGAGATCATCGCGCGTGCACCGAACATCGGCACCTTGCTTGTGCTTCTGTTTCAGCCGCTCGCGGCGTGCGTCGTGACTTTGGTTCTGGCAGTGCTCAATCCGTACGACGACCTCGGTGTGGGGGACCACCCGGAATCTGGGGATCCGGAATCCGGGGATCCGGCCACCGAGGCCGAACAGGCCGACGACGAGGTCCAGCCGAAACTCCCGTAGCCGTTGCTTCTATACAGCCGTTGCTTCTATACAGCCGTTGCTTCTATACAGCCGACGCTTCTCTATACCGCCGACGTCGACGGGCGGTTCGCTGCGGACTTCATTCGCACGTCACCCAACAGTCGACCCGAAATCAACGCTCCCAACCGGCGGGTTGCGAAGCGAGTGCTGATCGAGGACACCCAATTCGGCAAACCTGATACGACTGTCGGCGGTGCGTTGCGTCGATCCAGTGCCCGGAAAGCCGTATCCACCACCTGAGTTGCCGTCTGCATGCGCCCGACCGCAGCATCTTCGGAGCCGACGACGTCGAAGAACTCGGTTCGTGTCGGGCCGGGGCACACCGCCAATACGGTCAATCCGCTGCCGCGAGCTTCTGCCCAGAGTGCTTCGGTGAAGTTGAGTACAAAAGCCTTGGACGCGCCGTAGACGGCCATGCCAGGGGTCGGCTGGAACGACGCCGTGCTCGCGATGTTGACGAGCGCTCCACGTCCGCCCAGGAGATCGGGCAGGAAGGTGTGCGTCAGTTCGACCAGTGTGGCGATGTTGAGCTGAATTTCGGACGTGACGCGCTCGAGATCTTCGTCCACGAATGCTCCGTGTGTTCCGAAACCGGCGTTGTTGATCAGCGAGGTGACGGTGATGCCACGGTTTGTCAGCTCCTGGTGCAGTGTTGCGCCGACGCCGGGTGCCGCCAGGTCGGCAGGCAGAACTGTGACTGTGATGCCGTGGGCGACGCGGAGTTCGGTAGCGAGGGCTTCGAGGCGATCTGCCCGCCTGGCGACGAGAACCAGATTTGCACCGCGAGCGGCGAAGCGGTGAGCGAATTCCACTCCGAGCCCAGCGCTGGCTCCGGTGATGAGGACGGTGGTTCCGGCTACGTCGATGGCCATGGTGGCTCCTTCGGTTCGGGTGATCCCAAATGTAGGCACTGACACCATAGTTGTCAATGACAACATTTTGATATGGTGCCACCATGCCCGCCCACGAACAGCCGTACCACCACGGCAGCCTGCGACAGGAACTCCTGGCGTCGGCTGAAGCGACCCTCGAGCGAGATGGCGTCGACAAGTTGTCGCTGCGGCAGCTTGCGCGCGAGGCGGGCGTCAGTCACGCGGCCCCTGGCAAGCATTTTCGCGACCGTCAGGCTTTGCTCGATGCCTTGGCTGAAAGCGGATTCCATCGGATGACCGGTGCACTCGAGCGAGCAGTTTCGGAGGCGCCGCCGACCGCGAGAGCCCGGTTCTCCTCGCTCGCCAACGCCTATGTGGATTTTGCGTTGGAGCATCCGGGTCTGTTGTCTCTGATGTACAGCAACAAGCATGCACCCGGTGCGGCCGAGACTGTCGTGAACGCGGGGCACGCGACGATGGACCTGACCGTTCGGCTCGTATCGGAAGCGCAGGCTGCGGGTGACATTGCCGCCGGTAATCCGGAAAGTATTGCGCTGGTTGCCTTTGCGACGTTCCATGGCGTCGCGACGCTGGCCGCGGGCGGAATGTTGGGCGACGTGCCGATCGGTGATGTGGTGAACGCGGCCTCGACGGTCTTCTGGGCGGGGCTGTCTCGATCTGCCTGATGTGTGGGGCGCGGAATCCCCAGAGTTCTCACAGAACCAACACAAGGGAGCCACAAGATTGCGGACTTACATGGGAGTCAAGAAGTTTGATTCCGAGTGGAGGTTTCGCAATGAGCGTTTCGGAGATCGCCCCGAACAGGGGAGTTGTACTTGTCACGGACATCGGATTCGAGCACGGTGCGCGTATCGCCACCGAGTTTCTCGACGCCGGTTGGAGCGTGGCGGTCACTGCGCGGACGGTGACAGAATTGGTGCGCGTCATGGCGGGAAAACCGACCCATCGCTTCTTTGCGATAGTCGCTGATCCGACGGATCGTTGGCAGGCCGATCGGATTCTCGATCGGGTGACGACGCGGTTCGGCGCAATCAATCGGGTCATCGATCCGGCCGGCGCGGTGACCTCGGCGTGGCTGCAACGCGGAAGTTTCGAAGCCGTTGCCTGAGAACCTGATCGACGTCAGCTCGGGGGACGCAGTGCAGCGAACTCGTCGGTGACTCGCAAGGTGGAGTCGGTGAAGCGGTACAGGGCCGGTGGGCGTCCGCCCGACTTGCCGGACGGTGCGGTGTTGCCGGTGGGAGTCAGTACGCCTCGGCGACCCAGTACGCGTTGCAAGTTGGTTGCGTCGACTTGGTAACCGAGTGCAGCGCAGTAGATTTCACGCAGCGTCGACATCGCGAACTCTTCGGGAGCCAGCCCGAATGCGATGTTGGTGTAGGAGAGTTTTGCAGCCAGTCGATTACGCGCGTGCCGTACGACGGTTCCGTGGTCGAACGACATCTCCGGCAACTTCGAAACGGGGTGCCAGGCCGTGTCGGGCGGAAGTTGTGGGTCGGCGCTGAGGGGAACGAGTCCGAGGAAGGTCGACGCGATGCGGCGCGGGCCCGGCACTCGTTGTGGATCACTGAAGACGGAGAGTTGCTCGAGGTGGGCGACCTTTCGTAGGTCGACCTTCTCGGCGAGGAGTCGTCGAGCGGAGGTCGTCAGGTCCTCGTCGTCGCGCAAAGTGCCCCCGGGCAGTGACCATGTGCCTTTCTGCGGGTTGAGTGCGCGCTGCCACAGCAGCACGGCCAACTCTTCACGCCCTTGTGGGCAGTGATCGCCGTCACCTGCGGCGATGCTTGCGGGGAAGGTGCGAACTTGGAACACCGCTGCAAGCACTTCGTGGGTGGTGTTACTATTGGGCACGTTTTCGATCCTAAGTCGAAAACCTCGAATACGGAAATCCGGGCCAGCCCGTCCGGATTTGAACTGGGTGACGAGCCCGGGTTCACGGTGAAGGAGAACGCCATGACGACCACGACGTTATGGGAGGGATCGGCCTCGCAGATTCACGACGGCCCCGGCGGATACAACGGAGTCGAAGCGACCCCCGAGTGGGCCGCTGAGATCAAACGTCTGGCTCGCGAACGCGGCGCGACGATTCTTGCGCACAACTACCAGCTGCCTGCGATTCAGGACGTCGCCGATCATGTCGGCGACTCCCTGGCGCTTTCGCGAATCGCTGCCGAGGCGCCCGAGGACACGATTGTCTTCTGCGGTGTGCACTTCATGGCCGAGACCGCGAAGATCCTGTCGCCGTCCAAGACCGTGCTGATCCCGGACGAGCGTGCCGGCTGCTCTCTGGCCGACTCGATCAATGCCGAGCAGCTTCGTGAGTGGAAGGCCGACAACCCGAACGCGCTGGTGGTGTCGTACGTGAACACGACGGCAGAGGTGAAAGGTCTCACCGACATCTGCTGCACGTCGTCCAATGCCGTCGACGTGGTCAACTCGATTGATCCCGACCGGGAAGTTCTCTTCCTCCCGGACCAGTTCCTCGGAGCTCACGTCAAACGCGTCACAGGCCGCACCAACATGCAGATCTGGGCCGGTGAATGCCACGTCCACGCGGGTATCAACGGTGACGAGTTGACGGCGAAGTCCAAGGCTCACCCCGATGCCGAGCTTTTTGTGCACCCTGAATGCGGTTGCGCTACTTCGGCTCTGTACCTCGCCGGTGAAGGCGCGGTCCCCGCGGACAAGGTCAAGATCCTCTCCACCGGCGGAATGCTCGACGCTGCCCGCGTCACCAAGAGCAAGCAGGTTCTGGTCGCCACCGAGATCGGGATGCTGCACCAGTTGCGCAAGGCAGCGCCCGACGTCGATTTCCAGGCCGTCAACGACCGCGCGTCGTGCCCGTACATGAAGATGATCACGCCTGCCGCGTTGCTTCGCTGCCTTCTCGAGGGCAAGGACGAGGTCCACGTCGATCTCGAGATGGCCAAGCGTGCGCAGAAATCGGTGCAGCGCATGATCGAGATCGGTAATCCGGGCGGCGGCGAGTGACCAGCCCTGCCGGGCGTTTCGCCTGGGAGGCTCATGCCGACCTGGTCGTCGTGGGAGGCGGTGTCGCGGGCCTCACCGCTGCGCGCACCGCTTCTCTGCGGGGGCTGAAAGTACTCACGGTCAGCAAGGGTGGTCCGACGGACACCTCGACTCAGTACGCGCAGGGCGGCATCGCAGTCGTCGACGATCTGAATACGGATTCCGTCGAGTCGCACGTTGCGGATACGTGTGAGGCCGGCGTCGGCTTGTGCGACGAGGAAGCCGTCTATTCCATCGTCGAAGCTGGTCACGACGCAGTTGCGGCGCTGGCCGCGTTGGGCGCGGTCTTCGATCGCGGGCGAGACGGCGAGGTGTCGCGCACCCGCGAGGGTGGGCACAGCACGCGTCGGATCATCCATGCGGGCGGCGACGCCACGGGCGCGGAAGTGCAGCGGGCTCTCAACGCTGCCGGCCTCCCCGTTCTGTTCGGTGCAGCGGCAGTCCAGGTGGTGACCAACCGGCGCGGGGTGTGTGGACTCATCGTCTCCTCGCCGGAAGGGCTCGGAGTGATCCATGCGCCCGCGGTACTGCTCGCTACCGGTGGACTCGGTCAGCTGTATGCCTGCAGTACAAATCCGCCCGGCGCAACTGCCGACGGAATCGCGTTGGCGCTCGAAGCAGGTGCGGCAATTGCGGATCTGGAATTCGTTCAGTTCCATCCGACGGTCCTCTTCACTCCGGGTGGAGTAGGTCGCCGGCCCTTGATCAGTGAGGCGGTCCGCGGCGAAGGTGCGATTCTTGTCGACACCAACGGCGATTCGGTCACCGCAGGTGTTCATCCGCTGGGTGATCTCGCCCCGCGTGACGTGGTCTCGCGCGCAATCGCAGCACGCCTACGAGATCTCGGCACCGATCACGTCTACCTCGACGCCCGCAAGCTCGACGGCTTCGATTCGCGGTTCCCGACGATCACCGCATCCTGTCTCGAAGCGGGCATCGATCCACGCACCCAACTCATTCCGGTCGCTCCGGCCGCGCACTACTCGTGCGGTGGAGTCGCCACCGACGTCCATGGACGAACGGGAGTGCCTGGACTCTACGCAGCCGGCGAAGTGGCTCGCACGGGATTGCACGGCGCGAATCGTCTTGCGTCCAACAGCCTTCTCGAGGGTTTGGTGGTCGGGGAGCGTGCCGGAATCGCAGCTGCCGAGCGTCGCGAGGTTCATGCCGAAGTGGTCAACGTGGTGCGCAAGCCGATGCCGATCCTCCCACGAGAGACTGTGCAGTCCGTCATGACAGCACACGCGTCGGTGGTTCGCGACGGAGGCGGTCTCCTGACTGCGCGAGCCGCGCTTGCCGACGCCGATCAGACAGTGGCGGTGGCTGCTGGGGACCTCGAAGACGCGGCGCTCACACTGACCGCGACAGCGTTGGTCGATGTAGCCGTGGCACGAACCGAGAGCCGAGGCTGTCACACCCGCACCGACTATCCTGAAACAGATCCGAATCAGCGTCGCAGCACTCGGATCAAGATGAGTGCCGATGGAGCGCTCGAAATACCAGACATGTTGTTGACAGGAGTTCATTGATGACCGAGCAGAAGATCCTGCCCGCGCCGCTCGACCGTGACGAACTGCTCACGTTGGTCAGGCTCGCTCTGGACGAGGATCTGCGCTATGGCCCTGATATCACTTCTACCGCAACGGTTCCCGCCGATGCGGTCGCGAAGGCTTCGGTCGTCTCACGCTCCTCGGGTACTGTCGCCGGCATCGACGTCGGACTGCTTGTTCTCGACGAGGTGATCGGCGCGGGTAACTACGAGGTCGTTGATCGGGTGGCCGATGGAACTCGGGTTGCGCCAGGTCAATCGGTGCTCACCGTCGTCGCGCCCACCCGCGGCCTTCTCACGGCAGAGCGGACGATGCTCAACCTCGTCTGCCATCTCTCGGGAATCGCCACGGCGACGTCGCAGTGGGTCGACGCCATCGCCGGCACTCATGCCAAAGTGCGGGACAGCCGAAAGACACTGCCCGGACTGCGTTCTCTGCAGAAATATGCAGTCCACGTGGGCGGAGGCGTCAACCACCGCATGGGATTGGGTGACGCGGCGTTGATCAAGGACAACCACGTTGCCGCTGCCGGTTCGGTGGTCGCAGCACTTCGTGCGGTCCGTGAGCTCGCCCCGGACATCGAGTGCGAAGTCGAGGTCGACAACCTCACTCAGCTCGACCAGGTGCTGGCGGAGAACGTGGAACTTGTTCTGCTGGACAACTTCCCGCTGTGGCAGACGCAGATCGCGGTCCAACGCCGAGACGCTGTTGCCCCCGAAACCAAGCTCGAGTCATCCGGTGGTCTCACCATCGACGTTGCCGCAGAGTACGCCCGAACCGGCGTCGACTACCTCGCTGTAGGTGCCTTGACGCACTCGGTGACAGTGCTCGACCTCGGGCTCGACATGTAGGTGCCGCTATCGCTCGGCGTCCAGCAGTTGCGGGACGGCCGAGCGAAGCGCGCTTGTCACGGTTGCGACCGCCGGGTGAGCGTCGGAGCCGGCTCGGTGTGCGATCTTGGTCCTTCGTCGAATGGGCATCGGCGTCAGGCGCACTCCGAGTGGCGGATGGATGGCTCCGAGTTCCGGGACCAGTGAAACGCCCTGCCCTGCAGCGACGAGGGCGAGAACGGTGGCGAACTCGTCGATGTGGTGTCGCACTTTCGGGGTGAACCCGGCCGCTTGGCACGCGCGAATGGTCATTGCATGACAAGCAGTTCCGGGGATCGCAGTAATCCAGTGCTGCTCCACGCAGTGGGTCAGCGCGGTAATGGTGCTGTCGGGATCTGTAGCGGTGTCGTTCGACGCCAGATAGACCGATTCGCTGCACAGAGGCAACGCTGTCAGGCCCGGTTCGCTGGGACGAGGGACGAAGTCGTAGTCGTGAATCAACGCCAAGTCCAGATTCCCAGCTCGTAGGGCGTCGGCGACGTCCGCTGGGTCGATCTCCGAAACCATCGGTTCCAACCCGGGATGCTCGCGAGAGAGGGCGATCAATGCCGGCGGGAGGATCGCCCGTGCGGCGGTCGGGAACGTTCCGATGCGCAGCGGCCCCGCCAGTCCACGACGCGCGTCGACCAATTCACCCGACGCCTGCTCCAGGCGTTGCAGGATGACTTCGGCATGACGTGCGAGGTTCTCACCGGCCGGCGTGAGGCGGACGCGACGGCCTGTTCGTTCCAGCAGCGGCACGCCGGCTTCACGTTCGAGGACGGCCAATTGCTGCGACACCGCGGAGGGACTGAACGACAGCGCCTCGGCAACGGCAACGATGGTTCCGCGCAGCGCTAGTTCGCGCAATAGCTTCAGTCGACGAACATCGAGCATCAGCTCAGCTTACGCTCGACGATGGAAATGCGAACTAGACCTACAAGGTCTGTTCGGTGAGGCTGAGTTCTATGACTACGACTCGAGTTGACCTGGCCGGAATCCATGTACCACTGATCACGCCCTTCGAGAGCGACGGTCGTGTTGCAACCGACGCACTCGAACAGCTTGCGCACCAGGTCCTCTCCGACGGTGCGGTCGGACTCGTTGCACTGGGGACTACAGCGGAAACCGCAACCCTCACCGAGCAAGAGAGAGTGACCGTTCTGGATATCTGTGCGAGCGTGTGCCGTGCGAGAGGTGCGACGTTGATCGTGGGCGCGGGTAGCAACGACACGGCGGGCAGTGCGCAGGCGCTCGGGAGGCTGACTCGGTGGCCTGACGTCTCGGCGGCCTTGGTGCCGGTTCCCTCCTTCACGAGGCCGTCGAAAGCCGGTGTGGTGGCGCATTTCGCGCATCTGCAGTCGTCGAGCCGCGTGCCGCTGATCGTCTATCACGTGCCGTACCGAACTGCGTGCGATCTGGACAGCGGCACTTTGCGGGAGCTGGGTGATTTGCCCGGGGTTGTTGGTGTGAAGTATGCCGCGGGCGGTATCGACGCAGCTGCCGTCGAACTCTTCGCGGATCTTCCGGACGACTTCGCCGTGCTGGCGGGGGATGATCTGTTTCTCGCGCCGCTTCTGGCCTTGGGTGCGTCAGGCGGAATCTTGGCGTCCGCTCATGTGTCGACCGCCGAGTTCGTGCGCCTGGTGAAGGCTTGGGACAGTGGAGATGTGGACAGTGTTCGCGATCTTGGGCGACGGTTGTCGACGCTGTCAGGAGCTCTCTTTTCCGAATCGAACCCGACTGTCATCAAGGGCGTGTTGCATGCATTGGGGCAGATTCCGACTCCCCATGTGCGACTGCCGTTGCTACCTGCGAGTGACGAATCGGTAGCGCGGGCGCTCGAGGTCTACCACTCTTGACTCGAACGGGTGTTCGAGTATTGTTGGGGGTGGGGATCGGGGGATTCAATGAGTGTCTATCTGTCGGATGTGGTGTCTGGTTCTGCGGTGGGGTTGCGCGGACGACTGTGGCGGTTGTCTGCTTCTGAGTTACGTACCGCTGCTATCGAGGCGAGTGCGGAGATTCTTCGTCTCGAGGCCGTTCGTGTGGCGGTGGTGGACGAGTTGTCGTTGCGGCCGGATGATCAGGTGATTGCCAGCCGCGGGGTGGGTGCTGGTTGGCGGCGAACACGATGCTGCAGGTTCGGGACGGGAAGAAGATCGCCGCCCTGGGTGCAGCGCTACGGCCGTTTCCGGCAGTGGCGGCCCGGTTCGATGACGGGGACTGCTCCTTCGATCATGCCGTGTTGATCGTGGCGTTCTGCGAATCACCACCGAAGGGCATGCCGGAGGAAGCGCTCCCTCGCTGTATCGACTTGTTGCTGGCTGCCGCTTCCGGAGTGGAGGCCACGACCACGAAGGTACGGAACGTGATCGCGACCTTGGAGCGAGTGTTCGAATCCGACGAGATTCCGCCCGCCGAAGATATCGACCGCAACGAGCTCCGGATCGCGTCGACACTGAACGGCCGGGTGGTGGTGCGCGGAGATTTCGACGCCCTCACCGGTGAAATGCTGCTCTCCGCCCTGTCGAATCTGACGATGCCCACCCCGGCACCGGATGGAACCCCGGATTCTCGGTCTGCGGCGAAACGCACGGCGGATGGGTTCACCGAACTGATTCGGCGTTATCTGGACTGCGCGAAGACCGGTTTCGATGGTGGGCAGCGTCCGCACGTGAACGTGCACATCAACGCGCGTGATCTGGCTGAGCATCGGGACTGCGCCGCAACACCCGCCGCTCCCGCTTCTGTTGGTGGAGTGGCTGTGTCGGATCTCGATGTCGGGCACATGCCGTGGCTCGGACCACTCTCGGTCTCGCAGACCAGACTCCTTGGGTGCGATTGTTTCCTGTCGACTGTTCTGCTCGATGATCACGGGGCGCCCTTGGATGCGAAACCCGGAAAGAGGTTGGTCACCGCCGAACAGCGAGTGGCGTTGATCGCCCGGGACAAGGGCTGCGCGTTCCCGGGCTGCACATGTGTGCCCGCGTGGACCGATGCGCACCACATCCGGCACTGGGCTAACGGTGGCCCGACGGTGATGAACAACCTTGTCCTGCTGTGCCGTTCACATCACCGGCTGATGCACCGGAAATCCGGGTTCGTCGGGAAGTGGGTGATCCGGATCGGGGTCGACAACAAACCGTGGTTCATCCCGCCGCCCTCGATCGACCCGCAGCAGCACCCGCGATCGGCGAACACCACATTCAAAACCTGACTGAGTGGTGAGACCCGTTCAGATACACAACTTCACGTCGATAGGCTTCAACTCGGAGATACATCCGGGTTGGGGCCTGGAGGCCGTGTTGTTGTGAACGGCTGCAGATATGGGGGAGGTCATATGGTTGTGGACGTTGTGCAAGCGGTCGAGAGCGATGGGCCGGAGATTCTGGCGCTGCGGCACGCGGCAGAAGACTGGTTGGCAGAACGCGGAATCATCCAGTGGCGCCCACGCGAAGTGTCTGTCGAGCAGGTCGGGGAGCAGATTTCGAGAGGGGAGTTCTTTGTTGCGCGAGACCGGGCGCAGTTAAGGATTGTCGGCGCCCTGCGGTTGATCTGGTCAGACCCCGTGGTCTGGCCCGATTCGAACGAGCCTGCCGGCTACGTGCACGGATTGGTTATCGATCGAGAATTTTCGGGCACTTCGTTGGGCGAACGCTTACTCGTCTGGGCCCATCGACGGTCCGCGGAGGAGGGCGCGCAGTACTTGCGGCTCGATTGTGTCGAAACGAACGTGCGGTTGCGCCGCTACTACCGAGACGCGGGTTTCGCCGAGGTAGGGCGTCGTGACTTCGGAGATGTTGTCTACAACGGTTGGTTCAGCGTCGTGCTGTTCGAGCGTTCCCTGACCTGATTCATTCACAGCAACTTTCCAGCCGGCTCCCAGTGCCGCCGGGGTTGAAAGCGCGATCGTTGGCAGGACAGTAACTCGTGAAGGGACTTCCTGATGACCGCCGTTCTGCATCCGGCCCCGCCTCAGCGGCCGGCACCAACTGCCCATCGAGCCGAGCCCTCGCCGTCGTGGTTCCGCACTCGCCGTACAGGATTGGCGCTGACGATCCTGTTGGCAGCAACGGCGGTCTTGTATTTGTGGAATTTGACCGCGAGTGGCTACGCCAACACCTTCTACGCTGCGGCGGCGCAGGCCGGCTCCCAGAATTGGAAAGCGTGGTTCTTCGGCTCCCTCGATACCTCGAATTTCATCACTCTCGACAAACCGCCCGCTTCATTGTGGGTCATGGGTCTGTCCGGACGAATCTTCGGATTTTCGAGTGCCAGCCTTCTTGTTCCGCAGGCGTTGATGGGCGTCGGATCGGTTGCGCTCGTGTATGCGGCCGTCAAACGAGTGGCGACCCCGGCTGCGGGTCTTGTGGCGGGAGCTGTGTGGGCAGCTACGCCCGCTGCCGCCCTGATGTTCAAGTTCGACAATCCCGATGCATTGCTTGTTCTGCTCATGACTCTCGCCGGCTACTTCGTGATTCGCGCCATGTGCACGGTGGTGGGTCGACGAGCCGCAGTGTGGGTGGCGCTCGCAGGAGTCGCGCTGGGCTTCGCTTTTCTCACCAAGATGTTGCAAGGGCTGATGGTGTTGCCTGCATTTGGTGCCGCGTATTTGATTGCCGGACAGGTGCGCTTGCGGACTCGCCTGTTCCACCTGGTGATCGGTGCTGCGTCCGTTGTCATATCGGCTGGGTGGTGGGTGTTGGCAGTGTGGCTGTGGCCCGCTGATTCTCGCCCGTACATCGGCGGATCGACCAACAACAGCGTCATGGACTTGGTACTGGGATACAACGGATTGGGTCGACTTTTCGGGAACACCGGTGGCGGAATGTCCGGTGGTAGTAGTGGAATGGCCGGTGGTAGTAGTGGAATGGCCGGTGGCAGTGCAGGTTCCAGCTTTGGGGGAAGTGCCGGACTCGATCGGCTGTTCGGCAGCGAGATGGGTATCCAGATTTCCTGGCTGATTCCTGCGGCACTGATCGCGTCGGTGTTCGGACTCCTCGCCCGTGGGCGTGCACCGCGCACAGATCTTCTCCGTGCGTCGTTGATCCTGTGGGGTGGTTGGTTTCTCGTTACCGGCCTGATCTTCAGCTACATGTCCGGAACGATCCACCCCTATTACACAGTTGCGCTGGCGCCTGCTGTTGCGGGGATGATCGGCGTCGGTGGATACGCCCTGTGGTTGGTGCGTGCCCGCTGGATCGGACGCTGCGGCTTGGCAGCGATGATGCTGGCCGCAGGAATTTGGAGCTGGGTGTTGTTGCACCGCAATGCCGAATGGCTGCCGATGCTGAAGTGGATTCTGTTGGCGGGCACCGTCGTCGGCGCGATCCTGGTTCTGGTGGGAGCCAAGGGTCGATTTCGCAAGCTCGCTGTCGCTGGATTGATCATCGGTTCGTTGGCAGGGATAACCGGTTCGGCGTCTTACGCGATTGCCACTGCCGCAACAGCGCATGGTGGGTCCATCCCGACGGCAGGACCAACCGACGCCGTGTCCGACTCCGGAATGGGCGGGGGAGGAGGCATGGGTGGGGACCAAGGGCAGGGAGACGGTGAGGCTCTGCCGAACTCTGATGACGCCAGCAGAAATCCGATGGCGAGTGGGCCAGGAACAACGAGTGGGCCAGGAACAAGCAGTGGTAGCGAAAGTACTTCCGAGTTGACGGCAATGTTGGTCAATGCGGGCACCACGTGGTCGGCCGCGACCAACGGCTCGCAAAGCGCAGCAACCTACGAGTTGGCCAGCGATACTGCGGTGATGGCGATCGGCGGTCGGAGTTCTGATCCCGCACCGACGCTGGACCAGTTCATCGAGTACGTGGCAGACGGCGAGGTCCACTACTACATCGCCAGTGGCCAGGGCGGAAGCCCGAAAGATGGCCAAGGCGGGGACAGTACGTCGAATGCTATTCAGGAATGGGTCGAAGCGAATTTCACGTCGACAACGGTGGGAAATTCTACGATCTACGACCTCAGCGGGTATGTCGGATAGCGACGTAGTTGTTGTCATAGGCAATGATCGAGAAATGTCTGGGCGCACCGCACACGAGTCGAACCGTCGCCGCGAGCAATGGACCTGGCGCGACGGGCTGGTGATCGTCTCAATCGTCGCATTGGGAACTGTTGTCGCGGCGGTGACGAACGAAGACACGGGCACGTCGATTCCTGGCTGCGATTCGGTGGCATCGCCGGGTCCGCCGGTGCGTATCAACTACGGTTTTACCGGTGAGCCCGGTTATGACGACCCGGACTATCCATGGTTCTCGGGACCGAAGGCCACCGCCATGAGCGACGCACTACTCGAATCGTTGCCTTCCGATGTCGACGTTGCATTTGCGAGTCCATCGAAATCGCTCGAGTTTGCGCCGATCCAGAATTACCGGGGCGTTTCGTTTCCCGACGGGGTCGACCCGATCGAGTTCAGCGGTTCGACGTCGGCGAAGGGAACCTTAACTCGCGTCGGGCGGACTGCGGATATCTCGGTTCAGGTTCGTGCATGGGATCAGTCGGTGCCACCGTGCCTGGAGGGGCTGGTGGATCGGCGGGAGTATCTCGCGAACGGAACAGTGCTCGATATCTCAGATTTCGAGGACAGAGCAGATTTCGAAGACAAAGACGGTTCGGAAGTCGGGGGCGAGCGCGGTGTAGTCGCTTATCTCGGTGACGGATCCAGAGTTGTTGCGAGCATCGACACATCGACCGGGACTTCGACGGATACTGGTCCGCTTTTGACGATGGACGAACTGATCGCGGTCGCGACAGCGCCCGGGCTCGCTGTGACTGAGCCGGTCCCAGACTCGACGCCGCCACCGATGGCATCCTGCTACACCGATTCCATGAATGCCGGTCCACCTGCGACGCGCATGGATATCGACCGACTGAATCAGTTGCTCGATGCACGTTGGAAGGATCTCGGCGCAGAAGAGGTCACTTTGGAACGCTCGCTCGGTTCGCTGGTTCCGGATGACTACGGACGGGGAGGGGCGTGCGAACGAATCGTCGTCTCGACATCGGACGGCCGCGGTGATGTCGAGATATCGATTGGTACGGCCGTCCCGGAACCAGGCGCGATCCTGACGTTGCCCAACGCCACCACGGTGACTCGCCTGGTCGATCCCGATGGCTCGGGCGATGACACGGTCCGGGTTGTTCACCCCTCCGGCGAAACAGTAGTGGTGACCCAGTTCGTGACATCGGCTGGCTCCACATCGGCGTCGCCTTTGACGATCGAACAGCTCGAGTTCATCGCAACTACACCAGGATTGTTGATTTCGCGGTAGTAGTGGACGCGTCTCGGTTACCGTGTCGCGAATGGCAGGGGAAATTGGTCGGTGGCGTCTGTTGATTTGCGTAGTAGGCATGGCTTCCTCGATCGGACTCGTGGGATGCACAGTCGATCTGGAGCAATCGTCACCCTCGCGGGCGACACCATCCGGTGGTCTTTCTGCAGGTTCAGAGTGCCCAGGAGACCCCATTGTGGAGGCGGCATTGGCTGACGCACTGCGCTCACGAGCATCCGAGTTACCTACTGGATTGACAGTCGGCGGCGGATCGTTTGATAGTGAATCGCGAAATGTCCGCCTCGATCTGTGCGTCGTGGATACCGACCCGCGCGACTCGGCTTCGTTGACCGCCCGGGCCATTCAGGCTTCGCCTCTTGGTGATTCGGTGAGCTCGATGGTCGTCCAAGTCCGCGAGCCGAATGGGTCGGCGACGACGGTGACGTGTGCCGACTTCACAGCGCACGACTTCTCGGGCGACCCTGCGGCGACGCGGAATGCGTGGGTGTAGGCATCAGCTGGCAGAATCGGAAGTCAATGTTCTTGTTGTCGAGTGACGTCGGAGGCTCAACGAATGGGCGATGCCAGCCCTGCTCGCGGTGACGACTTCTCCACGTGGTTCATTGACCAGTTCTCCGTGTACTGGCAGTCCGGTGGTGGAGCTCGCATCGAGGGACGCATTGCGGGCTATTTGTTGATCAGCGAGTCGCCAGGGGTCAGTGCCGAAGAGTTGGCGCAGGCACTGGGAGCCAGTCGCGGATCGGTGTCGACTTACATTCGCCGGTTGATCGACCGGGGGTTCGTCAAGCTCACGCGCAAGCCTCGGGATCGGACTCACTACTACGTCATGGATTCCGACGTGTGGGGCGGATTCCTCGAAACAGAGCATGTGTATCTCGAGAATCAACGCAAACTCGCGACTGAAGCACTGCAGTACGCAAATCCCAACGGCCCCGCCTACATTCGTGTCCTCAACATGCGCGATTACATGGGGTGGATCATCGACAATCGAATGTTGAGTAGCGAGTGGATGCGATTCAAAGCCCAACGCGACGGCAAGAAGCCCGCATCCGAATAGGACGCGGGCTTCTCGATCGCACGATGCTGATCTACATCATTCGTTCAGCTTCGCGATTGCCTCGTCGATCATCGGCACGTAGCGCTCGAGCGACCAGGGCACGGTCAGAGGGTTGATCATCGAGGAACCGGTGACGAAGGGCTGCTCGGTCGGAGCGATGACAGTTCCCCGAGTCACAGCGGGGATGGCCTGGTAGGCGGGCTGCGCTTCGATCTCGGCCCGATTGACCGGGTCCGAGTAGAAGGTGAAGAGCAGGTCGGACTTGTCGAGGAGGTTTGCGTTCTCGAGGCCGATGACGGCGGAGTCTGTTCCTTCAGATTCCGTCAAGGTGTAGACGACGGGATCCACCTGCAAGCCGAGTGCGCGGACCATGGCCACGCGCTGCTCTTCGGCGAAGAAGACGCCGAGGGTTCCTGGGCCCGTGTTGTAGATGAAGGAGAAGCTGACGTCGGCGTAGTTCGGATGTGCTGCAGTCGATTCCGCGAACTGCGACTTGATCTTGTCGATTTCGGCTGTCGCCTTCTCGGATTCGCCCATGGCTTTGCCGATGACGTTGATCTGGTCTTTCCCACGTGATGGTCCACGGACTCTCGGCGTAGGCGACGGTCGGCGCGAACGCGTTCAGTGAGTCGAACTGCTGCTGGGTGATGCCGGACCAGGGGGCGAGGATCAGGTCGGGCTCGAGAGCGATGATCGCTTCGATGTTGAGATCGGTTCCGCCGGTGAACTGCTCTGGCAGTTCGCCACCTTGCTTAGTGACCGCTTCGTGGACCCACGGCAGATATCCGGTGTCGTCGCTGCCCCATGCGTAATTTTCGACGCCGACGGGGATCGTGCCGAGCGCGATCACGGTCTCCGCCGACCCCATGCCGAGGGTCACGATCCGCTCAGGCTTTTCGGTGATGACGGCTTTTCCGAGCGCACTTTCGATAGTGACGGTTTCGAAGTCGCTGCTGCTTGATTCGGTTGCGGTGTCGTTGTTACTGCATCCGCCGATTACCAGGGCGGCAATGACCAATCCACTCAGCGCCACAGTTCGGCGAAGTGAGCGCACACGGGCGTATCGCATGGGGAACCTTCCGTTGTCGATGCGCCGAGGAGTGAGACTCCGACGGATCGCAGCCGACGGCCGGTTCCAGGCGCGTCAGGAAGCCTAGGCTAGCCTTCGTCAAAGTTTCAAATCTGTTGAAAGTTCACTAGCCCGGCAAACGACGACATGCCAGGGGCCTCGTCGACGTTTGCCGGTCAGGCTCAGCAGCTAGGAACGTCGACGGTAATCTTCGGGTCGTCGACAAGCGGCTGGACCGGTACGCGAGCTTCGCCCTCGGCTGTGGGCTCGGTCAGATCGAACTTCAACTCAACGGTCTTCCCTCGCGGAATGACGGCCCTTGTCATGAATGCCGGGTGACCCTGTTCGGTTCCGTTGACGGCAAACGAAATCTGTCCGCCCACGGAGACGGCGTCGAGTTTGGCGCCGGCTGTCGCCAGTAGGGTGACTGCAGCCACATTGGTGCCATTGGGCAGTCGTCCGGGGTTGTCGACGATCCCGCTGACATATTCGGTCAGTTCGGTGTCAGGTGCGTCGTTGGTCAGTCGAACAGTGACGGTTGTCTTTCGGGTGTCGCCCGTGCAGGGTTTGGCCGTGTAGTCGATTTCTCGTGTGAGGTAGTAATCGAGCTTGTTGCCGGCTTGGTTGTTGATCACCACACCGGCATACGGCGCAGCATCATCGGGAATCGTATGCCCGAGGACGGTGTCGGCAAGAACCGATTGTTCGTCGGGGTGAGAGCTCCACACTGCGATTCTGCCCTCGCTGACGCCTCTGCCCAGAGCCTCCAGTAATGCGCTCGGCGACTTGATGTTCCCGGTCATCTTCGCCACGACACGGGCCGCGATTGTCTGCAGATACTGCTTTCGTGCCTTGTTGTCGGAGGGAAAGCGTGCGTACGCGGTCGACTCGGTCAACTCAACGACGTTGTCGGCCGTCACCGACTCTCCGTCCGGCATCTCTACTGGTCCCACCGCCTCGAGGAGGTAACTCAGTGCTATCGGATCGGTCGCTATTGCACCGTCGACCATCTCACCCCCGGACTCCTGTGACCACAGGGACTGCCAGATCTGCGCTGCGTAGGGAAAGTGTGAGCTGAGGTTGCTGTTGCGAAAATCGGTGGTCGGTCGACTGTTTCCGTACAGCTGATTGAAGTCAGGACCAAGGTCTATCGGTTGATTGTCCAGTGTTAGTTCGGAGTTGGGGGAGAGCGTGTCCACCCGAGCGGCGCCGTTGTCGACTCGGACGATGCCGTATCCACCCAATAGACCGCCGGTTCCTCGGGCTTCGGCATTGGTCTGGAAACCGATGAAGTAATTGCGCGGTCCGTCGGTGCCGAGCATCGCCGGTGCGATGCGCGCCGCGGTGGCGGTGTTCGTCAGGAGGGTAGCCAGTTCGCTTGTCTGCGACTGCAATTCTGCTCTTGCATCGTTAACTCGGCCCAGGTACTTCGATTCGCGAACTTCCTGTGCCTGCGACGACAGCAATTCCGCGGCGATAGCTGTTTCGTCCAATTTCGGTTCCGCTTCGCGTAACGGTGCGAGTGCCAAGCGTCCACCAGGCTGCACCAATTCCGTTGGTGCGAGTGAAGTTCCGACAGTGACAGCGGGACCGAGAACGTCACGCGTGAGTCCCTGAACGACCTCGGTCATCTGACGCGTCGTGTCGAAGGGCGACCCGATGACCGGAATTGCGGCGGCGATGTTCCAGGGGAGTGAATGGGTGTTGTCGTACGCTGCCGATGCATTTCGATCGGCTTCCGCCGCGGCGGACTCTGCGACCCCGGTATCCCCGGCCAGAAGTGCACTCTTCGCCGATTGTGCATGGTCGCGAGCTGCTTCAAGGTTGTCTTTCGCCTCGTACGCCGTGTACCCGAGCCAGGCCACGAAACCGCCCACGACCAGTGCCGATCCCGTGATTGCGAGTACAGTTCGACGGCCTCCCGGCAGTGTGACCGTCCTCTTTGGTTCGCGCTCCGGGCCCCTCGGTGGGATGGTGTTGGAGCCGCTCGGTTCAGCCCCGGAATCGTCGTCGGACTTTGGTCCCACCGTGTCGTTGTTCATCCGCTGAAGCTCCTGACGTTTGAGTGCGTGAAAGCTGCGTCGACATGTCTAGCAGTGTTGGCCCAGTGGTGAAAACTTAGACGAGACAGTAGGGTTCGGTTCGGCCGTTCGTGGTGTTCGCTCCCATGGATTCACGTGATCAGCCATCGAATGTTCGTGAAAAACAAGGCTGGTGAAATGTGAGGTGACGGGTTGAGTGCTTTTCCGTTGTCTCGGGCTCAGCTCGCGCTGTGGTTTGCGCAGCAACTGAGTCCGTCAACTCCGTTCGTGGTGGCTCAGTACGTGGAGCTACGAGGACCGGTTGACGTCGACGCTCTGATCGCCGCAACGAACACGGCATGTCATGAATTGGAGTCGCCGTTCGTTCGCCTCGTCGCCACTGATGCCGAGCCGGCGCAGATTGTCGATCACTCGATCGTCGACGATCTCGCATACCTCGACTTACGCAGCGACGACGACCCGGTTCAGCGCGCGAGCGAGTGGATGACAGCGGAATACTCACGGCCACTTGACGTGATGTCTGACCGCCTGATCTCGGCGACTTTGCTTCATCTGGCAGACGATCACTATTTCTGGTACTCGCACGCCCATCATCTTGTGCTCGACGGACATGCGGCGATGACACTCACCGCGCGGGTGGCCGAGCGCTATTCGCATCTGGTTCATGGCAAGACGCTGACTCCGTTCGGTGGTGTCGGGGTCCGTGCACTGCATGACCTCGACGTCGACTACCGATCCTCGTCGCGGTATCGATCGGACAAGCAGTACTGGACGGAGATGTCCGAAGGCCTGCCTCGCCCGGTTCGCCTCGCCGACGGCGCCGGCCTGACGTCCATGCCGCAGCGCATGATGGTGCGGACACTGAATCCAATTCTTGCAAAACAGCTTTCGGATGTCGCGACCGAGTGGACTACGTCCGAGGTGGCGGTCCTCGTCGGTGCATTCGCGTCCTATCTCGGTCGCATGACTGATTCCGATGACGTAGTCCTCAGCTTGCCGGTGTCCGGCCGCACCACGGCGACGTCGAAACGTTCAGGTGGGATGCTGTCCAACATCGTGCCTGTTCGTGCGCAACTCGAACGGGATCTGTCGCCACAAGAACTGGTGCGTCAGATCTCGGTTCAGATGACCGGTGCACTACGCCACCAGCGATTCCGCTACGAGGACATGGGCTTCCAGGAGGGTCAGGGCGGATCCCGTGAGGCGGCGGGCCCGGCCGTGAACGTCATGATGTTTCACGAAGCGATTCGGCTTGGCGACGTCGTCGGCGAATTTCACGTCCTCACATCCGGACCCACCGAAGATCTGTTCTTCAGCATTTATCCGTCGATCGCGGGGGAGAACGTTCGCCTGTCCTTCGAAGCCAATCCACGCCTGTACAGCGAACGTGACCTTGCGATGCATCATCGTCAGTTCGTTCGGTTACTCGAGGGATTCCTCGACTCGGCTACCCGTGCGCTCGGTGACCTCCGCATCCTCTCGACGGACGAAGTGAAGGATCTGGTCCCCGCGCTAGGTCCGCGGACGGACGGATTCGCGACGCTCGATTCGGTCGTCAGAGGCGGGGCAGGGCAGGGGAGCGCCGTCGCGATCCGCGAGCAAGGTGTGGACGTCACTTACGACCAGCTCGGCGCTCGCGCGGATGCACTGTGCGCCTTGCTCGTGGAGAACGGCGTCGAACGAGGTGACGTCGTCGGGATCCTCACCGAGCGCTCGACCGATTCCGTAGTTGCATTTCATGCAGTAGCGCGGGCTGGTGCTGCCCTTCTTTTCGTGGATCCTCAAACACCCTCCGAGCGTGTCGCTTTCATTCTCGACGACGCCGACGTGTCCGTTGTGATCGGTGGCGAACTCGTGAACGTGCCGGCTTGGGTCTGCGTCGTCGACCCCAGGGAAGACGAGACCGTCGAAGGGCCGGTGAATCGACGTGTGGGGGCGGGTTCATCTATCGCCGACCTGTCTCTGGACGACACCGCCTACGTGGTCTACACGTCGGGGTCGACCGGACGACCGAAGGGCGTCGCGGTCACGCATCGAGGCATTGCGCCGTTGCTGCGTTCTCACGCACGGCGACTGAACATCGATAGTTCCTCCCGCGTCGCGCTCCTGGCAGCTACCTCGTTCGACGTGGCGATCCTCGAGATTCTGGTTGCTCACGGCTGCGGCGCGACCGCCGTGATCGTTCCTCCCGGATTGATCGGCGGAGTGGACCTTGAAGACTATCTGCGGCTCGAGGGTGTCACGCACCTGATCTCGACACCATCGGTTCCGCTGACGATGGATCCTCGGAAACTGCCGGATCTTCGGGTGTTGAACGTCGGCGGCGAGCGACCGCCGGTGGCGCTCGTGGATGTGTGGTCGAGTCATGTCGAAATCGTGAATTCGTACGGACCCAGTGAAGCGACCGTCGCGGCATTCATGAGCGAGCCACTCGAGCCTGGCGGTGATACTCCGATCGGGCGTCCGATCGACGGCGTTGCCGCTGTGGTGTTGGATTCGTGGTTGCGTCCGACTCCGGTCGGCGCCGTGGGTGAGCTGTACGTGATGGGACCAGGACTGGCGCGCGGGTACCTTTCCCCGACGCTGACCTCGGAGCGTTTCGTAGCGGCGCCCTTTGGTGCCACTGGTGGCGGCGAGCGCATGTACCGCACCGGGGACGTCGTGCGATGGAACGATGCCGGTCAGCTCGAGTTCTTGGGCCGCTCTGATCAACAAGTCAAGATCCGTGGAGTACGCGTCGAACTGGGCGAGATCGAGGCTGTGCTCCTGTCGACTCCCGGTGTTGCGCAAGCAGCGGTGGTCGAGCGATCCGGGTCGCTTGCGGCGTACGTGACTGCGGCCGAAGGTGGGGACGGCACTGCTCATCTATTGAGTCAGAAGGCGGTCCACGAACATCTGGCTTCACTACTTCCACGTTCCATGCTTCCGGGTTCGGTGACGATTCTGGCAGCGTTGCCCGTCACGAGCCATGGAAAGACGGACCGTTCAGCGCTTCCTGAACCGACATGGTCCGCGGTCGCCGAGCAGCACTCGACCGTGCACCGTCCGATCGAGTACGATGAGGAATTGATTGCCTCGGTGATGGCCGAGGTCCTGGGCGTCGGAGTTCTCGGACCGCACTCCGACTTGTTCGCCTGGGGCGGTAGTTCCCTCGACGCCGTGTATGTTGCCGCGCGCGTGAGTTCTGCACTCGGTAGACGAGTTGGTGTCAGGGACGTGTTCGGCGCCCCGACTCCGGCGCGTCTGGCCCAGAAGATTCGTGAGGACCGGGCGGAATGGGTGGTGGAGCCCGAGCGCATTTCGGACGAGGTCACCGTCGAAATCGCTCCGGCGCAACAACGTCTATGGCTACTCAACCGTCGCGATCCCCAGTCGTCGGCGTACAACATTGCGTTCGAGGTCGCGTTCAGTGGTGCACTGGATACAGAGGCGATGAGGGCGGCGGTAGCCGACCTGGCCGATCGCCATCTCGTCTTGCGTACCGTGTTCTCGTTCGAACAGAATCACGACACGTGGCCGATCCAGGTTGCGACCGCGACTCCGGTGACTCTGATCGAGGTTCCGTCCGAGGATTACGGGGCTGCGTCAGCGGATTTGGTTGCGGCAGGTTTCGATCTGGGGACCGATGCGCCGCTTCGTTTGATCCTCACCTCCGGCAGCGATGCCGACCACCGCTTGACCGTAGTTGCGCATCACATAGCCTTGGACGGCCTTTCGTTCGCCACGATCGTTTCTGACCTGATCTCCGCGTACGACGCTCGCGCCGACGGACGGTCGCCGATCTGGCCTTCGCCCGCGCTCGACTACCGCGACTATTCCGCTTGGCACAGAACCATTCTCGGTGATCCTGCAGATCCACAGAGCTTGGCAGGTCGCCAGCTGGAATTCTGGTCCGACGCACTCGCCGGCGTTGATCCGACTCTTGCGCTTCCCGTGGACAGATCCCGCCGGCCGGACCAACCGTCGTCGGCTCGGGACGTGACTTTCGAATTGCCCTCGACCGTCCATGCAGCGCTCAACGAGATCGCTCGAGCGCATCACTGCACAACCTTCATGGTGTTGCACGCCTGCCTTGCGATTGCGCTGAGCAAGATCACCGGTGCGTCCGATGTGGTCATCGGAACCCCGACGTCCGGCCGAACACACCCTTCGTTCGACGGCGCCGTCGGTATGTTCGTCGGGACCGTGGCGCTGCGAACGCTCCTTCGCGGCGGAGACACCTTCGGTGAGTTCTTGAGTCGGGTACGCGAGGCCGACGTGGCAGCTTTGTCCAATGCCGACGTCCCGTTCGACTGGGTGGTCGACCGCGCGGTCGGTGGGGCCGCAGGCGACAAGAATTCCTTCCTCAGAGTGGTTCTCGCTGTCGATCCGGTAGCACCGGATTCCGAGATCGCGGTGGGAACTTTGACGGCCCACGGCACTCCGCTACCTCCCGTGCACCCTCGCTTCGACCTCGAAGTGACTGTGCGCGAAGATCGTACGATTGACGGCGACGCAAGCGGTATTCGCGGCACTTTCCGATATGCCGCCGATCTGTTCGATGCGGGCACCGTGCAGAGCTGGGTCGAGCGACTGCGTCGAGTATGTGAATCGATTACCGAGAACTCGTCAATCATGCTGCGCGACATCGATGTTCTCAGCGTTGCGGAGCGCGAAGAATTGCTGGCTTGGGTGCCGGGTCCTTCGATTGTCGCGCAGTCGCTGCCCGACCTCTTCGGGGCCGTCGCAGCCCGGCATCCGAATGCAATCGCGGTGTCGAGTGGCGATACTCGCGTCACCTATGAAGAGGTGCGAGTTCGTTCGGAGTGCCTTGCCGCCGTATTGATCGATCGAGGAATTGGAGTCGGGGATCGCGTGGCGGTCGCCCTGCCTCGATCGGTCGACCTCGTCGTAGCCATCATCGCCGTCGTTCGCGCGGGCGCTGCGTACGTCCCGATCGACTTGCAGTATCCCGACGCTCGCATCCACTACGTACTTGCCGATGCAGGCCCGAAAGCGATTGTGTCGACGGACGAATCAGCTGGGCGGTTCGTTGGGTACGAGCAAGCTGTCATCCTCGTGAACGAGACGGCTGACGCGACGGGCGTTTGGCCTGTTCCGCAGTCGGAGGCCGCCGCCTACGTGATCTACACGTCCGGATCGACCGGAGCGCCCAAAGGTGTGGTGGTGACTCACGACAACGTGTTGGCTCTGCTGGCCTCGACTCGCGAGATCTTCGACTTCGGCGACGAAGACGTGTGGTCGATGTTTCATTCGCACGCATTCGACTTCTCGGTCTGGGAGATGTGGGGTGCGTTGACCACGGGCGGATCCCTGGTGATCGTAGACGGTGACGTCGCGCGCTCTCCCGAAAGATTCGCGGATCTGATTGTGCGGGAGAAAGTCACCGTTCTGAATCAGACCCCGGCCGCCTTCTATGCGTTGGCGGAAGTTGCGCCGGAAATGCTGCTTCCGCTCCGGACGATTGTTTTCGGCGGCGATCGCCTCGACGTCGGGCGCGTGCAGGGTTGGTTCGATCGGCACCCGGACGTGCGGGGTGTCAATATGTTCGGAATCACCGAAACCACGGTCCATGTAACCAATTTCGATCTCATCTCCGGTAACGAGACTGTCTCGCCGATCGGGTCCCCACTACCAGGGTTTCGCAGCTACGTGCTCGACGCGTCGTTGAAGCCCGTCCCGCCGGGATCTGTCGGCGAACTGTACGTTGCCGGTCCGCAGGTGGCCGAAGGCTACTTGGGTCAACCAGGGATGACGTCTTCCCGATTTGTGTCTGAACCCGGATTCGAAGGATCGCGGATGTACCGCAGCGGCGATCTGGTCCGTTGGCGAGCCGGTCGACTCGAATATGTTCGCCGCGCCGACGGCCAGATGGCCCTGCGCGGTTACCGCGTCGAACCGGGCGAGGTCGAATCCGCGCTGTTGGCTCACACGTCGGTGGAGCAGGCCACGGTGGTGGTGAGAGAACTCGACAGTGGGCCGACTTTGGTCGGTTACATCACCCCTGAGAACGGACACGACCTCGACGGTGTGTTGCGGACTGCTCGTTCGTTGTTGCCCGCACATATGGTTCCGTCGGCTTTGATGCCGCTTGCGTCATTGCCGGTCACGATCAACGGCAAGATCGACCGAGCATCACTGCCGGACCCGACGTCGCAAGTGCAGCCGTCTCGGCAGTCGCGAGACTTCTTCGCTCAGACAGTTGCAGCCATTCTGAGCGATTTGATGGAAGTTCCGCATATAGATCCGGTCCGGAACCTCTTCGATCAAGGGGCCAATTCCTTGATCGCCACCCGTCTTTCGTCGCGCCTGAACTCCGCTTTGGGCTGCAACCTCGACGTCCGCGATGTGTTCGAGCACCCATTCGTCGATCAGCTCGCCGGCATCGCTGCCGCCCGAATCGGCACGGGGCAAGCGTCTCCGTTATCTTTGGTACCTCGTCTGTCTTTGGTACCTCGCCCAGGCACTGCGGAGGTGCAACTGTCGGCTCCCCAACACCGAATGTGGATTCTGAATCAGTTGGATACAGAGTCCTCCGGCTACAACATCCCGATCGTGTTACGCCTGACGGGTGAATTGGACGTAGCTGCAGCCGAACTGGTAATTCGCGACCTGATCGATCGCCATCGCACTCTGCGGACCGTATACCCGGTTGTCGGCGAGCGTCCGGTTCAGACGGTGCTCGACGCCGAGGATGCGCTTCCGCTGTTTCAGCTCGAGGCACTCGCCGGCGACGACGCCGAGAATCGTGTTGCAGAACTGGTGGGTTCGGGCTTCGATGTCACCGTGGATCCGCCCGTACGTGCGGCACTTCTCCAGCTTTCGCCTGACGAGTACATCCTGGCTGTTGTTATCCATCACATTGCCGCCGATGCTCGATCGCTCGAATTGTTGGTACGTGACTTCACGGCGGCGTACATCGCTCGCTCGGCGCAGCAAGCTCCGAAATGGTCGCCGCTCGCGCTCGAATACTCCGATTACAGCGCATGGCAAAGGGAATCGGGGATTCCCGAGACGGTATCCAGCTACTGGAAGCAGGCTCTCGAAGGCCTTCCCGAGCAGGTGACGCTACCCCTGGACCGTCCGCGTTCGACGTCCGCCCGCGCGTCGAGTTGCCGGGTAGAGATCTGGGGTTCGGTACGGACGGGCCTTCAAGCACTCGCACGATCGAACAACGGAACCATGTTCATGGTTGTCCACGCTGCACTCGCGGCGCTGCTGGCGAGGTACAACGGCAGCAATGACGTAGCTGTCGGCACTGTTGTGTCCGGACGCGTCACACCTGAACTCGACGAGCTGGTCGGCATGTTTGCCGGCACGATTGTTCTTCGGACCGAAGTCGATCTGTCGAAGTCGTTCGGCCGGTTGGTCGAGCAGGTTCGTCAGCGCGACGTAGCGGCGTTCGCGCACGCAGAGATGCCCTTCGAATCGCTGGTTGACCTGATCGACCCACCGCGATCGCGTTCGCGACATCCGTTGTTCCAGGTGGCGCTCTCGTTCCAGACAACCCATTCCGCCGCGTGGTCCATACCCGGTTTGGTCGTCACTTCGATCTCGCCCGATGTCACGCAAGCAAATTTCGATCTGCAGGTCAACGTCACAGACGAGGGGATCGGGGGCGGTCTCGGTCTCGAATTCGTTTACAACGCTGATTTATTCGATGATCTGACGGTATCGAGCTTTGCGGGTCGGTTCGAGCACCTCCTGAATCAAGTGTCTGTCGACCCCAATGTCGCGGTAGGGCGAATCGACCTGTTGACGAGTGCGGAGCGAGCTCTTCTCGTCCCCGCACACGGCGCGGTCGACCGGCCCGATGCATCTCGGCGTTCCGGTACGACGCTTGCCTCGATGCTGCGATACGGCGTCGAATTCGCTCCGGATGCCGTGGCGGTCGAAGCTGAGGGCAACACACTCACCTACCGAGACCTCGATGCGCAGTCGGACGTCGCAGCCGACGAGTTGCGTTCCGGGGGAGTCGGAGTGGACCACGTCGTTGCCTGGACTGCCGATCGGACCATAGCGTCGATCGTGCGATTGTGGGCGATCGCGAAGGTCGGTGCAGCTCCGGCATTGGTGGACCCGGAACAGCCGCAGGCGCGAGTACGCGATGTCCTCGAAGCACTGGGCGACGGCGCGGTCTGCGGCCTCGACGCCGGTGGTGAGCAGGACGCAGACTGGGTGCGACGTCATTCCGAGAACCTCGCGGCCTACGTAGTTTTCACGTCAGGAACGACTGGAACCCCGAAGGCCGTGGTGGTGACCAACGGCGGGCTCGGTGTGATCGCCCAGGACCTGCCCGGCCGATTCTCGGCTGGTCCAGGTTCGCGCGTATTCCATCGCGGAGCGCCAGGGTTCGACATGACGTTGCTCGAGGTGCTCATCGCGAGTGCGTCCGGGGCGACGCTCGTTCTGGCGAAGGACGACCAACTGTTCGGCTCGGGACTTGCATCAGCACTGAGGCGCGAGCGAATTACTCATCTGTGCGCCACACCTACTGTCGTCGCCTCGATCGGCGATCCGTCGCTGCCGGACCTTGCAACGGTGATGTTCGGGGGCGAGCGACTCGGCGGTGCGTTGGCGAAGCGCTGGCAAGCCGGACGCAGAGTGATCAACGGATACGGACCTGCCGAGTCCGCGATGTATTCGCTTGCTACCGAACCACTGTCGATCGAACAACTGTCAGCTGACACTCACGACGGATCCGTCGGGTATCCACTGGCCGGGGTCGACGCCGTCGTGCTCGATGATCGACTCGAACCGGTGCCGCCGGGAGTCGCCGGTGAACTGTATCTCTCCGGTCGAATGCTCGCGCGCGGTTACGCCGGCCAACCGGCCCGAACCGCGGAACGATTCGTGGCAACGAGTTCAGGAGCCCGGATGTACCGGACCGGCGATCTGGTGATATGGAAGCCGGAAAGCCCCAAATCTGAAGGCAATATGTACAGCCTGCATTATCTCGGGCGAACCGACGTGCAGGTGAAGGTCAACGGTGTCCGGATCGAACCGGGTGAGATCGAGGCAGTCATTCAGTCTGTCGCGAACGTCGATTTCTGCGTCGCCGGGGTTCGGTCGGCCCAGGGTGGAAGTCCTCTGTTGGTCGCCTACGTGCGAAGCTCGGATGCCGAAAGAGTTGACACGGGTCAACTTCGCGCCGCTGTCGCAGAAGTCCTTCCGACGTACATGGTTCCGCATGTCATCGTCGAAATCGAGGGTGAGCTTCCGATGCGGAACGGCAAGGTCGACTTCGCCCGTCTCCCGGCGCCGACACTGGATGCTTCCCGTGCACAGGGGCCGGCCACCGCCACAGAACGCCTTGTTGCCGAAGCTTTCACTTCGGTGCTCGGCGGGAATGAGGACGACCGCGACGCAGACTTCTTCTCGCTCGGCGGCAACTCGCTGTCGGCCGCGGAGGTTACCTCGCTCTTGAGTAGTTCCCTTGGGCTGGTTGTTCCGCTCCGGACCGTATTCGAGCATCCAACAGTTGCGGCGTTGGCGGCCCGGATCGATTCGCTCGAGCAGAGTGGCCCGGCGACCGATGTTGTCAGACTGGAACCGCGCCGCGACCCCACGCCCGCACCTCTGTCACGGAACCAGCGTGCGATGTGGGTACTGAACCAGCGGAACACGTCGAGCGGTGCGTACAACCTGCCGATCTGCATCGAGATCGACGGTGAACTCGACGTGCCCGCGCTGCGTCACGCAGCGACGGATCTTGTCGGCCGTCATGACGTCCTCAGAACCCGGTATCCGGGCACTCCACCGGTTCAGGTCGTGGATCCTCCGACCCCCCTGACAATGGAAACGCGGCTGGTCGCCGACATCGAGGTCGAGGTGCTGCTGCGAGAGTTCGGCTCGCGCGGTTTCGATGTAGCGGCAGACCTGCCGGTGCGCTGGATGCTGCTCCAGGTGTCACCGGTCAGGCACGTTCTGGCAGTGAGCTTTCATCACATCGCAGTCGACGGGGTGTCGATGCGAACGGTGGTCGGCGACCTGCTGACCGCTTACGGCAAGCGACGAGCTGGACTGGATCCGCAATGGTCTCCGCTGCCGATCCAGTACGGGGATTTTGCCGCGTGGGAGGCAGCACGTGACGTTTCCCCTGTCGTCGAGGAGTTCTGGCGCCGAACGCTCGACGGTGTGACATCTGTGTCGCCGCTGACGGTGGATCATTCTGATGGCGGGCCGGATTCCGTAGCGCAGCGAGTGAACTTCGTGATTCCAGCCGTCATCACCTTGTCACTGCAGGCGCGAGCCGATCGATTGAAGGTCTCGCTGTTTGCGGTGGTTCATGCGGCGTTGTCCGTGGTGCTTGCCAAGCTGAGTGGAAATCCCGATGTCGTGATCGAGACAGCTGTCGACGGACGGCGTACGCCTGAGCTCGACGGCGTGGTCGGCATGTTCGTGGATACGGTGCCTCTTCGCCTTCGGATCGACGGGGACGTGCCGATCGACCTTCTGTTGGGTGCAGCTTTCGATGCTGATGTGGCAGCATTCGAAAATAGCTCTGTTCCTGCCGAATTGGTTGGTGAGCTGCTCGGCGGACGAACTCCCCAGATTGCGCTGGGTCTGCAGAACTTCGCGATCCCTGCCGTGGAGGTGGCCGGTCTCACGATTGAGGCTCGCGAAATCGAGACCGCGACAACGAAGTTCCCCATGCACGTCTCGCTCGCACCCGCTGTCGACGGATCATTGACCGGAGCGCTCATCTATGCCGCGAGCGCGTTCGATCCTTCGAGCGCCGACGCGGTTGCTCGACAACTGTCGAGAGTGCTCACCTCGATGGCCGAGGATGTGCCAGTACTCGTTTCGGATCTCGCGGTGGGCGCGGCGCCCAGTTGGACTGCTGTCGAGGTCGATTCGTCCCGGACGCTGACCCAGATTTTCGCCGCCACAGCGGCGCGATTCCCTGACAACATTGCTCTCGACGACGGGCAGCGCACGGTGACGTATGCCGAACTCGACTCTGCCTCGGATGCCCAAGCCTGGGAACTGGTGGCTCGGGGCGCAGGACCGGGTGCCGTGTACGAGATTCCGGCGGTACGGACTATCGCGTACCTGGTCCGAATGTTGGCGATCTCGAAAACGGGCGCGGCATTCGTGCCGATCGACCCCGACCTGCCGCCGGCACGGCTGAAGCAACTGCGCACAGTGCTCTCCGACCGCAGCCCCGTTCCCGGTCGGCAGTATCCGGATTCAGTCGCGTACGTCGTTCACACGTCCGGGTCGACTGGTGAACCGAAAGGCGTTGCAGTCACCCACCGAGGTCTGGGCCTTCTTACCGACGACGCAATCCGGAAGTACGGCGTGACTTCGGACTCGGTTGTGCTGCACGGTTACAAACCGACGTTCGATGCGGCGATTCTCGAGATGATGTTGGCGATCGGCGCCGGGGCTACCTTGGCGGTCGCTCCTCGGGAGGCTTTCGGCGGAAGGGCACTCGAAGAATTCGTCGCAGAACGCGGCGTCACTCACATGTTGTCCACTCCGGCCGTACTCGACACCATGGCTCCGGAGCGGTTCGACTCATTGGAGGTGGTGGCAGTCGGTGGCGATGTGCTCTCACCTTCCACCGCGCGTGCATGGAGTCGCCGCGCGCGAATGCTCAACGCATACGGACCGACGGAATGCACGGTGGTCACGACCGTCGCCGAGGTGGATCATCGGGTCACCATCGGAGTTCCGCTCGCCGGAATCGGTGCAGAGGTACTGGATACGCGACTGCGTCCGGTGCCGTGGGCCGGGATCGGTGAGTTGTACGTCAGCGGGCCCGGGCTTGCGATGGGCTATGCCGGAGATCCCGCCGGCACCGCCAGCTCGTTCGTCGCAGCACCAGGTGGACGCCGCCGTTATCGGACCGGTGATCTGGTTCACCGCCGCACCGATGACACGCTCGGATTCGTCGGACGCTCCGACCGTCAGATGAGCGTGCGAGGAATCCGCGTCGAGCCTGCCGAAATCGAATCAGCTCTGCGGCGGTGCACGGGCGTCGAGGCTGCGGCGGTTGTCCTCGTCGACGAGATCGCCGTTGCGTGCGCGGTTGGCGATGGTGTGGAGGCGGATCAGCTGACAATCGAGTTGGCCGCGATGTTGCCTGCGTATCTGATGCCCGGCCGCGTGATCGTATTGGAGTCGATCCCGCTCACGACGAATGGAAAACTGGACGCAGATGCGTTGCGGCGCCATGTGTTCGAGAGCCAGGCGCCCGATGCAGCAGTGACGGTTTCGGAGGAACTCGTCACCGCTGTCATGTCGGAACACGTGTCCGGAAGTTTCGGCGCTCTGCACGACCTGTTCGAATCAGGTGGTGATTCGTTGGCCGCGGCAGCGGTGGCAGGTCGACTCGCCTCGATCTTCGCGCGGGACGTGCCTGTTCGCGCCGTCTTCGACAATCCTTCGCCGCGAGCGATGTCTCAGTGGCTGTCGGCGAGCGCGTCCGATGGCAAACGCCGCGAACTGACTCGACGTGATCCCGGCATGCCGGCCCCGCTGGCGCCCTCGCAACAACGACTCTGGCTGATCAATCAGCTTCAGCCGGAATCGACTGCGTACAACCTGACGTTTGCAGCGGTCCTGGCAGACGACATCGATCGTTCGGTCTTGAGCAGCGCCCTCGGTGACGTCGTCGATCACCATGCCGTGTTGCGAACTGTGTTTGTTCCGGGTGAGTTCGGTCCACAACAGGTTGAAATAGACTCTGTTGCATTTGATCTCACTGCGGTGTGGGTCGACGATATCCGTGCGAGCGCTTCGGCCTTCGCGACTGTGCCGTTCGATCTCGAACGAGATGTTCCGTTCCGTGTGCGTGTGTTCAGCGAAAAAGCTGGAGCCGATTCTGCAGGATTGACTGTCCTGGTACTGGTTGTTCACCACATCGCAATCGACGGTGCATCGATGGGCCCGATCCTTGCCGATTTCGCGGCAGCCTTCGAGGCGAGGGCGCTCGGAAGGGAATGGGATTGCTCCGCTGAGGGGATCAGCTACGGCGACTACAGTCTCTGGGCGAGAGAGAGCTTGGGCGATCCGGAGGATCTTCTGAGCGTGGCGCATCGGCAACTCGACTACTGGTCGAACGCACTTGGTGGCGTCGAGGATGTGTTGGCTCTACCCGTCGACAACCCCCGGAGTCCGGTGTCTTCACGATCCGACGAGATGGTGACGGAAGTCCTCGACGGTGCCACCTATGACGCGTTGTCGGCGTTGGCTCGTTCGCATGGCGTCACGGTATTCATGGTTGTCCACAGCGTGATTGCCGTGCTGCTCGCTCGCGAGTGCGTCACGGACGACGTCGTGGTGGGAGCAGCTGTGAGTCTGCGGAACGATCCGGCGCTGCTGAGCGTGGCCGGCATGATGGTGGGTACTGTCGCATTGCGCACGAGGATTAACTCCTCCGACCGCTTCGCTGCTGTCCTGGACGAGGTTCGTCGTGTCGATCTGGAAGCTATGGCGAACGCGGACGTCTCGTTCGACGATGTAGTTGCGAAGGTCGATCCGCCGCGCAGGATGAACGAGCATCCCCTGTTCACGGTCATGCTGGCATATCGGCGAGCGCTCGACGTGCCGCAGATCGACGGCATCACCGTCTTCGACATCGACAAGGCAGGGTCGTCGACCGGTTACGACTTGACGTGGGACCTGGTCGACACCGGTGCCAGTCTGACGATTCGATTGCTCTATGCCACAGACAGATTCCGCGCGTCGACGGCGGAACTGTTCATGCAGCGCGTGACACGTATCGCCGAAGCAGTGACAGCGGAACCCGAGATCGTGGTCGGGGAGATCGAATTGCTGTCCGGTCTCGAACGCTCGGCGCTGACGGCTGCGAATCCTCGACACGTCGAACCGCTGACGATTGCGGACATTTTCGAACGCGCGCTGCGGCAGGCACCCGACGGCATCGCGCTGGAAGAGAACGGCAGGCGCTGGACCTATCGCGACCTGCACGAGGAGTCGTCGCACTGGACTCGCGAGTTGGTGGTCCGAGGAATCGGACCCGATGACGTGGTGGCCGTTGCGCTCGGTCGCGGGCATCTGTGGATCGTTGCGCTGTGGGCGGTAGCGCGGGCAGGCGCAGCGTGGCTGTCGCTCGATCCGGCTCTGCCGACAGCGCGCCGGCAGACGATGGTCGAGGAGTGCCGTTCGGTTGTCGGTTTGACAGCGCGAGGTGCATCCGAGAGTTTGCCTGACTCCGTCGAGTGGGTGGCGATGGATGAATCCCGCACTGCTGGTGGGGCTGTCGAGGTATCGGCAACGCCGGCTCATCCCGACAACCTCGCCTACGTCATCTACACGTCGGGTTCCACGGGAAGACCCAAGGGTGTCGAGGTTTCACACCGCGGAATCATGAACGTCTACACCGCGCACGTCGAGATCGCCGAGTTCGATCGTGGCCCCCGAGTCCTGCAATTGGCGTCGTCGACCTTCGACGCGTCGGTGATCGAGATTCTTCTGGCGGCGGCAGGGTGTGGAACGTTGATTCTGGCTCCTGACTTCGTCTACGGAGGAGAGGAACTCACGAATCTGCTGGTCGCTGCCGACGTCACACATCTGATCGTGACGCCAACGGTCCTGGCCACAGTCGATCCGGATGCAGTGCAACCGTTGATCGTCGAATCTATGGGGGAGCCGCTCTCTGCCCGCCTTGCGTCGGCGTGGTCACCCCGCCATCGCATCGTCAACGGATACGGACCGACCGAATCAACGATCGCGGCATCGATTTCCGCGCGGATCACTGACGGGGACGTCACTGTCGGCACCCCGGTACCTGGCACGACGGCGTTTGTTCTCGATCAGAGGCTCCGACCGGTTCCGGATGGCGTTGCGGGAGAACTATTCCTCGCCGGCGAGAATGTGGCACGGGGGTACGTCACCTCCCCGGGTCTGACTGCCGAGCGTTTTGTTGCCAATCCTTATGCGGTGGGAACTCGGATGTATCGCACGGGTGACCTCGTGCGTCGTAGGCGTCACGACCGAGCGCTCGAGTACCTGGGGCGCAACGACGCACAGGTGAAGGTGCGGGGTGTCCGCGTGGAACCGGCGGAGGTCGACGTGGCTCTGTCAAGCCATGGAGCAGTGATCTTCTCGGTTACCGTCGTCTCTGACGACGGGCACGGATCCGCTGAACTCCGGTCGTACGTAACGCTGGCGGAAAACGGTTCGGTGACGGAATCGGAGCTTCGCGGGTTTGTCTCCGGCCTGCTGCCGAAGCACCTGCTGCCTTCTTCGGTGACGGTGATGGGAGTGGTCCCGTTGCTCGCTTCGGGGAAGATAGACGTAGCGGCACTTCCTGCTCCTTCGCCGCAGGTAGGGTCGAGTGTGGATCGACCCGTCTCGGATACCGAACGTCAAGTGGCACAGGCATTCGAGGGCGTGACCGGCGCGAAATCGGTGGGCCGCTACGACGACTTCTTCGAGCTCGGCGGGACATCCATGGGTGCAGTTCGAGTGGCTTCGCGCTTGCGTGAGACCCTGAACAGGGATTTCCCGGTTCAATGGATTTTCACCGATCGAACTGTGGCGGAGCTTGCCTCTCGGATGGATCTCGTTCATGCCGACGTCGTGGAGGGTGATTCGTTCCATTCGGATCCGCTGGACACGATCGTCATGTTGGGCGGCAATCCTGATGACCTAAGGCCGCCGTTGTTCTGTGTGCATCCGGTCAGCGGAATTGCCTGGTGCTACGTCGGACTCGTCGGTCAGCTCGAAGGTCGACGGGTATACGGCATCCAGGCAACGGGTGCAGGTGAGCTACCCGGCACGGTGGCGGAGTTGGCGTCGGGGTATGTCGATGCCGTACGGAATGTGCAGCCGTCGGGTGAATACCATCTACTGGGTTGGTCTGCCGGTGGAACGATCGCGCTCGAGATGGCGAGCCAACTCGAAGAGACGGGCGATCTGGTCGGTTCGGTTGTCATGCTCGACGCGCTGTTGCCGGAGATGATGCCATCGGTACAAGCGGCTCCGAAACCTTCCGAACTGTTTGCACAGATCGGACTAGCTGAGGTTGAAACTGAAACTGCAGCATTGACTTTCGTAGACGTTGCGGCAGAGATCCGAAGGCAGACCGGTATGGATTTCCTTTCCGATACGGTTCTCGAATCCGTAGTGGGGCGGGTTGAAAAACTGTCGCGAATCGTTCGGGACCACACGCCGCGGCGCTATTTCGGCTCAGTGGAATTGTTTGTGGCGCAGCATGATCTGCCTGAACATCGTCACCTGGTCGAAAAATGGTCCCAACTGGTGGGGCCACTGCGGCCGTACCTGGTCGACTGCTCTCACGCGGAAATGTCGAGCATGGAGGCTTTGGCGAGTGTTGCGAAAGTCCTCGTCGACAATCCTGAAGGCGTCGAATCCGAAGCGGGGGAGAGTAATCATGCTGGGGTGCAGTAGATCTGCGGTGCCGGGACTTTGGTCCGGAGTTGTCACACTCGGGGTCCCCATGCTTCCGTTCCACAAGTAGAACCCGTAGCATTTTCCTTGTGGCAGTAAGCCATTCAGAAACTATCTCCGGAGGATCGTATGTTGGGTTCCCTTTTTTCCATCAGCTCTGAAATCGGTGTCCCGTCCGTTGATGCGCTCTTCGAGGCTGCTCGGACCATCATCGGCGCGATCTTCGGCCTGAGCTGACACGTCGCAGCGACCTTCCCCCGCGGTGAAGAAAGTCCCTGTTCTCCGACAAGGAGAACAGGGACTTTCGTGCAGCGTGCCGGTGAGTGGTTGCGTGGCGGCGAGTTAGTGTCCTACCGGCCGTTCTGTAGATACGCGATGGCTATCAGCGATCCGACTTCGTCGTTCACGTCCTCGGTGCTGGTGAGCCCGATCTTGTGAGTCGACTGCCCGGGAGCTTTGGCCGGCACCAGAAGTTCGGAACCGGGGGCCTCGACAAAACGTAGCCCGAGGTCGACTCGGGCTTTGGTGGCCGCTGCGATGGCAGCAAATTGGCGAGCGCGAACAAAGGGCGTGTATGTTCCGCGGCCTTCGACTCGAACATCGGTTCCGAGCTCTTCGATCAGACGTCGGGCTGCATCGAAGATGGGTCGCAGTGCTGCCTTCGGACCGCTGTACTGCTGGTCGATGTATTGCTCGACGGTCGGCTCCACCCATCCGGACTGTTTGGCAGTCTCGAATGCAATTGCCCACTGCGAGTTCTGCGGTACACCGTGCTCTGCTTTCAGCCACTTGCGGACTTCGTTCTGATCGAGCGGGTCGACCCCCGACGTCCGTACAGCCTCAACCCATTCTTCGAGAGTGCGTCCGGTACGGTCGCGCATGGACGAGGTGACTGCGGCCATCATGTCGGAGGGTTCCATGCGTCTGTTCTACCGGCTGTCACGGTGCACGGGTAGCTCGCTCAGTCGATACCCAGCATCGCCCTGAGCGCGTCTGCGCCGGTCACTTCGACGGGGTACGGCGGTGCGACAAAATCTTCGCGCCTGAGGGTGAAGAGTCGACGCACGGTCATTCGGCCGTCGGCAGCCAACTCCTCTACTGTGCCGTCGGCGCGGTAGCCGACTTTGGTCGACACCGTGATCGAGGCGGGGTTGTCCGTGAACGCCGACGACACGACGCTTCGTGCGCCCAAAGAGTCGAATGCGAATGCGCAGATTGCCTGTCGGGCAAGAGTGCCGATGCCCCGGCCTTGGAACCCGCGCCCGATCCACGAGCCGGTTTCACCGGTACGACTTTTGGGAAAGTCCGTCGCGGCGAACGCCTGGCAGCCGACAATTTCTCCGTCGACGACAATGGCTGTTTCGAATTTCCAGTCGGCCGTGGTCATCGCTCCGCGGACCGACCAGTGGTATTGGATGAATCTTCGCGACACTTCTTCGGGAGTGCCCACCGTCCAGGGGACGAGAAACGGCATCTGTTCGGCAGGGTGAATGCCGGCTCGGACCAGCGCAGCGAGTTCGGGGAAATGGTCGTCGCGCACAGGGACCAAGGTGATGCGCCCACACGTGATCGTGACTCCGTACGGAGGCCAGATCTCTGTCAGTGGATCAACCATCGTCTTCAGGCTTTCGTTCGTGTGCGAATCGGGTCACAGTCTGGCATGCCCGGCCCGTCCGAGTGAGCGACTTCTGGTCATCGAGATTCTTTTGCCCTCGCGGTACGGAGTCGTGACATTAGTGTGTGGACGGTGACTACAGACAAACCGGTACGTCTTCGTGAAGGTAGATCGCCTGACAGGCTTTCGCGTGGTGTGGTGGCCGGATACGCAGCGGGAAGTGTCGGCACGGGTGGATTCGGCGTGCTTCCAGGTCTGGTACTGGCGTACTACCTGACCGATACGCTCGGCGTGGCCGCGGCGCTCGCGTCGCTTGTAGTCATTGTCCCGAAAATCGCCGACGTCCTGATCGATCCGCTGATCGGGTCGATCAGCGATCGAAGCTCTCATCGAACTGGTACGCGAGTGCCACTCATGCTCGCAGGCGCTTTGGGACTGCCGTTGCTCTTCATTCTCACGTTCTCAGCCCCCGTGTCTGCGGGCCCCGGAGTCGGGGCGTTGTGGGTGCTCGTCTTCTTCCTGCTCGCGGCCAGTGCCTACAGCGTCTTTCAGGTGCCGTACATCGCGTTGCCGACCGAGTTGACCGGCGATTACCACGAACGCACTCGTTTGGTATCGGTTCGAATTGCGGTGTTGGCCCTGACAATTCTGGTCATCGGCGCTGGTGGACCGGAACTTCGCGACGCTGCCGGGGGCGGAGCACGCGGTTATCTGGTCATGGCGATCGGGGTGTCGGCGCTGATGTGTGGGGCAATGATCTGGGCAGTTCGCGGAGCGGCGCGCCACACGGTGACTCACGCGGACGCGCCGGTCGGATCGTTGCTCTCGCAGTACCGGGACGGGTTCGACGCGATACGACGCACCCGCGCGTTCCGATTGCTGGTCATCGTCTTTGTGCTCCAAGCACTTGCCACCGCTGTGATGTTGGCGGGTGCGCAATATCTGGCGACCTATGTGATGGGCAGCGAAGGCGCGCTCACCGGTCTGTTCGTTGCACTCGTCGGACCAGCTCTCGTCGTCATGCCGCTGTGGTACCGGTTCTCGCATCGGTACGGAAAGCTTCGCGGTTACGTCGTGTCCTCGGTTCTGTTTGTCGTCGCGACGGCGTTGTTGACCCTTGCGGCTGTCAACGCCGGTTCGTGGATCTACGGTGCCGTCGCCCTTGCCGGCGTCGGATATGCCGGCATGCAGGTTTTCCCGTTGGCGATGCTTCCTGACGTCATCGAGGACGACGCGCGAATCGGTGGACGCCAACGTGGTGGTTCGCTCAGTGGTATCTGGACAGCCTCGGAAACCGCAGGCCTTGCCCTGGGGCCCGCGGTGTTCTTGGGTGTACTCGCGGTGACCGGCTTCGTTTCGAAAACTGCGGGCGAAACTGTCGTGCAACCGGAATCAGCGCTGACCGGAATAGCTTTTGGCTTCTCGGTCGTCCCGGCGATCCTGGTTGCGATCAGCCTGGTCGTACTGCGGAACTACCGCACCGAACAAGAATCCACTCACGAGAACGTAGGTGAACGATGAGTTCCACTCAGGCCGAGGAACTTCAGGGCAAGATCGTCGAGAGCACGAACCTCGAGAAGAGGGCGGCCGACATCTTGACTCGGCTGCGTTCGCTTCGTGAGCAGGACGCCCCGACGCACGGAGGCCGGGTTCTGTCGTACGTGTACGACAGCGGTCTCGCAGCCCTCGACGAGTTGGCAGCGGACGCAGCTCGATTGGTTCAGCCGGTCAACGGTCTCGACCCGACGGTGTTCCCGTCCACGGCGGTGATGGAGCGTGAGTTGGTTGCGTTCGCTCGCGAGTTCCTCCATGGAGCTTCAGACCCAGCCGCAGATACCGATACAGACACAGACACAGACACCGGAGGAGTAGTCGTCGGAAATGTCACCAGCGGCGGAACGGAGAGTTGTGTGTTGGCCGTCAAGGCAGCTCGCGACTTCCGCGGGCTCCCGCCGGGTGAGGGTTCGCTGGTTCTTCCGACCACCGCGCACGCCGCTTTCCACAAGGCAGCGCACCTACTCGGACTGGAACTCATCCTGGTACCCGTAGATCCCACGTCGGGGCGCGTGGGCGCACAAGATATTGCGACGGCAGTTCGGAAGGACACGGTTCTGATCGTCGTCTCGGCGCCCAATTACCCGTTCGCGGCGCTCGACCCGATCGCCGACGTCGCGGAAGTTGCTCGTGCACATTCGATTCCATTACATGTCGACGCCTGCATCGGCGGGCTTGCGTTGCCGTGGTGGGGTGATCTGCCGCCCTGGGATTTCCAGGTGCCCGGTGTCACCAGCATGTCGGTCGACTTCCACAAGTACGGATACTCACCCAAGGGCGTCTCGGTCTTGCTGCACCGCGGGCGTGACCTGCATCGCAAGCAGTATTTCGGGCTCACGGACTGGCCGGGGTATCCGGTGGTCAATCCCACGCTTCTCGGTTCCAAATCCGTTGCTGCTCTGGCCGGAGCGTGGGCGATTTCGCAAGTTCTCGGGCAATCGGGGTACGCCGAACTGGTGTCCCGGGCGCAGCGGGCCACCCGTGCGCTGATCGAGACGGTCCAGAGCATCGACGGGCTTCGCGTCGTGGGCTCGCCGGTGGGGCCGCTGTTCGCGGTCGCCACCGATGGTTCGGTGCCCCTCGAACGTCGAGTCGATCCGCATCGCTGGGTAAGCGCTGTCGGTGCCCGCGGCTTCGTCCTTCAAGGGCAGCCGGCGTCGACGCAACCTGACGGAACTGTATTGCCTCGAACAACCCACCTCACCGTCACCCCGGTGACCGAGTCGGTGCTCGGCGAGTTGACCAATGCGCTCGTCCTCGGTGCCGACGACGTTCGCGGCTCGGCGGCAGCCGAGGCGCCGCCGGCACTGGCAGAGTTGGCCGGAGCATTCGAACGTGGCGATGTCACCGTCGCCGATGTTCTTGCGTTGCCAAGTGACGCTGTCGCGGCAGCTTTGAGGTCGGCGGGGCTGGATCCTCGGGGTTCTGCTGATTCTCCCTTGGACATGGCGGCCGTCCTCGCGGCAGTGGAATCGCTGCCACGTGAGGTCACGAAGAGACTGCTGGTGGAATTCCTCGCCGGGCTGGTGGAGCCCTGACACCGCTATGAATACCGAAACCTCGATGAATACCGAAACTGCGGTGAACACTGCCCAAAACTCGGACAAATGGCGCGAAAGATTCGCGAATCGGGCGTAAGTTTTCTGTCATCGGCTAACCATCTTTGTCGGAGGGGTTGATCTGTGACTGGTGCCGCGACCAAAATTTTGACGGTTTTCGAGGAAGTGATCGGGGTTCCGCTTCCGGTTCGCGTGCGATGTTGGGACGGTTCGGAGGCAGGTCCGCCGGACGCCGCTGCGCGGGTACATTTCCGGAATCGGCGTGCCCTACGTCGAGTCCTGTACTCTCCCAACGAATTGGGGCTGGCGAGGGCATACGTGTCCGGCGATCTGGACGTAGACGGCGATATCTTTGCGCTCCTCGATGTCCCGGATCTGGTCACGCGGCTCGGTGAGAATCGTTTGTCGGCGTTGCCGTTGCGCTCGCTGGTGCGCGCCGCCGGTACTTTCGCCGGCTTGGGGGCGGTGGGTCCACCGCCATCGCCTCCGTCGATCGAGATGCGTCGTAAGCGAGGCAAGCGGCACAGTAAATCACGCGATTCGGCCACGGTCTCCCATCACTACGACGTCGGGAACCGCTTCTACGAAATGTTTCTCGGGCCGAGCATGGTCTATTCGTGCGGGTACTGGCCGGAAGGGGTCGAATCCCTCGAAGCTGCTCAGTACGCGAAGCTGGATCTGATTTGCCGCAAGCTCGATCTGAAGCCGGGAATGCGACTGCTCGACGTCGGTTGTGGCTGGGGATCGATGGCACTGCACGCTGCCCAGAACTACGGCGTCGACGTCGTCGGAGTGTCACTGAGCAACGAGCAGGTCGAGTACGCCAAGGGACGAGTTGCCGACGCGGGTTTGGCCGATCGTATCGAGATTCGGGTGCAGGACTATCGCGACGTCGACGACGGCCCGTACGACGCGATTTCGAGCATCGGCATGTCCGAGCATGTGGGCCTGGCCAATTTGCCGGTGTACACGGCAAAACTCTACGACCTGCTCGTGCCGCAGGGTCGTCTGCTCAATCACGCCATCGCGGCGGTGAAGTCTTTGTCGGACAACGTCGATGACGGACGCAGTTTCATCGACAGGTACATCTTCCCGGACGGTGAGATCCTTCCGCTGAGCAAAACCATTGATGCGCTCGAACTTTCAGGCTTCGAGACGCGTGACAGCGAGGCGTTGCGCGAGCATTACGCCTTGACACTGCGCGCGTGGGTACAGAATCTTCGCGAGAACTGGGACGCATCGGTCCTACAGGTCGGTGCTCCCCGCGTGCGTACCTGGTTGCTGTATCTCGCTGCCAGTGCCCTGGGTTTCGAGGAGCCGCACAGGCTTACGATTCATCAGGTCCTGGCCGTGAAACCAGGGGATCGGGGGGCCAGTGGCATGGCCCGCTCGCGTAGCAGTTGGTATCGATCGATTGAAGTCCCGCAGATCGAAACCGGTCCGCGCGTCGACTGAGGCCTATACGTTGGATTTCCATGAGCACCCGGAAGGTTGTCCTCGCGGCACTGAAGGTTTCGGCCGTTGCGGTATCGGCGCTGTTGTCGACCTCGCTACTGTTCACACCGATATCGAACGCCGAACCTGTGAACGATTTCTACGACGCGATTCCGGGCGACGTCGGTGATCCGGGTTCGGTGATTCGGACGGAACCGCTGCCGCTGGCCGGTGCCGTTGGCGGAGTGCCTGGTGTGGGGACCCGGATCCTGTATTCGAGTACCGACACCCACGGATCCAATGTTGCTGTGTCGGGCTCGTACCTGGAGCCGGCCGCCCCGTGGTCAGGCGCGGGCCCGCGCCCGACGGTCGTGATCGGTCCGGGCACTCAGGGCCAAGGTGATCAGTGCGCGCCGTCGAGGATGTTTCCCACTGCCGGTCAACTCCGCCTGGCGGAACCCGGGAATCCGTCGAACTACGGTGCCGGTGTGGACAGTGTCGGCGTCAACTACGAGTCCGCATTTGCTTTCGCATTCCTAGCCCAGGGCGTTCGCGTGTTTGTCACCGACTACATCGGACTCGGAACACCCGGCACCCATACCTACGTCAATCGCGCCGAGGAAGCCCATGCGATGTTGGACGGTGCACGCGCTGCCCTAGCCCTGGCGAACGCAGGAGAGGACGATCCGATAGCGCTGTGGGGCCATTCGCAGGGCGGCGGCGCCACTGCCGCTGCAACCGAACTGGCACCCGAATACGCGCCTGAGTTGAATCTGGTCGGGAGTTACGCGAGCGCGCCCCCGGCAGACCTGGCAAGCGTTCTGCGTCATATCGACGGTACCGGCCTGATGGCCGCGATCGGCTACACGATCAACGGCGTCCTCGACCGATATCCCGCCGCCCGAGAGCCGATCGAATCTCGACTCAACGACTACGGCCGGTCCGTGCTCGCCGACGTCGCCGGGCAATGCCTCATCGATTCCCGAACCAAGTACGGGAAGCAGTCGACGGCGTCGTGGACCACAGACGGTCGGCCACTGGCCGACGTGGTGGAATCGGTACCGGAGATCCAGCAGGTGATCGAGGAACAACGCATCGGGCGGCGAACCCCGGCCTCGCCGATTCTGGTCAACGGAGCGCTCAACGACGATTTCATCCCGTACGAGCAAACCCGGCGCCTGGTTCAGGACTGGTGCGCGCGCGGGGCCGAGGCGACGTTGTTCACCGACACCCTGCCTGCAGTGAATCCGGGGAGCGGTAACAACCACCTCGCGCCTGCCGTAGCGGACTTCGGTGTCGGATTGCAGTACGTGCTGGACAGATTCAACGGCAAGCCTTTAGTCGACACCTGCAACGCCTGACACGCCTGCTTCTCGATTACCTTGCGGCGTAACCACCGTCTCATTGCGAACGGTGGTTGACTGAGCCCGTGAACGATCGATCGCACGACCTTCCGATCAACCCGGTTCCGCGGAGTGAGCTGGGTGCCGGGCCAGCGCTGAGAGTGTCGACAGGTCTGGTGCTCGGTGTCGCTGCAGGCGTCGTCACGGCGTTGGTCGGCTACCCCCGGTTCGCTTTCCTGATCGGCTGGGATGTCGCGGCGATGGTGTTCACGGTGTGGACGTGGATTCTGGTCTGGCCCTTCGATGCGACGCTCACCGCGAGCCACGCAACGCGGGAAGAACCGGCTCGCAACGTCGCACACCTGCTGATTCTCGGCGCTGCCGTCGCGAGCCTGGTCGGTATCGCGTTCCTGCTCTTGGCGGCACCCGACGGACATCACTACCAAGTCGTGGCGGCATCGGTTGCAGTAGGCAGCGTCGTGATCTCGTGGCTGGCGGTCCACACGCTGTTCGCCCTCGGCTATGCGCGGCTGTACTACTCGGGCCCCGACGGCGGAATCGATTTCAATCAGGAAGAACCGCCGCGGTACAGCGATTTCGCCTACGTGGCCTACACGGTCGGGATGAGCTTCGCGATTTCCGACACCAACTTGAAGTCGTCGGATATGCGCGCGATGGCGCTCGGCCACGCATTGCTGTCGTACCTGTTCGGTTCGGTGATCGTGGCGTCCGTCGTCAACTTGATTGCAGGCCTGTGACCGATCAAGCCGTGTGACCGATCAAGCCGTGTGACCGATCAAGCTGCTGCACGCCCGATGCTCGAGAGGAAGCCGGCGGCTCCGAAGAACAGGCCGGCGAACACTCGATTGGTGGTTCGCTGCTGTTTGGGGGATCGCATCAAGGTGAGCACCCGTGCAGCCAGCCCGGTGTATCCGGTCATCACGATCACGTCGACTGCGCACATCGTGGCGGCGATGATCAGATACTGCGGAAGCAGCGGTGCCGACGGGTCCAGGAACTGTGGGAGCACAGCGAGCATGAAAACGACGGCCTTCGGGTTGCTCGCGTTCACGAGAAAACCGCGAAGCATCATCATCGGGCCCGAACTGCTCGCGGTTGCCTCGTCGGTCTCCACCTCGGTAGGCGTCGATCGCCACTGCCTGATTCCCAGGTAGACGAGGTATGCCACACCGAACCACTTGATCAAGGAAAAGGCCACGGTCGAACTGGCGAGAATTGCACCGACCCCGGCCGCGACAATTCCGATCTGCAGCAGCAATCCCAACTGCAGCCCGAAGATGTTCCAGTATCCGCGCCGCAAGCCGTAGGCAAGCCCTGACGACATCGACGCAATGGCGCCGGCCCCCGGTGACAGGCTGATCACCCAACTTGCTCCGAAGAACGCCAACCAGACGTGCCAACTCATGTCGAAAGTCCTTTGATCGGGGAATACTCCCGACAACCAGCACGCACGGGATCAGAAAAGTGTAGACGGACTGTCCTGCTCACTGCTCGCGACAGTGCAATGATCGGGAGATGACGTCGTATCCCGTACTCGACCTGACACCCGACGAATTACTGACCACAACGCGGACCGTTCGAAAGCGTCTGGATCTGACCCGTCCCGTGCCGTTGGACCTGGTGAAGGAATGCCTCCAGATCGCCCTGCAGGCGCCCTCCGGTTCGAATCGCCAGGGGTGGCAGTGGATGGTGGTGACCGATCCGGCACTGCGTGCAGCAGTCGGGCAGATCTACAAGGAAGTCACCGACGAGTACCTTGCTTCTCACGGTTCGGCGGCAAAACTCTTCGCCGATGATCCCGATCGCGCGCCGATCCAACAGCGAGTAGGCACCAGCGTCGCGTGGCTCGGTGAGCACATGGGCGAGGTGCCGGTTCTTCTCATTCCGTGCATCAAGGCGGGTAAGACGTTGCCGGAGGGGAACCAGGCCGGTCTGTGGGGTTCTCTACTCCCGGCCGCGTGGAGTTACGCTCTGGCCGCACGGGCACGTGGACTCGGTACGGCGTGGACGACATTGCACCTGCAGCGTGAAGCGGAAGTTGCCGAGCTGCTGGGTATTCCGGCCGGATTCCATCAGGCGGCGCTTATCCCGACGGCGTACTTCACCGGCGAGACGTTCAAACCCGCCGCCCGTGAACCGGTCGACAACGTGCTGCACGTGGACCGATGGTGAGCCTGATCTACTCGGCGATCTGCTCGATCGACGGGTATGTGGCTGATGAGCAGGGGAACTTCGACTGGGCGGTTCCCGACGCGCAGGTCCATTCGTTCGTCAACGAGCTCGAGAGGGGAGTCGGCACGTACCTGCTCGGGCGCCGGATGTACGAGACGATGATTCCCTGGGAGACAATGATTCCCTGGGAGACAACGGCACACGAGGACCTTCAAGGTACTTCCGCATCGGTAGGTTCTTCGGTGCCGGACGAGTTTGCCGGAATCGAGGCGGCGACAGTCGAGTTCGCTCAGATCTGGGGTGGCATCGAAAAAATTGTGTACTCCACGACGCTGAACGAGGTATCGACGGCGCGCACAACGATTTCCCGGGACTTCGACGCCGACGCCGTTCGTGCGCTCGAGAGCGAAGCGGTACAAGATATCTCGATCGGCGGGCCGACGATCGCTGCAAGTGCATTCGCGGCGGGGCTGGTCGACGAATGCCGACTGTTCGTCTGCCCGGTCAGCGTAGGAGGCGGATTGCCTGCCCTTCCGCGCGGGCGACTGGACCTGCAGCTGCTCGAAGAGAAAACCTTCGACGGCGGCGTCATCTATCTGCGGTACGCCGTCCGCTAAGCCGCGATCATCACCGCCGTGACTACTGCGAGTAGAGCGATGTAGGCGGCGGCATGGATCCGGTCCGGGATGGCGCCGACAATTCGCCGGCTCAGTGCAATCGCAGGTAGAGAGCCGGCCAGTAACGCGCAAACGGCGAGAAGGTCGATTGCGCCGACCCTGCCCGCTGACAGATCCGAGGCGGTGCTGTGCCCTGATGAGGCCGCGTACACCGCAGTCGCGACGACGGCGACAGGCAAGCTCAACGGGTTGGCGCTCGCGGCGGCGTCGGCCATCGGAACTCCGCCGCGACGCATCATCGGAACCGTCATGACGCTCCCGCCGACTCCGAGGAAACTTGCGACGGCGCCGATGCCTATCCCGACAGCGCGGACGCCGTGACGGTCAAGATGTTCTCGAGGTTCAGGTGGTGTCAGAAACCCTTGTCGCAGAAGGCTGTCGAGGATTGTGACCACGAGGTAGAGGACGAACAGAATCCGAATGGCGCCGTCGTCGACGGGACCTGCCGCAACCGCTCCGAGGCCTGCTCCGACTGCGACGGGGCCGATCAGTGGTCTGATGTACTCCGCCCGAAGCCGTCCTGACTTCCTGAATGCGATTGTGGCACTGAGTGAATTGACCACCATCACTGCCGCCGAGGATGCGACGGCGACATGCATCGGATCGATGGCGTCCGCCCGAAGTGTGGATGCAGCGTAAACGACTGGGACGGTGACAAACCCGCCACCGAATCCGAACAGAACGGTGGTGACTCCGGTCAAGGCGCCGAAAGCGAGAAGGATGAGGGCGTAATGAAGCACTTGATGAACGGTAGCGATTTCTCCGCTGGCGCACATTCGAAGGTTCGCCACGTTCCATTGTCAATCAGACACGGACTCGGTAGGTTCCTCCGGTGCGCAACATCTCGATCAACGACGTCGATCACTCACCTCGCGGTGTTCTCGCAATCGGAACCGACTACCCACCAGGTCACGTGCTGGCCGCCCACAAACATCGACGAGCCCAGTTTCTCTTCGCTGTGAACGGTGCGATGAACGTCGAAACCGATGACGGTGAGTGGACGGTTCTGCCGTCCAATGCGGTCATGATTCCCGCCGGTGTCGCTCATGCGGTGACGATGGACGGCGTCAGCACGCGAAGCCTCTACATCGAACCGTCCGCAGCGCCGTGGTTCCCGGTCAGGTGCCGAGTCGTCGCGGTGTCGTCGCTCCTGCGTGAGCTGCTCGTCGCTGCAGTCGACATGGATGTCGAGTTGAACGTGGAGGACGACTTCCCGGCACACGGACGCGGCGCCGCGGTATTTCAGCTGATCCTGCACGAACTTCGCGACCTTGCGCCCCTGCCTGTGGAACTTCCGCTGCCTCGGCACCCGGGATTGCGGGCGTTGTGCACGCGGTATCTCGCCGGCCCGTCGATCCACGACTCGCCCACGCGGTGGGCCGAGCAACTCCACATCAGTGAACGAACACTGCACCGCTTGCTGATCTCGGAAACGGGGATGAGCGCGTCGTCGTGGATGCAGCGTGCCTGCATTCTTCACGCGCTCCCGAAACTCTCTGCCGGTGCCAGTGTGACAGCCGTTGCGGCTGAACTCGGATACTCGACGCCGGCTGCCTTCGCAGCGATGTGCACCCGAGTCTCGGGTGCACCGCCCAGTAGCTATCGGGCGCGCGTCACGACACAGACACCGGGATGATGTCGGCGACGACGTCGTGGATGAGACCGTCACGGACTTCGAAGGTTTCACGAATCTCCACGGTCATGAGGCGAGTGCCACCGATTCCCGCGTCGAGCAGATAGGTGGTCGAGACGATGTCCCCGGCTTCCGACATCTCGAGGTCTCGTACGCCCTGGATAACGCGGTATTGAATACCGTTTTCGAGGTCGGCGGACATCTGTGGTCCGGAGAAACCCGTCTTGAGTCCGGCTTCGACGCGCGTCGCATCCGGGGCGAAATGAACATCGGAAACGTCATGGGAGACCAGGGCGTCGATGTAGGCACGTGCCTGCGCCTCGCGGGGTGAATCGGCCGGGTTAGGGGCTGCTGTCGCAGCGCCTCCGGCAACCAGGATCAGGGCAGCCGTGGCAGCGGCAGTTCCGGCGATATTTCGCAGTGTTCGCATGGGACATCCTAACGACGAGGAGTGGAGGAATTTCGGAAAACGGCCGTCATCGAGTAGCCGTACAGCTGCGGGGAGGATCGACGAGCGAGCAGAAAGCCGGGGCCATGACGGGCACGTAGTCGGCCCCGACGCCGTTCTCGTGAATGATCCGGCGGTAGGCGTCGACGCCGTCGGTCGGGATTCGCGCCGCAGTGGGATCGCCGAGAACATCGACCGTGTAGAGGCCGAATCGAGTTCGGTACGAACCCCATTCGTAGTTGTCGGTGATGGACCAGTAGTTGTAGCCGATCACGTCGGCACCGTCTTCTCGGGCGCGTTCCATCCAATAGATGTGATCGCGTAAGTGATTCGAGCGTGTGTAACCGTCGGCGCGCGGCGCTCCGTTGTCGGTGGGCATGCCGTTCTCGACGATGTAGAGGGGGAGTTCTGGATACTTGCCCGAGTACCGCATCAATGCGTCGTAGAGGCCTTCGGGTTGTGGTGTGACGTTGTAGAACTCGTCGAGTGCGGCGTACGCGGCAGTCGGATTGTTCAGGGCCACACCGTAGTAGTAGTCGATCCCGAGAAAGTCGAGCTTGTCGCGCACCCGATCCGTGAATACCGAATCGATCGCCTCGGACACGCCGGGAATGAAGGAGAAATTACTGCTCACGCGGGCACCGGGATCGAGAACATGGATGCGGTCGTAGATCGCCCGGTGGACTCGGACCAATGAATCGAACATCGACGGTGCCTGGGTGAGTGCGATTCCGCCGTAGGTCAATTCACGCTGAACATACACAGTCGGCTCGTTGATCGTGATCCACAGCGCCCCGATTCCGGAGTACCGCTCGACTACCTTCTCTGCGTTGACCAGCCAATCGGCTTCCGTCTTCGGATTTGTCCAGCCGCCTTGATCGACAACCCATCCCGGATACACCCAGTGGTCGAGCGTGATCATCGGAGTCATGCCCCGCGCGCGGATGTGAGCCACCACGTCGTCGTAGTACGCGAATTCGGCCTCGTTCCAGCTCCCGGCGGCGGGCTGAACTCGCGCCCACTCGACGCCGAATCGGAAAACCTTCGATCCCAGATCGGCCGCCCGGTCGATGTCCTCGGCGTAGCGATGCCGGAAGTCGACCGAATCACCGATCTTGTCGTGGGTTCGTCCAGAATCGGAGTATCGAGACCAGTTGCTGTCCGGCGACGAACCTTCCGATTGGAATCCGGAGGTGGCAACGCCCCAGAGGAAGTCATCCGGTACCTCCGCCGAGGCGCGAGTGGGAAAGGCGAGCGCCCCGAGCAGGCACGTCAGTGCCATGAGTGCAGGCGTAATAGACCGTGACAGGGCTCCCATGCCTGGGAGACTAAGTCATACAAGTGTCCAGTCGCAGGCGTTTCGTCCGATCCGCCCGCGACTGGACCGTGTCACTCAGTGACCCAGCCGCTCAGAAATTCCGCTCAGAAAACCATGGTCATCGATCCCGGATTCCACGTCCCGGAGCGCTGAACGGTCGCTTCGTCGACCTGGGCAGGCACTGCACTCGGATCGATCGGTGTGTACTTCTCGATCGAACCCCAGTCGCGAGCCCAGTCGTTGTCGAGGTACGACGGAATGGTCTGAGCGGTCAGGAGCAGATCGATCCACCCCAACGGTCCACCGCCGTAGTGGTCCTGCCATGCGCTGGTCACGAGCGCGCCGGAATGGTCGGGAAGGATCCGATACTCGGGGACCTCGGCGATACCGACCCGATGATCGAAGGGGCGTTGGCACGGGAATGCCAGTCCGACAGCCCAATCCAGCATGACGGGCGCCTGCGAACCGACGACGTCGTTGAGCTTCTGGGTATTCGGAACCCGCGGCGGGGTAACGGCCACCCATTGGTCGGGCTTGCTGTCGTAGTCGCTGACGACAAGTCGAATGCTGTTGGCTTCGACGGGAATCTGGTCCAGCGGCACACGCAGGTTCCGCCATGACGGTGCCGGACCGATGTCGAGGGGCGCGATCTTTCCGAGTGTTTCCACAGCGTCTGTTTCGGCATCGTCGACGCCACGCGCTGTTCCGTATTCGACCTCGACGTTCTGGCCGTAGGTGACGATTCCGTCCTTGTCGACCGACCGAACACGACCAGCGGTTGCAATCGAGATGATGTCTCCGCGTGTGGCGTTCTCGCCCACGTCGGGGAGTTGGTACCAGTCGCTGGTCAGCGTGCCGGGGGAGGGCTGACCGTAACTACCCATGACGGGTGTTGTCGCCGGGTCGAGACCGAACGGTAACGCGACCGAACTGCCGTTGACCCCGGTCTGTCCGGCGCCTCCGCCGGTTCCGGCCGAGTTACCGGCGGTGTCCTCGGAGGTGTCGACGGTGTTCGCGCCGCCGGTAGCCGTGGCTTCCTTGTCTGCTCGAAGGTCGGAGGCGACGCCATTCGGATCGAATCCTGTAGCCCCACCGGCGGAGAGTGCTGTGGCGACGCTGCCCGAGAGGGGCGTCAGCATCGAGGCGTTCGGATCGGTCTCGAGCAGAACGTCGTTGGCGAGTCCGCAGTGTTGGCCGAGAACGGCGTCGACGTTTGCACGGCCCACCGAATAGGCCGGGTATTGGGTGATCGCGCCCTTGGCCATGGACAGCACCTCGAAGAGGACCATGGCACCTGCGGCAATCGTCAGTGGCGAGATGGCAAGCAGTCGAGCGTGCTTCGCGGACGGTTCCTTCCCGGCGGTGTACGGCTCACGGAAGAAGTACCACGCGGCGACGCCGAGCATCAGCACCGTCAGCCCGAGGAGGACGGTGCTCGCGCCGAGTCCGCTGATGGACACCGGCTTGTCCCACCACGGAACGCTGTAGCTGGACACGTAGTAATAGCTGTTGCTGCCGGTGAATGCGACAGCCAGGAGAAACAGTACGGCTGCCGCGAAGAGGGCCCGATTGCGCGGCGAGCGCAGGAGTTTTGTACCCACGGCGACCGCCGTCATCATCGCCAGAACGGCGGTGAGTCCGGCAAAGATTCCGAAGTGGTGCGTCCACTTGGTCGGCGAGAACATCAGCAGTGGCAGTGCGCCGATCGTCAGCCCCACGACGCGGCGTGACGGACCGGCGGCCAAACCGGGAATCCGGCCGCCCTTGCGCAGCATCATCGCGGTGCAGACGCCAAGGCACAGAACCATGACGAACACACCGAATCTGCGAGTCAGAGAACCGTCGACGGAGATGTTGAAGAGGTATTGGTAGCGGAGGTACTCGTCGAACCAGGGCTGGTTCGGTGAGATCGAGTGGACGCGTTGCATCTCGATGACGGCGGCGAGGCTCTGATCGCCGAACGCGGGGATGAGGATCGACAGTCCGGCAGCTAGCAGTGGCCCGACGGCCGCGATGTAACCGGTGGTGCGGGCACGTTCGATGATGATGCGCATGATCGGGCGGATTCCGGCGATCAGTGCGGCGAAGCAGATGAGGCCGGAAGGCCCGGCGGTCAAGGTGAATCCGGCGATCAGAATCGCGACTGCGACCGGCAGAAGTCGTCTCGTCGCGACTGCGCGTTCGATCGAGCACCACGTCAGCAGGACGCCGAGAGCAACGATCGGTTCGGGGCGCAGTCCGTTGTTGAACGGAAGCCAGAACGCGAGGAAGACAAGCGCGCCGGTCCACAGGGCGAGCCGGTTTCCGCGAATTGCGGCTCCCAGTCGAGGCGCGACCTCGCGGCTGATGACGAGCCAGGTGATGATGCCTGCCAACAGAGCAGGCAGACGAACCCAGGGGCTTGCAGTGCTGACGTGCGCCAGGAGTCCGAGGATGTTGTAGTACGGCGTTCCGAACGGGGTCTCGGGGACCGCGAACCACCGGAAATAGTTGGACATGTAGCCCGATTGCTCGGAGGCCCTGGCCATCGTGAACTGGTAGCCGTCATCGGTGGTGGTAGCGCCGATGAAGTGCCAGAGCACCAGAGTTCCGACGACGACGCCGTCGAGGACGGTGAACTTCCACCATCGGGCGGGCAGAAATTTGCGTGTGCCCCGGCCGTCGCGGTTGTCGAGGCGGTGCAGCGCGAAAAGGGACACGACAGCCGTGAGTGCCCCGAGAATCATGGCGAGAGTCTTGATCACCGACGGGCTCGACGTGAAGCGAGAGTCCGCCTCGATCGAGACGTTCAAACCGGCTGATGCCGAATCGAGGTCGCTGAAGACGCCGACTACCTGTGGTCGGCTGTCGCCCTCGATGACGCGCGGTTCGGAACCGGTGGCGCTGAAGGTGGTTCGGGTCGGCTCGGCGGCGAGCGTGAGTGCGCATCCAGTTTGCAGATCAGCAACGGGTGTCGAGAGCAGCACTTGATCGCGCAGGACAACGTCGACCCGAGCGAGAGCGTCGGCGGATTCGGGGGAGACAGTGGCAACAAATCCGTAGCGGCGCGCATCGGCGGCACCCGGGGGAGCCGTCGAGACGAGTGTTCCGCCGGTGGCGGCCAACTCGCTGATCGACGCGCACGGGATCGATGCCTCCATGCGCAGCGGTGTGTACGAGACCAATGGCGCCTCGACGCTTTTCGTCGACCCGGCCTGCGGCCAGTTGACGACGGCTGTGTCCTGCTCGATCGGCAGGAACGGCACTGATCCGCACAAAACTATGCCGAGGATCGATGCGACAATCGCAACGATCCGTGCTCGGTTCGGTCCGCTGGATCGCTGAGGGGTCGGCAAGGCCGGAGGTGCGGTCGTGGCCACGTCACTGTCTGTCACGACTTTGGACCCTAGCTGTGCGTGACGTGTTTGTTATAAAAGCGCGAGTAATGGGATGGTCGTGTTCCCGGTGCCGTTCCGCGGTGCGGGGGTTGTCGGCGATCGAGGCGGGGGTGCTGTGCACGAAGTTCACGAGTCCATTTCGTTGAGCCCACTTCTGCGGCGTTCGACGGCCGCATTGTGCGTCGTCCTCGGAATTGTCCTGGTGATTGTCTGCGGGTTCGCGGCGATCGTGGAACACGACCCGGCGGGCTACGTCGGCGCCGTGTTGTCCGCGGTCCTGTCCTTCGGGTTGGCCGCGTACATGTGGAAGGTGCGCGTGATCATCACCACAGACGTCGAACGAGTGTCGATCGCGCTGTCTCCGGGGCTGCGTCAGGTATTTCGGTGGGACGAAGTTGTGTCTGCAACTGCAGTACATATCGGGATGGGCTCCGGAATCGGTTATCGAATGACCGGCCCAGGTATGCGGGTAATTCTCGCGTCACCCGGCGCCGGGGTCCGCTTTCGTCTGCACGACGGACGCGAAATCTCGGTGGCGACCGACCGAAGGGACGAGCTGATCGAACTCGCCCGGCGGCGGGCGCCGGACCTGCAGTGAGCGTCGCAGGTGGACCGGTGAAAAATGGGGTGCGCCTATCCTGGATAATTGACATCAGTTCTGTGTTTCAGGCGCGTTGTTCAGGCCTGTAATGCCGGACCGGTTTGCTGCCGCTTGCACAGGCACCCCGTTTGCGTACGAGAGGAACTCTCATGCTTGCCCGCACCGACCTGCGTGGTCGTACCCCATCCACGGCCGAACTTCGCGCCGCGCTTCCCCGAGGTGGAGTGGATGTGGACGCGGTGCTGCATCAGGTTCGCCCGATGGTCGAAGCTGTTCGTGATCGCGGGGCAGAAGCCGCCCTCGAGTTCGGCGAGAAGTTCGACGGCGTTCGTCCGGCTTCGGTTCGTGTACCCGCAGCCGAGCTCGAGCGCGCACTTCGTGAACTCGACCCCGCAGTCAAGGAAGCCCTCGAGGTTGCGATCGAGCGCACCCGCAAGGTGCACGCCGATCAGCGTCGCAAGGACACCGTCACCGAGGTCGTTCCGGGTGGCACGGTCACCGAGCGTTGGGTGCCGGTCGAGCGCGTCGGGCTGTACGTACCCGGCGGCAATGCCGTGTACCCGTCGAGCGTTGTCATGAACGTCGTGCCGGCTCAGACGGCCGGCGTCGGGTCGCTTGTTGTCGCCTCGCCGCCCCAAGCCGACTTCGGCGGATTGCCGCACCCGACCATTCTTGCCGCCGCAGCCATGCTCGGCGTCGACGAGGTGTGGGCCGTCGGCGGCGGGCAGGGCGTCGCCCTCCTTACCTACGGCGGAACCGACACCGATGGAACCGAGCTTGTCCCGGTCGACCTCATCACCGGTCCCGGCAACATTTATGTCACTGCCGCAAAGCGTCTGTGCCGCGGACTGGTCGGCATCGACGCAGAAGCCGGTCCCACCGAGATCGCGATCCTCGCCGACCACACCGCTGACCCGGTCCACGTTGCCGCCGACCTCATCAGCCAGGCCGAGCACGACGTGATGGCCGCCAGCGTTCTTGTCACGACCAGCGTCGAATTGGCCGACGCCGTCGACAAGGCTCTGGCTGCGCAGCTCGAGATCACCAAGCACCGCGAACGCGTCACCACGGCACTGACCGGCAGCCAGTCGGGCACGGTGCTGGTTTCTGATGTTTCCGCTGGTCTGCGCGTCGTCAACGCTTATGCGGCCGAGCACCTCGAGATTCAGACCGAGGACGCAACCGGTGTCGCAGCTCAGGTCACCAGCGCTGGTGCCGTGTTCGTCGGCCCGTGGGCGCCGGTCAGCCTCGGCGACTACTGCGCCGGCTCCAACCACGTTCTGCCGACGGCCGGGTGTGCACGTCACTCCTCCGGTCTGAGCGTGCAGACCTTCTTGCGTGGGATCCACGTGATCGACTACTCCGAGTCGGCTCTGAAAGACGTTGCCGGACACGTCATCACGCTCGCCAACGCGGAGGACCTGCCCGCTCACGGCGAGGCTGTGCGTCTGCGATTCGAGGCTCTGCGATGAGTAGTGCTCCTGGAGAATCGATTACGGTCGACGCCCTTCCGATTCGCGAGAACCTGCGTGGAAAGTCGGCATACGGCGCACCGCAATTGGCGGTGCCGGTTCAGCTCAACACGAACGAGAACCCGCATCCGCCGACGCAGGCGCTCATCGACGATGTCGCCGAATCCGTGCGCGAAGCCGCGAAGGAACTGCACCGCTATCCCGACCGTGACGCTGTGGCGTTGCGGACGGATCTGGCTGCGTACCTGTCGAAGCAGACCGGGGTGCCGGTCACCGTCGACAATCTCTGGGCGGCAAACGGATCGAACGAAATTCTGCAGCAGTTGTTGCAGGCGTTCGCAGGTCCGGGGCGCAGCGCGATGGGTTTTGTGCCCTCGTACTCGATGCACCCGATCATCGCCGACGGTACCGATACCGAGTGGGTCGAGGTCTTCCGTCGGGACGATTTCGCACTCGACGTGGATGCTGCCGTCACAGTGATCGAGGAGCGTCGACCGGACGTCGTGTTCGTGACCAGCCCCAACAACCCGACCGGACACAGCGTCGGTATTGCGGAACTGCGACGCATTCTCGACGTGGCGCCGGGCATCGTGATCGTCGACGAGGCGTACGCGGAGTTCTCCGCTGCCCCCAGCGCGATGACGCTGATCGACGAGTTCCCGGCCAAGCTGGTTGTCACCCGCACCATGAGCAAGGCGTTCGCGTTTGCCGGTGGCCGACTCGGCTACCTCGCCGCAGCTCCCGCATTCATCGACGCACTGTTGTTGGTGCGCTTGCCGTATCACCTCTCGGTGGTCACGCAAGCTGCGGCACGTGCCGCACTGCGTCACGCCGACGAGACCCTCGGCAGTGTCCATGCCTTGTCTGCCGAGCGTGATCGGGTGTCGAAGGCGCTGGCGGACACCGGTTTCCGAGTGATTCCCAGTGACGCGAACTTCATCTTGTTCGGTCAGTTCACCGACAGTGCACAGGCGTGGAAGGAATACCTCGACCGCGGGGTTCTCATCCGCGACATCGGCATCCCCGGATACCTGCGGGCCACAGTGGGACTCGAAGCCGAGAACGACGCGTTCATCAAGGCCAGTGACGAAATCGCAGGCACCCAGCTGGTCGACACGAATTCAGGAGAGACGGCATGAGCGATCGCATCGCGCGGATCGAACGAACAACTCGGGAATCAAGCATCGTCGTCGAACTGAATCTGGACGGGACCGGCATCGTCGACGTCTCCACCGGCGTTCCGTTCTTTGACCACATGCTAAATGCCTTGGGTACGCACGCCAGCTTCGATCTGGACGTCAAGGCGAAGGGTGACGTCGAGATCGACGCCCACCACACCGTCGAGGACACCGCGATCGTTTTCGGCCAGGCGCTCGGCCAGGCACTCGGCGACAAGAAGGGCATCCGTCGTTTCGGCGACGCTTTCATCCCGATGGACGAAACGTTGGCGCACGCGTCGGTCGACGTCTCCGGTCGCCCTTACTGCGTGCACACCGGTGAGCCCGACTACATGGTGCATTCCGTCATCGGCGGGTACCCGGGCGTTCCGTATCACGCGGTGATCAACCGCCACGTGTTCGAGTCGATCGCATTGAATGCACGTATCGCACTGCACGTTCGGGTGCTGTACGGCCGCGATCAGCATCACATCACCGAAGCCGAGTACAAGGCCGTTGCGCGCGCTCTGCGTGAGGCGGTCGAGCCGGATCCGCGCGTGAGTGGCGTGCCGTCGACGAAGGGCACACTGTGAGCGTCCTCTTCACCTACCTGCTGTTCATCGGCGCGGGTATTGCCGTGGGCGGCGCCTACTCGATGTTCAAGGTCAACAAGCTTGCGTCGGGAATCCTTCTGGCGTTGGCGGTTCTGGCGGCGGTAGCGGGCGCACTGCGTCTGTGACGCGGTCTGTGACGCGAAAAGTGACTGTGTCTGAGACGCAAGATCCTGCTCCATCGCCGGGGTTGCTTCGTACTCCGGGCATGATCGGTGTCCTGATCATGGCGGCAGCAGCTTTCGGTGGCTGGTCGTTGCTGTTGCCGGTGGTGCCGTTGCTGGTTGCGCATTCCGGCGGATCGGATGCGCTCGCCGGATCGGTGACCGGTGTCTTCATGGCGGCCACGGTCGTGACGCAACTGCTCGTGCCTCGGTTGTTGCGGACGCAGGGCTACCGGCGCGTGCTGGCGGTCGGATGTCTGCTCCTCGGTCCACCGTCGTTGGTGCTGTTGATCTCGGCCGACGCCGGCCCCGTCCTGGCGGTTTCCGCGGTGCGAGGAATCGGTTTCGGCATGCTGACTGTTGCCGGCAGTGCGCTCGTGGCGGAGTTGGCGCCCAAACGAATTCTGGGCCGTGCCACCGGCGCTCAGGGAATCGCGATCGCAGCGTCACAAATGGCGGGGCTTCCGCTGGGGCTTGCGATCATGGAACGGTGGTCGGCAACACCGGTGTTCGTTCTCGGTGCGCTGATCCCGGCACTCGCGCTGGTGGCCATTGCCGGGTTGCCGAAGATCTTCGCCCAGCCCACCGGCGAATCCGCCCGGTTGAGTGTGTTCGTCGTCTTGGTCCCGGTGCTCGCTCTGGCGTGTGTGTCCGCGTCGTTCGGCGGGCTGTCGTCTCTACTGCCGATCGCAATCTCGGAGCGCGCGGCCGTTGCAGGTGTGGTGTTGGCGACCGCCAGTGGATCGATGTTGATCGGCCGGTACTCGGCGGGCCTGATCGCCGATCGTCTCGGCAGTGGTCGGACACTCGCGCCGGCATTGGCGTCGTCGACCATCGGATTGGTGCTGTTCGCGATCAACGTCGACGGCGGGTCGACGCCGGTCTTGTTCTGCGCGGCGGTCCTTTTCGGGCTCGGGTTCGGGGCGGTGCAGAACGAATCCTTGGTCATGGCGTTTCAGGCTGCCGGCCCGAGGCAACTCGGATCCGCCAGCGCGATCTGGAACATCGGCTACGACGCCGGCACCGGAATCGGTGCACTGGCGTTGGGATTCGTGGCCACGACTGCCGGCTATGCGTGGGTCTTCGCGGTCTCCGCGGTCGTTGTCGCTCTACTCCCGGCACTGGCCGCAGGCGGCAAAGTGATCGGCAACAGGGTTGCCCGATAGAGTTGGGGCATGAGCGCTTCCACGATTGCTGTACTCGATTACGGCTCCGGCAACCTGCATTCCGCTACTCGCGCACTGGCGCGCACCGGGGCGCAGGTGGAGGTGACCAACGATATGAAGGTTGCACTGGCGGCAGACGGTCTCGTGGTACCCGGTGTCGGCGCGTTCGCGGCCTGCATGGAAGGTCTGCGCGCAGTTCAGGGTGACCGGATCATCGGCAGACGCTTGGCCGGTGGCCGACCGGTGCTGGGCATCTGCGTCGGCATGCAGATTCTGTTTGACCGCGGAGTCGAATTCGGTGTCGAGGCGGAGGGCTGCGGCGAATGGCCTGGCACCGTCGAGAGGCTGCAAGCAGAGGTTTTGCCGCACATGGGCTGGAACACCGTGGAGGCTCCGGAGTCGAGCACGCTGTTCAAGGGTATCGACGCCGACACCCGCTTCTACTTCGTTCACTCGTACGGTGTGCAGAGTTGGGAACTCGCGCCGTCCGAGCACATCGCACCTCCGAAGCTGACGTGGGCAGATCACGGCGGAAAGTTCCTCGCTGCCGTCGAGAACGGTGCGTTGTCGGCAACGCAGTTCCACCCCGAGAAATCCGGCGACGCAGGCGCCGAGTTGCTGAGCAACTGGGTGCAGAGTTTGTGACCGGGAGTTCCGGCCCGAACCGTGGCGACGACTTTTCCCTCGCTCGTCTGGCGTTGTTCTCGCTCGGCGCCGCTGTGGCTGCGTTGGCGGTCGCCACCGTCGTCATCGTCTTGCTCAAACCCTCGCCGGGTGTCGGTCTCGCGATCGGTCTCGTGGGGGTCGTTGCTGCGATCGCGGCAATGGGTGTCGTATCCAAGCGGATGACCCGAAAAGCGTTCGGTGACCCGGAAGACGGTTCGAGGTCCTGACCTACTAGGGTTACCGCACGTGAGCCTGGTCCTTTTGCCTGCTGTAGATGTTGTCAACGGTGAAGCTGTTCGCCTCGTGCAAGGAGAGGCGGGAAGTGAGACCGGTTACGGGTCGCCCCGCGACGCTGCTCTTGCGTGGCAGAACGACGGTGCCGAATGGGTGCATCTTGTCGACCTCGACGCCGCTTTCGGGCGTGGGTCCAACAGCGAACTGCTGGCAGGCGTCATCGGCGACCTGACGGTCAAGGTGGAACTCTCCGGAGGAATCCGCGACGACGCTTCCCTGGAAGCTGCACTGGCCACCGGCTGTGCCCGCGTCAATCTCGGAACCGCCGCTATCGAAGATCCCGAGTGGTGTGCCCGTGCATTGGCCAAGTACGGCGACAAGATCGCCGTCGGACTCGACGTTCGTCTGGTCGACGGCCAGTACCGCACCCGTGGGCGCGGCTGGGTCACCGACGGCGGCGATCTGTGGGAGACCCTGGCCCGTCTCGATCGCGACGGCTGCACCCGTTACGTCGTCACCGACGTCTCCAAAGACGGCACACTCACCGGTCCCAACCTCGAACTTCTCAGTCAAGTCTGCGCTGTCACCGACGCTCACGTCGTCGCCTCCGGTGGTGTGTCGACCATCGAGGATCTGCTCGCCATTTCCAGCCTGGTAGATCAGGGTGTCGAGGGCGCGATCGTCGGCAAGGCGCTGTATGCCGGTCGCTTCACGCTCCCCGAAGCACTGGCAGCAGTTTCCGGATAGATTTTCCAGATGACTCCGACGCGTGACCTCGACGAACTTCTCGCGATTGCGGGTCGGCTTCTCGACGGCGTCCACGATCAGTTCGTCGCCGGTGTCGGCGCCCCGAGTGCGGTCCGCAAGGGCTGGGGTGATTTTGCCACCGAGGTCGATCTTGCGCTCGAGAAGCGGTTGACCGCGGAGTTGTTCGAGCAGACCGGCATCGAGGTGCACGGCGAGGAATTCGGCGGCCCAGACGTCGGTTCGGGGCTCGTCTGGGTTCTCGACCCCGTCGACGGTACTTTCAACTACTCGGCCGGATTGCCCACTGCCGGAACACTGTTGGCGCTTCTCGACGATGGTGTCCCGGTACTCGGATTGACCTGGCTTCCGTTGATCGGTCACACGTACGCCACTCGTGCCGGCGGTCCGTTGTTGGTCAACGGAATCGCCGTACCGCCGCTGGAGCCAACCGATCTGGCGTCGTCGATCGTCGGATTGGGTGCCCTCAACGTCAACAGTCGCGGCCGGATCCCCGGCAGTTTCCGTCTCGACCTCCTCGCCGAGATCAGCAAGGTGTCCTCGCGGATCCGGATACACGGCTCCACCGGAGTCGATCTCGCTTTCACGGCGGCCGGCATCCTGGGCGGAGCGATCGTCTACGGCCGCAACGCGTGGGACAACGCGGCCGGGGTCGCTCTCGTTCGCGGTGCGGGCGGGGTGGTCACCGATCTGGCCGGCAACCCGTGGACCGTAGAATCGGAGTCGGTGCTCGCTGCCGCCCCGGGCATCCACGGTGAGATTCTCGATATCCTCAACGCGCTCGGTGATCCGCGCGCTTCGTCCTCAGGAGGACCACAGTCATGACCCTCGCAGTTCGTGTGATTCCGTGCCTCGACGTCGACGCCGGACGAGTGGTCAAGGGTGTCAACTTCGAGAATCTTCGCGACGCCGGAGATCCCGTGGAACTCGCGGCAGCGTACGACGCTCAGGGCGCCGACGAACTGACCTTCCTGGACGTCACCGCCTCGACGTCGGATCGTGGCACGATGCTCGACGTCGTAAGTCGTACTGCCGAGCAGGTTTTCATTCCTCTGACCGTCGGCGGTGGAGTGCGCACGGTCGCGGACGTCGATCGTCTGCTGCGTGCCGGTGCAGACAAGGTCAGCGTCAACACCGCGGCGATTGCGCGCCCGGAACTGCTCAAGGAACTGAGTGAGCGTTTCGGCTCGCAGTGCATCGTCCTCTCGGTCGACGCCCGCACCGTTCCCCAGGGGCAGCCGGACACACCGTCGGGGTGGGAGGTCACCACGCACGGGGGCAAGCGCGGCACGGGCATCGACGCTGTCGAGTGGGCCGAGCGTGGTGCCGAGTTGGGAGTGGGGGAGATCCTGCTCAACTCGATGGATGCCGACGGCACCAAAGCGGGCTTCGACCTTCTGATGATCCGCGCTGTCCGGGCAGCAGTCCACGTACCGGTGATCGCCAGTGGCGGTGCCGGCCTGGTCGAGCACTTTGCCCCGGCAGTCGAAGCGGGCGCAGACGCAGTTCTCGCAGCGAGTGTCTTCCACTTCGGCGATCTGAGCATCCCGGAGGTCAAGGATGCGATGCGTGCCGAGGGAATCGTCGTTCGCTAGGCGTTCTCGGCGCGGATTCCGTCGAACATGAGGCGGCTGATGGCTTGGTTCAGCGTGGTGCAGTCGACGGACGAATCGGCTCGCAATCCTTGAATCGCACTTGCCAGCATCATGCCGTTGACGGCCTGCGCAGTGTTGTCGACGTCGAGGTCGGCGCGTAGATAGCCGCATTCGACTCCGTGATGCAGGTACGCCGCGGTCAACGATGCCGACTGGTCGAGTAGATCGAGCATCCGGCCAGTGAGATCGGCGTCGACGCCTGTCGTCTCGAAGAGCAGAACCCGCGGAATGCGCGGGTCGTCGAAGAAGATGCGGGGGAGCGCTTCGGCGATGCGACCGACCTGGGCGCGGTACTCGTCCAACGTATTTGCTGCGTCAGGGGCATTTTCGACGGCGAGTGCGCTGATGATCTTTGCGATCAGATCGTCGATGACGTGGTCGATGATGTCGCGCTTGTTCTCGAAGTACCGGTAGAAGGTCCCGTGACCGATTCCGAGAGTTGTTGCGATATCGGCAATTCCGGTCGCGTGGTAGCCGCGTTCCGCGAAGCACTCGAATGATGCGTCGATGATCTCGCGGCGCAATTCCGCTTTTTTTCGTTCCGCTCGGGTCATGGCCTTCGTCACGTCTGGAATGATACCGTTCTCAATAACGGAATGACGTGTCAGTTTCTGATGTGCAGTTCACGGGTGCGTGGTTCATGGGTGTGCAGTTCATGAGAGGGATTCTCCGATGGCAGTGCAGTACGACGCAGTAGTGGTGGGGGCGGGCTTCGGCGGAATGGGTGCGGCCATTCAACTCAAGCGGATGGGCCTGGACAACCTGGCGATTCTCGAGCGTGAGGACGATCTGGGTGGAACCTGGCACGTCAACCGCTATCCCGGTTTGGCTGTCGACATCGCGTCGGTCACCTACTCGTATTCGTTCGAGCCCAATCCGAACTGGTCCAGGCTCTTCGCACCGGGTGCCGAACTCAAGAAGTACGCCGATCATGTCGCGGACAAGTACGACCTGCGGAAGCACATGACGTTCGGTGCCGTGGTCAACGGAGCCCGCTGGGACGAAGATTCCTCGCACTGGGTGGTCTCCGTGGAGGGGGCACCGGACATCACTGCCAAGTACCTCCTGACTGCGACGGGTTTCCTCTCGCAGCCCCATCGACCGGACATCTCCGGTATCGATGAATTTGCGGGCAAGATCATCCACACCACCGCCTGGGACGATTCCTACGACTTGTCGGGCACCAAGACTGCAATCATCGGAACCGGCGCCACCGCCGTGCAGTTGATCCCCGAGGTGGCGCGGCAGGCCGCAGAGTTGACCGTCTACCAACGCACCCCGATCTGGGTCGTTCCCAAGATCGACGTCCCCATTCCGAGCGCAGTGCAGAAGCTGTTCTCGCGCATTCCGCTCACCCAGCGAATCGCCCGCGCTGTCAGTTCGTCGATACTCGAAATGATCATGGTCAGCGCGGTCCTGCATTACAAGCAGGTCAAACTGTTGAACAAGGGCGCTGCAGCCGCATCACGAGCGTTTCTGCGGTCGCAGGTCCGTGACGCGCATCTCCGCGAGCAACTCACACCGGACTACGACTTCGGGTGCAAGCGACCCACATTCTCGAACAGCTATTTCCGTACCTTCACCAAAGACAACGTGCACCTCGAAACCACGTCGATCGACCACATTGCTGCCGACGGAATCGTCACGGCCGACGGCCGCAAGACCGAGATCGACACCCTGGTGCTGGCAACGGGATTCAACCTCTGGGATGTGAACTTTCCGGCCATCGAGGTTATCGGCCGTGAGGGCCGAAACCTCGGTAAGTGGTGGCGCGACAACCGTTTCCAGGCCTATGAGGGGGTCGCGGTTCCCTACTTCCCCAATTTCCTCACGCTCGCCAGTCCGTACTCGTACAGCGGGTTGTCCTACTTCACGACTATCGAATCCCAGATGCAGCACATGGATCGACTGTTCGGTGAGGTGAAACGGCGTGGCGCGGAGACGTTCGAGGTCACCGAAACCGCCAACGCCGAGTTCCTGGACCGGATGACGGAGAACCTCGCGGACTCCGTCTTTTACGGCGGCAGTTGCCAGACTGCGCGGAGCTACTACTTCAATCAGCACGGGGAGGCGGCGATCCTGCGGCCCACGTCTACACGCAATGCGTTTGTCGAAGCGAAACGCTTTCCGCTCGAGGATTATTCGATCAGCTAGGCGGGCATGCCCCGTGTTCGGCTATCTCGCCGATCTGACTCCGCTCGGAACCGATATCACGGGATAGCGGTTCTGCCGGTTCAGTCGGGAAGAGACCGAGCTGTGTATCAGTTGGCTTACCGCGGAGGCAGCGCCTTTTCGCGGTGAGCCGATCACGATGGTGAAGGCGTCGTACTTGTCCGCGGTCGCGAGGATGACACCGGCCGGGTCGCCGTAGGTACAGTCGTATGTCCAGGTGTCCGTGTGCGAGGCAAGCGTCGAGGTTGTCTGTTCGCGTTGCGACACCATCTCGTCGTGCAGACGCGTTTCGAACTGTGGTGAGTCGGTTTCGACAGGCAAGTCCTCGGACGTGATGCAGTGAACGACGTGGAGTGCTGAATCCTCCTTGGCGGCAAGCGTCAATCCGTAGCTGACGACATTCTTGCCGCTCAGGCCTGTGCCGATCCCGACAACGATGTGGCGGGTCGGGACGCGATCGGTGCTCGCGTTCACGAGGTGGCAGGTGTACTCCGGGTGTGGGCCGTCATGACGTTGATGGTTCATGTCGGATCCTCTTCCAGAGCGAGAAGCGAAGAAACTTCCATTCTACGGCGACCAAGCAGGGGAATTCCACGGAAGTCACAGGTGGAAGGTATAAACGTCATATGAGCCTTGATCCCGCAATCGCGGCGAAGCTGAAGCGAAACGACGCCGGACTGTTCAGCGCGGTTGCGCAGGAGAAGTCGACCGGTGATGTGCTGATGGTCGCGTGGATGGACGACGAAGCGCTCGCGCGAACACTGGAAACCCGTAAGGGGACGTACTATTCGCGCTCGCGGCAGCAGTACTGGGTCAAGGGAGAGACCTCCGGGCACACCCAGTACGTGCACGAGGTGCGCCTCGACTGTGACGGCGATTCCGTCTTGCTGATCGTCGATCAGGAGGGCGCCGCGTGCCACACCGGCACTCACACGTGTTTCGACACCGACGTCCTGCTCGCTTCGGAACAGTGACACGAGATGGCCGCTGACAAGACTCCACAACCGCTCGATTACGCCTTCACCGCTCCCATCGAGAAAGACGGGGCGTTCGCGACATTTCTGACGGTGCCTGGTTCGGCGGAACTTCTGGGAACCAGGCGCGCTGTGAAGGTGGTCGGGACTCTCGATGGTGAACATCCCTTCGAGGCGACGCTGATGCCGTCCGGTGACGGTCCACACTGGCTTCCGCTGCGCGTGGCGCTCTGCAAGGCGATCGGCAAGAGTGCCGCTGGAGAAGAAGTATCGGTACATCTACAGCAGCGACTGAGCTGAAGTTTTCCCGAACCAAGGAGCGTCGTGGTCGACAGAGCGGTTGATTCGTTGCAGGTGGTAGCGCGAGAGCTGAGCCCGTTCGGCGGTGACGAGTCGAAAACACGCACGTTGCGCATGTCGCGGACCCTCGCGGCGCCCATCGGCACGGTCTGGGCAGCGATCACCGAGTTCGACCGCATTCCCCAATGGTTCATGCCGGTCGGGGGAGAAGCCAGGATCGGCGGCCACTATCAGCTGGAGGGCAACGCCGGCGGCGAAATTTTGGCGTGCGATGCTCCTCGAACACTTCGCATCACCTGGGAATACGGCGGCGATGTGAGCTATGTGACTGTGAATCTCGCCGAAAAAGGCAGTGGTGCAACGCTGTTCGACTTCGAACACGCCGCGGACGTGGCGCCGGATCGGTGGGCCGAGTACGGTCCAGGTGCCGTCGGTGTCGGGTGGGGCATGGGACTGCTCGGGCTGGCTCGACACGTGGAACTGGGGATCGCGACGCCACTCGAGACACCCGAGTGGTCGGCGAGCGACGAGGCCAAGGCATTCATCGCGGGAAGCAGTGAACTGTGGGCCGAAGCTGCGATCGCATCGGGCGACGACCCGGATGCGGCTGCAGCCGCCGCTGCTCGCACGACCGCTGCATACGCCGGGTAGATCACCTCTACGAGGACTAACATCGGATTAGTCTGGTTGTTGCGGGACTTCCGCGCCACGAGCGGAGACGACGATGGTGTATCGGCTCATCGAAGTAGTGACGGTGTTCGTCCACTTCGCGTTTGTCCTCTATGTGGTGCTGGGTGGGTTCGTGGCGTGGAAGTGGCGTCGTACCATCGGTTTTCACCTTCTTGCAGTCGTCTGGGGAGCCGGTTCGATAGCGGTCGGATATGACTGCCCGCTGACCAATCTCGAGAACTGGGCCCGCCGAATGGCCGGTATCGCGGAGTTGCCGTCCACCGGATTCATCTCGCACTACATCACCGGCGTGTTCTATCCGGCGAGTATCGAAGGCCTGGTACAGGCGCTCGCGGCGACAGTGGTTGTCGGATCCTGGGTCGGATACGTGCTGCTCGGACGGCATTCGAAGGCTGAGGTCAAAGCGTCTTCAGTGTCGTGATTCCGTACAAACGATCCCTGCCGTTTCCGAATGGAAACGACAGGGAAGCGCTACCTGGATTTACGCGCGAGTCAGTGCCACCACCGGGATTGTGCGGATCCCAGCTGTCTTCTCCGCATATTCGGCAAATCCCGGGTATCGACTGGCCTGCTCGTCGTAGATGCGGTCACGCTTCTCGCCGGTTACTTCGCTGACGGAGACCGGGTATGTTTCGGTGCCGATCTCGACCTCTGCCTGGTCGGTGGCAACGAGGTTGTAGTACCAGTCGGGGTTGGTCGGGGCACCGGCCTTGGATGCAAAAACGTAGATGGTCTTCGGATCCTGCTCGTCTGCCAGATACATCATGGGACTCACGGAACCGCGTCCGGATTTGCGTCCTGTGTGGTGGACCAACACCATGGGCGCACCTTCGAAGGGGCCACCTACCTTGCCCTCGTTCTCCCGAAATTCCGCAATGATTCCTGCGTTCCAATCGTCGGTACTCATCGTTGTCTCCCGGTCTGCGAGTGGCGAAGGGCTCTGCCGCCAAGCTTTGCACAACTGGTGAATCGACGAGAGGTCATCTTCGGCGTCCAGCATGATCTACTATCTACGTATGAACGCAGATAGTGATGTTTGTCGCCGTAAGCTTCCCGATGATCAAGTCGACCTCGTCGTCGAGGTGTTCCGCATGCTGGCCGACGCAACCCGTGTGCAGGTTTTGTGGGCATTGGTAGATCGCGAGTGCTCGGTGAACGAACTGGCGGAACGCGTCGGCAAGCCGGCGCCGTCGGTGTCGCAGCACCTGGCGAAATTGCGCATGGCAAGGTTGGTACGAACGCGCCGCGATGGTACGACGGTGTTCTATCGTCTGGAGAACGACCATGTGCGCCAACTGGTTACGGATGCGGTCTTCAATGCCGAGCATGCCGGACCAGGATTGCCGGGGCATCACCGTAGTGAAGGTGAGCTTCGGGAGATACACCCGGAGCGCTCGGCGAAGGTCGATCGTAGCGATCAAGAAGAAGGTGCGTCATGACGCACGAACCAAAGACGTCCCACGGCCACGGCCATGTCCACGGCCCGAAGGGGTTTCGATCGGCAGTTCGCGAAGTGTTCTCCCCGCACAGTCACGACGCTGCCGACAGTGTCGACGACGCGTTGGAATCGAGCGCAATCGGCATCCGGGCGGTCAAGATCAGTCTTGTCGCGCTCGGAGTCACCGCAGTTGCTCAGGTTGCGATCGTGGCGATCTCGGGTTCGGTGGCGCTGCTGGCGGACACCATTCACAACTTCTCCGACGCGCTCACGGCAGTCCCACTCTGGATTGCCTTTGCGCTCGGTCGGCGCGCTGCAACCAGGCGCTATACCTATGGTTTCGGGCGTGCGGAGGATTTGGCCGGACTGTTCGTGCTCGCCATGATCGCACTGTCGGCAGTGATCGCCGGTGTCGAGGCGGTGAGGCGATTGATCAACCCGGTCGAGATCGAGCACCTCGGTTGGGTAGCGGCGGCAGGTTTGATCGGTTTCATCGGAAACGAATTGGTGGCGTTGTATCGGATCAGGGTCGGCAGGCAAATCGGTTCAGCGGCCCTGGTGGCCGATGGATTGCATGCTCGGACAGACGGATTCACCTCGCTCGCAGTCCTTCTGGGGGCCGGGGGAGTTGCGCTGGGTTTCCCGTTGGCAGATCCGATCATCGGCCTTGTCATCACCGTGGCCATCGTGGCGGTGCTGAGGACTGCAGCGCGAGACGTCTTCCGGCGGTTGATGGACGGCGTCGAACCGGAGTTGGTGGACGGCGCCGAGCATGCATTGATGCACGAACCCGGAGTCCTCGGTGTTCGTGATCTGAAGATGCGGTGGATCGGACACCGACTGCATGCCGATGCAGAACTCGACATCGATCCCCGGGCAACGCTTGCCGAAGCTCACGCGATTGCACACAGCGCCGAGCATTCGCTCACTCACGCGGTACCCAAACTCGCTACCGCCTTGGTGCATGCGTACCCGGCGCATGACGCACCGAATATTGAGACCGCACTCGAATCCCAGGTCTGATCTGCAGAAACAGACCTGGCGGAATCCTTTATGTGATCGCATGGGAACTTGTTTTGCCATTTGACGAGATGGAAAGGTTATGCAACCCTATCTTTGATCAATCGGCGGACTGTGTCGAGTGGTAGTCGGCACGGTCGTCTCGCGCCGCAGGTCCACGGCAATCGATGCAGGCCGTCGGTACTTTTTTCGGCAGATGAGAGAACGACGCTGTGCATGCTGATCGACGTTTCGAGCCCTTTCCGCTGACCAGCGCGCAACGCGGAATCTGGTTTGCCCAGCTACTGCGCACTGATGTGCCGATCACGATCGCGCAGTATGTCGTAGTCGACGGGACTCTCGACGCGGCGGTGCTCGAAAGTGCCTGCGTCACAGCAGCGCATGAGTTCGGCTCCGGGATGCTGAAACTGCTCGAGATCGACGGCGAACCGTTTCAGCAGATCGATTCCGAGCTCAGTCAGAGCGTCGAAGTCGTCGATCTGAGCGGTGAGCGCGAGCCGGAGGCAGCCGCACTCGAGTGGATGCGGCAGGAGTACACCCGACCTTTTGATCTACTCGCCGATCGATTGGTGAAGTCAGCCGTCCTGAGCGTCGGCGCGAACCGCCAGTTCTGGTACTGCCGGATCCATCACCTAGTCCTCGACGGCTACGGCGCCATGAACTTCATGACACGCATCGCCGAGCTCTACTCAGCGGAGGTCGCCGGCCTTTCAGTCCCCGAATCGTCGGCAACCGATCTTCTGGCCGTGCACGACGCCGAGGCCGAGTATCGGCACTCGCCGCGATTCCGCCGAGATCAGGACTACTGGGCAGCCAAGACAGCAGAGCTTCCGGCCGTGGCAAGTCTGGCCGGGAAGCGGATGGACGCCACACCGGGTGCGGTCGTGGTCGGCCGAACACTCGACAGTTCGAACGCGACGGCGAAGGCGGACGAGTTCTCTTCGGCGGCGGCGGTGGCTGCCTTCGCGCTCTACTTCGCCCGGGTGACCGGCACCGAAGACGTAGTGCTGAGTTTGCCGGTGACCGCGCGAACGAACAGGGTTCTGCGCGGTTCGGGTGGCATGATCTCCAACGTCGTTCCGCTGCGCCTCGCGGTGACCGCTTCGGCCACGGTTGCCGAATTGAGCGCGGCTGCCTCGCTCGAACTGACCGGCGCGCTCAGACATCAGCGGTACCGCACCGAGGACATGAGACGCGATCGAGGCGTCGGTGCCGAGCGTGGGTTCTTCGGTCCCGCGATCAACATCATGAACTTTCACCCCGAAGTGGTCCTGGGGTCGGTGACTGGTCGATTCCACGTCTTGTCGACAGGGCCGGTGGAAGACCTGTCGGTCAACATCTATCCGAGTGCCTCGGGAGAGGCGCCGCGAATCGATTTCGAAGCCAATCCCCATCTGTACACCGCAGATGTCCTGAGCGACCATGTCCGCCGATACGTCGAACTGCTGTCCCGGTACACGCAAGCGCTGCCGGACACTCGTGTTCACGATCTCGAGATCCTGAGCGAAGCCGAGCGGAAGTCGCTCGTTCCGGCACGCGGCCCTGACGCACTGGCACCGATGACCTTGCCCACGATTCTCGCCCGCGGCGTCGCGGCATCGTCTGAGGGGATCGCACTGAGCTGCGGTACCCAGCAGCTCAGCTACCGCGAACTCGATCGTCGCTCCAATGTACTCGCTCGAATGCTGATCCGGCGCGGAGTGGGTCCTGGCACCAGTGTCGTGATCGCGCTGCCTCGATCCATCGATGCCGTCATCGCGTGGTGGTCGGTTGCCAAAACCGGCGCTGCATCAGTTCCGGTCGATCCGACGTACCCGGTCGAACGAATCGGTCACATGGTCGGGGACAGTAATGCTGTTGTGGGAATTACTGATTCGACTGTCCATCAGATGCTGCCCGTCGATCTGGACTGCATCTCGATCGACGCCTTCAGCTTTGTCGGCGACGAGTCCGTCGTCGACGACTCTGACCGCACGGCGCCGTTGCGAAGCGATCACATCGCCTATCTGATCTACACGTCCGGTTCCACCGGTACACCGAAAGGTGTTGCCGTCACGCACAATGCGTTGGTCGATTTCACCGCGTGGGGTCGCCCCGAACTCGGCGTCGGTGCGCATTCGCGAGTTCTGCGATTCTCGTCCGCGAGTTTCGACGCCTCCGTCTTCGAAATGGTTCAGGCGTTCAGTGCCGGGGCGACGATGGTCATCGCTCCGGCAGATGTCTACGGCGGCGGCGAGCTCACAGAACTGCTGCGCAGCGAGCGCGTCACCCACATCATCAGTGCGCCGGCAATTCTGGGCACGGTGGACGCCACCGATCTTCCGGATCTCGAAGCTGTGGTTGTCGGAGGTGACGTGTGCCCGCCGGACCTGGTTCGACGCTTCGGCCCGATCTGCCGGTTCTACAACAGTTACGGCCCCACCGAGTCGACCATCGTCATCACCACGACACCCCCGCTGGCGTCGGACGAGGCCATCACGATCGGTTCTCCGATTCAGGGCGCGCATCTGATGGTTCTCGACCGCTGGTTGCGACCTGTGCCGGCCGGGGTGGCCGGTGAACTGTATCTCGGTGGCCCCGGATTGGCGCAGGGCTACCACTCACGTTCAGCTCTCACCGCTGCGAGTTTTGTCGCCGATCCTCTCGGCGGCGGAACTCGGTTGTACCGCACCGGAGACGTGGTCCGCTGGACTCGGACTCTCGAACTCGAGTACGTCGGCCGCTCCGATTTCCAGGTGCAGGTCAATGGACTTCGCATCGAACTCGGTGAGATCGACGCTGTGCTCGCACGCCATGAATCCGTCGATTTCGTGGTGACGCTTGCCGGCGGCACCGTGTACTCGTATGTGAAGATCAAGCCGGGACACGATCTCGACGAAGAAGCGTTGATCGCACACGCATCTCGATTCCTGCCCGCTCACATGGTGCCGTCCCAGCTGATACCGCTGGCCGAAGTGCCACTGACCCCGGCAGGCAAGCTCGATCGCCAGGCGCTACCCGAACCGGAATTTCGTTCGGCGGCTCAGAACTACCGGGCGCCGAGCGGTCCGGTCGAGCGCATCATCGCCGACGCCGCTGCGTCGGTACTCGGCGTCGAGCGAGTCGGCGTCGACGATTCCTTCTTCGCGCTGGGTGGAGACAGCATCGTCGCGATCTCGCTCGTCTCTCGAGCAAAAGCCGCCGGAGTTGTCTTCACTCCTCGCGACGTGTTCGAACGCAAGACGGTGGCGCGATTGGCCGAAATCGCACTCCCGGCAGATGAATCGGTCGTACTCGAAGAACTGCCGGGTAAGGGAGTGGGGTTTGTCCCGCTGACCCCGATCGCAGCCAAGATACTGGGCACGGCCGGCAGCATCGACACCTTCTATCAAGCCGTGTCGGTCAGTGTTCCTGTCGGACTTGATCTCTCGCGCCTCGCGGCAACTCTTCAAGTAGTTGTCGATCAACACGACGCTCTTCGTGCGCGTTTGCTGCCCGACCACTCCGGATTCGACATTGCCCCTGGCTGTGCTGTCGATACATGGGTTCGTCGGACCGTCACCGAAGCGCTACCCGGAACCCCCGAGTTCGAGGAAGCTCTCACCCAGGCGACCGCGGACGCCGCGTCGAGGCTCGATCCGTACCGCGGCGATACTGCTCAGATCGTCTGGCTCGACTCGACGCACGATTCGGGCCGATTGGTGGTCGTCATCCACCATCTGGTTGTCGACGGCGTCTCGTGGCGGATTCTCCTTCCGGACTTCGCTGCAGCCTGGCAACAGATCGTTCACGGTGGCACGCCGGTACCGATGCCCGTCGGAACGTCACTGCGGCGTTGGTCGCACGGACTCACCGAGCTGTCACCGTCGGCGGAACTCGAGTACTGGCGTGAGGTCGTCGACTCCGATGGTGCGCCGATCGGTTCGCGTCCTCTCGATGCGGAACGGGACCGAGGGTCGTCACTGCGTCGGGTCCGGGTCGACATCGACCGTGACACAACAGATCACCTGTTGCGCGCGGTACCGTCGCACTATCGGACCGGTGTCAACGACGGCTTGGTCAGTGCGCTTGCCCTGGCATTGCGCACCTGGAGCGGATCACAGCGGATGCTGGTCTCGCTCGAAAGTCACGGACGAGACGAAGCCGTGCTGCCCGGTGCCGACCTGTCCAGGACCGTCGGCTGGTTCACGGCGGTGTACCCGGTTCGGATCGATCTCACCGGACTCGGAGTGGACACGCCGGCGGTCGTGAAATCCGTCAAGGAACAGCTGAGAACCACGCCGGGGTCCGGTATCGGTTACGGGCTGCTCCGACGTGCAGGGATGCTGACCGGCCCGGAACCGCAGATCGGTTTCAACTACTTGGGCAAGATGTCCACCGCGGAGTTCGGTGACGAATTGCGGGCCGCGGGCTGGATTCCCGACGCCGGAATCGATCTCAACAACGGCAGCGGAAGCGATCTCGCGGTCAGTTATGCGATCGACATCAATGCCGCCGTCGTGGACGGTCCGGAAGGCGAGTTCCTTTCGGCGTCATTTGCTTTCCCCGAAGGTATCTTCGAACCCGCTGCAGTCGCGGAGCTCGCGACGGCGTGGCGCGTCGAACTGGAGAAGATTGCCGCCTCCGTCGGTGATCATGCCGGCCTCACACCGTCAGACGTTCCTCTGGTCTCGGCTTCGCAGGACGAAATAGAACTGTGGGAGAAGCAGTTCGGCCACCTGGAGGACATCTGGTCGCTCTCGCCGCTGCAAGCCGGATTCCAGTTTCACGCCGGCCTCACCGCCGATGCCGTCGACGTCTACACCGGCCAGATCGTTCTGTCCCTCGCCGGGATCGTCGACAGCGATCGACTACAGCGGTCGCTTTCGAGATTGTTCGAGCGCCACACCGCACTTCGGACTGCTTTCGTGTACGACTCGAACGGCGTTGCAGCACAGCTCGTTCTCGATTCCGTGACAACTCCATGGCGGGAGGTGCTCGGGGATGATCCGCACGTCGTCGCGGAACTCGAGCGCACGGCACCGTTCGATCTGAGCGCGCCCCCACTGCTTCGTGCAGTCCTGGTACGCCAGGGTGCGGATTCGGCGCACCTGATCGTGACTAATCACCACATTCTCTTCGACGGTTGGTCCATGCCGTTGTTGGTGCGCGATCTTCTGTCGCTCTACGCCGCCGACGCGTCGCTGCCGGTTCCCGCTCGGTCGTATCGCACCTACCTGCACTGGCTCGCCGAACAAGACAACGGCGCGGCATTGGACAGGTGGATCGGCGCACTGTCGGGAGTAGACGAACCGACGCTGATCGCACCACACCGCGCAGAGTCCTCCGTGCATGCAGTTCCCGTGGATGTCGAAGTCCCGCTGGAAGCCTCGTCGACCGAGGCGATCTTCGAGTTGGCCAGGCGCAGCGGCGTCACGGTCAACACTGTCGTCCAGACTGCGTGGGGTCTACTGCTCAGTGGCATGCTCGGACGCGACGACGTCGTGTTCGGAGCCACCGTCTCGGGTCGACCCGCGTCGCTGACCGGGGTCGAAGACATTCTCGGGTTGTTCATCAACACAGTTCCTGTTCGCGTTCGTGTCAACCCGGACAGTTCGGTGTCCGAACTCCTCGAACACGTTCAGTCCGAGCAGGTTCGGCTGCTCGACAGCCACCACGTCGGCCTGGCCGAGGTGCAGTCGGCCGTGGGCGCCGGCGCGATGTTCGACACGTTGACGGTGTTCGAGTCATATCCCGTCGACCGTTCGGCGCTCGAATCCGCGACGGATATCGCCGGGATGCGAGTTACGGGAATCGAGGTCGCCGACGCGACTCACTACCCGCTCGCCCTGATCACGGTCCTCGAACCGAGCCTTCACCTCACCATCGAGTACGCACCCGATTCGATGGACCACGACGCAACAGAGCGTGTCGGCCGACGCCTTGCATCGATACTGGGCGCGATGACTGGCGAGAAAATCCGCATCCGGGACATCGACTATCTCGACGCGGCCGAACGACGGCTCGTACTCGACGAGTGGAACGACACTGCCAACGTCATCGCTGACAAGACGCTGCTCGACCTACTCGGCGCCGACTCGGAAATCGCCGACTCGGAAATCGCCGACTCGGAAATCGTCGACTCGGGTATCGCCGACTTGGCCGATGCTGCACTGACCTTCGCGGGCACGACGATCAGTCGCGGAGAATTCCGGTCCCAGGTCAACTCTCTCGCTCGTCACCTCGTAGAACGCGGCGTCGGGCCGGAGTCACTGGTCGCGATCGCTCTGCACCGGAGCGCGCAGTACGTGGTGGCAGTGCACGCCGTCATCGCAGCCGGCGGTGCGTATCTTCCGATCGATCCGCAGCATCCGGACGAGCGGATCCGGTACCTGCTCGACATCGGAGCACCGTCGGTCGTCCTGTCGGTCGCGGCCGACGCCACATCGCTGCCCGATGGGGTCAACCCCGTACTTCTCGACGAGATCGATCTGTCGGGGTACTCCACCGAGCGGCTCGCGGACGTCGAGCGTCTCGGTCGTGTATCGCCGGATCACGTTGCTTATGTGATCTTCACATCCGGGTCCACCGGAAAGCCCAAGGGCGTTGCAGTGTCGCATCGAGCGATAGTCAATCGCCTGCTGTGGATGCAACATGAATATCCGCTCGGCCGTCACGACGTCGTGCTGCACAAGACACCCGCCACCTTCGACGTCTCGGTGTGGGAGTTGTTCTGGCCATTCGTCGCCGGCTCGCGACTGGTAGTTGCAGAACCCGATGGACATCGCGATTCTCGGTACCTCTCCGAGCTGATCGCTCGCGAAGGTGTCACCACCTTGCACTTCGTCCCGTCGATGCTCGACGTCTTCCTCGTCGACGGAGATCTCGCACAACTTCGATCCGTTCGTCAGGTGTTCGCCAGCGGCGAGGCACTTCCGCGTGCGACGGTCGTTCGCTTCCACGAACGATTCGGTGCACGTCTGCACAATCTTTACGGTCCCACCGAAGCTGCCGTCGATGTCACTTTCCACCAGACGGATGCCGCCGCAACAGGTCCGGTGCCGATCGGCGCTCCGGTCTGGAACACGCAGGCCTATGTGCTGGACCACCGCCTCGCGCCGAGCCCGATCGGAGTGGCGGGAGAACTCTATCTCGCGGGAGTCCAACTCGCCCGCGGCTACGTGCAACGCTCTGACTTGACAGCAGATCGTTTCGTAGCCAACCCCTTCGGTCCCGGCCGGATGTATCGGACCGGCGACCTCGTCATGTGGAACTCCACCGGTGAGATCGAGTATCTGGGTCGTACCGACTTCCAGGTGAAGCTTCGCGGGCAGCGCTTGGAACTCGGAGAAATCGACGGGGTCCTGTTGGAACTGTCGGGAGTTCTCTCGGCCGCCACCGTCGTACGTCAGGATCGTCTGATCGCCTACGTGACAGCTGATTCGGCAATCGACAGTGCCCTTCTCAGCGCGCACGCGCAGGCGAAGCTGCCTACCTACATGGTTCCCTCCGCATTCGTGTTCTTGACGTCGATGCCGCTGGGCCCCAACGGAAAACTCGACCGGCGTGCGCTGCCGGAACCGGATTCGGCGGCAGCTGAGTATGTCGCTCCCGTCACCGAACTCGAAAAGGCCGTTGCCGCGATCTTTGCCGAACTCCTCGGTGTGAGCGAAATCGGCCTCACCGCCGACTACTTCGCGCTCGGTGGCAACTCTCTGACGGCTACGCGGGTGGTGGCACGGATCAACTCGGCACTGGGATCGACTCTGGGTGTCCGAGACCTGTTCGACGCTCCGACAGTTGGTGCGCTGGCCGGACTCGTCGCCGGCAGCGCGCCGTCCAGGTTCACCGAACTCGGACCCCGCCCTCGACCGGACCAGATTCCGCTCTCACCGGCCCAGCAGCGTATGTGGTTCCTCAACAGATTCGATCCGGAATCCGGGGCGTACAACATTGCGGCAGCACTCGCTTTGTCCGGCAACCTGAACATTCAGGTTTTGCGCCAGGCGATCAGCGATGTCATCGACCGGCACGAGGTGCTGCGCACACTCTATCCTGATTCGGATCAAGGTCCTTACCAGTGCATTCTCGACGACGCGCCAGTTGCTCTCGAACCCGCGGATGTCAGTGACCCCGTCGCGGCTATCGGCGAATTGGTCGGTGCCGGGTTCGACGTGACCACCGAGGTTCCGGTGCGGGCTTCGCTTCTCCGGACGTCTGGTCGGGAGCATATTCTTGTACTCGTCGTCCACCACATCAGTGGCGACGGTTGGTCGATGCAACCACTGGCCGCGGATGTGATGACGGCCTACGCGTCACGGCTCGCGGGAACCGCGCCACAGTGGTCGCCGTTGAGCGTTCACTACGCGGACTACACGCTCTGGAAGATCGATTCTCTCGGCAACGAGGACGATCCGGAATCGGAGGCATCGCGCCAGATCGAATACTGGCGCGCTGCATTGGCGCACGTCCCGACCCGTCTCGATTTCCCGACGGATCGGCCGCATCCCACAGTCGCGTCCTATCGAGGTGCGACGGTGTCGTCGACCCTCTCGGCGCAGACGCACCGCGCCGTCGAATCCCTGGCTCGCAGCACTCGGTCCACACCGTTCATGGTGCTGCACACGGCGTTGTCGGTACTGCTGTCTCGGATGGCGGGGGAGTCCGACATCGCGATCGGCACCCCGGTCAGCGGACGCGGCGATCAGGCCCTCGACAACCTCGTCGGCATGTTCGTCGGAACCGTGGTTCTCCGGACTCAGGTGGATCCGACGGCTTCGTTCCGCGGATTGCTCGAATCGACCCGTAACGCCGACCTCTCGGCATTTGCCCACTCAGATATTCCGTTCGAGCGTCTCGTCGAGGTGCTCGACCCGCCTCGCTCGACGGCGCACCACCCCTTCTTCCAGGTGGTACTCGCGACCGGCGATATTCCGACCCCATCCGTGAAGCTTCCCGGCCTCGAAGTTTCTCAGGTCCCGTTGGATGCTCCGATCTCGAAATTCGATCTCCAACTGGATGTCTCGTCGCCGCGCCCGGACGGGTCGGTGACCACGACGTGGACCTATGCCCTCGACATCTTCGACGAATCGACTGTGCGCGAGCTCGCGGATCGGTTCGTCGCCATTCTCGACGCTGTTGTCGCCCAACCCGAATCAGTGGTCGGCGACCTCGATCTGCGGACGATGCCAGAGATCGAACGTCAGGGAACTGCCCAGTCGGTCGCCTTGACGGAGCTGACACTGCCGGAGATCCTCACGGCCGGGGTCATCAAATCCAACGGTGGTCCGGCCATACTGTGCGGCGACCTCGAACTCTCTTACGACGATGTAGACCGGCGTACCAATCGGTGGGCGCGGGCACTCGTAGCTCGAGGGATCGGCCCTGAATCGGTAGTGGCGATCGCCATTCCGCGGTCGGCATCTTCTGTACTCGCCACTTGGGCCGTTGCCAAGACCGGAGCGGCGTTCGTACCCGTCGACCCGAGCTACCCGGCCGAGCGAATCGAGCACATGCTCACTGATTCGGGAGCAGTCCTGACGCTGACGGAAGAAGTAGTGGCGTCGCTTGATCGCGACGACGTCAGTGACACGCGAATCCTCGATTCCGAGCGCACGTCACCGATTCGCACGGACCACACCGCGTACGTCATCTACACGTCGGGATCGACCGGCACTCCGAAGGGCGTCGTCGTCTCCCATGCGGGTCTCGCGGCGCTGGTCGACGAGCAGGTTCGCCGATACGAACTCGACAACCTCAGTCGCACGATGCATTTCGCTTCACCCAGCTTCGACGCATCGGTGCTCGAACTGGCCATGGCTGTCGGTGCCGGTGCCGCGATGCATGTTGTTCCCACGGGCATCTATGGCGGAAGCGAACTCGCGGCCCTCATGCGGGCGTCGAAGATCAGTCACGCATTTGTGACCCCGGCGGCCCTGGCTACGATCGAACCGGCAGAGGTTCCGGATCTCGGTACCGTGATCGTCGGCGGTGAAGCGTGCGACGCTGCGTTGGTCGCGCTATGGGCGTCGACGCGAAAGATGTTCAACGCATACGGTCCCACCGAGGCCACCGTCATGGCTACCCTCGCGGGGCCCATGTCTGCGACTGATCGGATCACCATCGGTAGTTCAGTTCGCGGCACCGTCGCACATGTTCTCGACTCTCGCCTCCGTCCGGTTCCAGACGGAGTGACGGGTGAGCTGTATCTGACCGGCCGTGGACTTGCCCGCGGTTACCACCATCGCGGCGACCTGACAGCGTCTCGATTTGTTGCCGACCCCTCACGTTCGGGGCAGCGGATGTACCGCACCGGAGACCTCGTGCGACGTCGTGGAACGGAAATCGAGTATCTCGGCCGCAGTGACTCGCAGGTCAAGATTCGCGGTTTCCGCATCGAACTCGGTGAGATCGACGCGGTGCTCGGTGCGCACTCTGGCGTACGAACTGCGGTGACGACAGCAGACGACACCGTCGGACTGCACTCGTACGTGGTCGGTGGTCATCTGGATCCGGAAGAAGTGCGCACCTTCGTCTCCAGTCGACTGCCGGCACACATGGTTCCTTCCTCGGTGATCGTTCTCGAGGAAATTCCGTTGACGCCGGCCGGAAAGGTCGATTTCCGCGCGCTGCCTGCCCCGACGATGCGCCGGAATGCGTATGTCGCACCCGTCACGAAGACGGAGGAGTTGATCGGCCGGATCTTCGGTGACGTCCTGGCAGTCGACCAGGTCAGCATCACGGACGACTTCTTCGACATCGGTGGAAACTCTCTGAGTGCTACCCGAGTGATGGGACGGGTCGGCACCGAACTCTCAGTCACCCTCCCGGTTCGGGTTCTCTTCGATGCCAGGACAGTCGCGGCCCTCGCTGTGGCAGTCGATGCAACGCAGAGCGGAACGCGGCCCGCTCTGGCCGCCGGGCCTCGGCCCGAGCGAATCCCGCTCTCGCCGGCGCAATCGCGAATGTGGATTCTCAATCGATACGATCCTGCCTCGCCCGCGTACAACATCCCGCTCGTCCTTCGCCTGCGCGGCCGGCTGGATTCAGTGGCTCTCCGAGAATCTCTGTCGGACATCGTTCTTCGCCACGAATCCTTGCGGACGATATTCCCTGACGATGCCGAAGGGCCTTTCCAGCGGATTCTCGACGACGTCGACGTTCCTTTTCGTCACACGGTGGTTTCTCCCGAACAGGTTGCCGATCAGATTGTCGGCGCTGTGGACGAGGGGTTCGACGTCACCAGAGCAATCCCGTTGCGGGTAAACCTGTTCGAGCTCTCGGCTGACGAACACATCCTGGTCGCCGTGATTCACCACATAGCCGCGGACGGTGCGTCAGTGGCGCCGCTCGCACGGGATCTCGTTCTGGCCTACTCGGCGCGCCGTTCGGGTACGGAGCCGTCACCGGCCCCGTTGGTTGTTCAGTATCCGGATTACAGCGTGTGGCAACACCAGGTCCTCGGTTCGGAAAGTGATCAGACCAGTCTTGCTTCGGCGCAGGCCGAGTATTGGCGTGGCCAGTTGGCCGGCGCGCCGGAGCTTCTCGAACTTCCGGCCGATTTCCCGCGGCCGGCGATTGCGTCGCTGCGCGGAGCGAACACCGAACTGGTGTTGGCGCCCGCGATGGTCACTGCACTCGGGCAGTTGGGCCGCACACAGGGCGCCACGACCTTCATGGTGCTCCAGGCGGCCCTCGCGGTGCTCCTGTCCAACCTCGGTGCGACCGACGACGTGGTGATCGGGACACCGATTTCCGGACGCGGCCAACAAGCGCTGGACGACGTGGTCGGAATGTTCGTCGGCACGGTGGCACTACGCAGCCGTCTCACCCCGGCGATGTCGTTCCTCGATCTGTTGGCGCAGGTGCGAGCCACTGACCTCACTGCGTTCGAGAATGCCGACCTACCATTCGAGCGGCTGATCGACATACTGCAACCCGCTCGCTCCCAGGCCCACGCGCCGATCTTCCAGGTGGCTCTGTCTCAGGAGCAAGAGGGAACCGCTGCGTTCACGCTGCCTGGTCTCGAGATCGAAGCCGTGGACAACGCAGTCGCGGCGGCAAAGTTCGACCTCCAGATCACGATGGTCCAGCACGCAGATTCGTTGAATCTCACCTGGACATACGCCACAGACCTCTTCACCGGCACGTCCGTGGACGGATTTGCGCAGCGGTTCCACCGGATTCTCGCGCAGATTGTCGAGACTCCGGAAGTGGCAATCGCGGATATCGCCGTTCTGGACGAGAACGAATACACCAGACTTACTTCGGCATTCGGTCCGTCAGCGCCAACGGTTCGCACCCTGGCAGATCTGTTGACCCTGCACTCGGAATCCGCGAATGTGGCAATCGTTTCCGAGTCGTACGGTGAGATGACGTACAGCGAGCTGGATGTGCGATCCTCACAGCTGGCTCGGCTCCTCATCGAACGTGGGATAGGCCCCGAAACAGCTGTTGCGGTGTCTCTTCCACGTTCGACGCAGTCCATCCTCGCACTGTGGGCTGTTGCCAAGTCCGGAGCAACGTACGTTCCGGTGGATCCGACGTATCCCGACGAGCGCATCGCACACATGCTGGCAGACTCTGCAGCGCTGGTCGTGATCACCGACTCCGAGACGGCGCCAACACTTCCGAACGGAATCGATACGATCGAGATCGACTATCTCGACCTCGATCGCTACCTCGCAGCGCAGGTCGACGATGCCGATCGGATCCGCCCATTGCACGCGGATCATGTTGCCTACCTGATCTACACGTCAGGCTCGACCGGTCTCCCCAAGGGCGTCGCTGTCACTCACCGGGGACTGTCCGTGTTCTCCGCTCGGACCCGCACTGATCTGGCGGTATCGCGCGACTCTCGGGTACTGCGACTGTCCTCGGCCAGCTTCGACGCGTCCATGTTCGAGATGATCCTTGCGTTCACCGCCGGTGCCACGATGGTGATCACACCTCCGTCGGTCATTGCCGGCGAGGAACTCACCGACGTGATCCGGCGTCATCGCGTCACCCATGTGGTGACGGCTCCTGCTGCGATGACCACCGTCGACGCAGGCATTTTGTCGGATCTCGAAGTCGTCGTGCTCGGCGGCGACGTCTTTCCGCCGCAGCTACTCGACCGTTTTCCCAGCCAGACAAGACTCTTCAACAGTTACGGGCCGACCGAGAGCACCATCGTCATCACCAAGACCGGGGCTCTCCACGACACTGCAGCTCTGGTCGGTGACGGCGAGCAACACCGTCACACGTCACTCTCGCCCGTCACGATCGGTATTCCGCTCGAAGGCGCACACGTTCTGGTCCTCGATTCCGCCCTCAATCCCGTCCCCGTCGGTGTCAGGGGCGAGCTGTATCTGTCGGGACCCGGCCTGGCACGTGGGTACAACCGGCGCGCGGCATTGACCGCAGAACGCTTCGTGGCGAACCCGTTCGGTGCATCGGGCGCGCGGATGTACCGGACCGGCGACGTCGTCGCCTGGACCGAGCAGGGCGAACTGGCGTACATCGGACGATCCGACGCCCAAGTTCAGCTTCGCGGGCTCCGCATCGAACTGGGGGAGATCGAATCAGCGCTCGCCTCCGTTCGCGGAGTGAGCGCTGCTGCCGCCACTGTTCACCGACATGACTCTCTCGGCGATCAACTCGTCGGTTACGTCACCACCACAGATGCGGTGTCGGCGGAGTCCGTCCTCGAAGCCGTATCCGCGGTGCTGCCACGTGCCTCGGTGCCCAGTGCCGTGATCCTGCTGGATCTGCTACCCCTGACTCCGGCCGGAAAGCTTGATCGCGCAGCACTTCCCGTTCCGGAGTTCATCGCCTCGGCGATGTTCCGGGTGCCGACCACACTCGCAGAGATTCGTGTCGCGAGCGCTTTTGTCGACGTTCTCGGTACCGGTACCGTCGGCGCAGAAGACAGTTTCTTCGAGCTGGGTGGAAACTCGCTCAGCGCGACTCGGGCGATTGCCCGAGTCAACGCCACGTTCGGGATCAAACTCGGGGTTCGGGCGCTGTTCGAGGCGCCGACCGTCGCAGAACTTGCACTGGTGGCAGACTCGGCAGAACGTGATGATCAGCCCCGATTGGAAGCACGACCGCGACCTGAACGTATTCCGCTCTCACCGGCGCAGAATCGGATGTGGTTCCTCAATCGATTCGACACCGCGGCTGCCACGGACAACCTGCCCCTGGCGCTTCGTCTGAGCGGAACCCTGGACGCGCCGGCGTTGGCTCTCGCGCTTCGTGACGTGGTCCAACGCCACGAGTCGTTGCGTACCTACTATCCGGATTCCCCGAACGGTCCTCGCCAGGAAATCCTGCCCGAGTCTTCGGTGGATCTCGATCTGGTTCCGCATGACGTCACCGAAGCCGAAGCGTCGCAGCGGCTCTTTGCTCTTGCCGGCACCGGATTCGACGTGACAACTGACGTACCACTGCGGACCGCTCTGTATCGAATCTCCGAGACCGAACATGTGCTCGCCGTCGTCATGCATCACATCGCATCGGACGGATCATCGCTCGGACCCCTGGCCGCCGACGTCATGGGTGCCTACGTTTCGCGGTCTCGCGGCGAAGCTCCACAGTGGACACCGTTGCCCGTGCAGTATGCGGATTACGCGCTCTGGCAACATGATCTGCTCGGCGCGGATGAGAATCCCTCCGTCGATGCTCAGAGACAAATTCAGTTCTGGACCTCTGCACTCGCCGGAATTCCGGACCTGTTGAGTCTGCCGACGGACAGGCAACGTCCGGCCCGTCAGAGCTACCGCGGCAAGGAGATTCACTTCACGATCGGCTCGGACACCGCTGATCGACTGCGTGATCTTGCTGTCGGATCAGGCTCGAGCCTGTTCATGGTGGTCCACGCTGCATTCGCCGCACTGCTTGCCCGGTTGGGCAACAGTGCTGACATCACCATCGGCTCGCCCATCGCGGGACGAGGGCACGAGTCGCTCGATGCACTCGTGGGGATGTTCGTGAACACCTTGGCATTGCGAACCCAGGTGAACACGGCAGCACCGTTCACGGACCTGCTGAACCACACCCTCGATCAGGATCTCGCCGCCTTCGCGCACGCGGACCTACCGTTCGAGCGGCTCGTCGAGATCATCGATCCGGTCAGATCGACGGCCCGCCATCCGTTGTTCCAGGTGGCACTGTCCTTCCAGAACCTCACGCCGACAATGTTCGAGCTACCCGGACTGCAGATCGCGGCAGTTGGCGCCCCAGTCGAGACGGCGAAGTTCGACCTGCACCTGACCGTCACCCCTGGGGACTCGGGGTCGATGTCGGCGTCCTTCACCTATGCAACGGATCTGTTCGACCAATCCACAGTGGCGACATTCGCCAACCGTCTGCTTCGCGTTCTCGATTCGATCGGTCGAAACCCGGACCTCCCGGTAGGCGACGTCGCTCTGCTCGGCGACGAAGAGATCGCGGCCACCGTCAACACGTGGAACAACACCGACACTGTCGTTCCAGAGACGACCCTCGCGGATCTGTTCGACGCCCAGGTGCGCAGAACACCGCGCGCCGAAGCGCTGGTTCTCGGTGACCGTCGCCTGACCTACACCGAGTTCGACGCCGAAAGCAACCGCCTGGCACGGTATTTGATCGGAATCGGGATCGGCCCGGAAGTGACTGTCGCGCTCAATCTGCGGCGCTCCGTCGAACTGGTCGTTGCCATGTACGCGGTGGTGAAGGCAGGCGGGGCCTACGTTCCGCTCGACCCGGATCAGCCGGCAGAACGCACGGCTCACATCCTCGAATCTGCAGCGCCCGCAGTTGTTCTGAGCACTTCCCGCGATTCGCTCGACGGGCAGTTCCACGTCGTGGACATCGAAACTCTCGATCTGGACGGAAACGACGGAGCACCGATTCGGGACAGCGAACGCCTCGCCTGCCTGCGACCGGACAACATCGCATACGCGATCTACACCTCGGGATCCACCGGAAAGCCCAAGGGCGTGGCGATTTCCCATCGAGCGATCACGAACCAACTCTTGTGGAAGCAGGATCAATTCCCGCTCGGCGCGCACGACCGCGTACTCGTCAAAACTGCATCTACCTTCGACCTGTCCGTTTGGGAATACTGGTGGGCGTTGCAAACCGGCGCCTGCATGATTCTCGCCGAGTCAGGGGCACAGCAGGACGGCGAGTACCTCACGCTGCTGATCGAGCGTGAGCACGTCACGACACTGCATGCCGTCCCCTCGATGTTGTCGCTGCTCAGTGTGTCCGAGCGCCGACTGCCGAATTCGCTCACCAGGATTCTGTGCATCGGCGAGACTCTCCCGATACAGACAGCCGAGCACATGCGAGAGCAGAGTTCGGCGCAGGTCTACAACCTGTACGGACCCACGGAAGCAGCGGTCAGCGTCACAGCGCACCGAACGAGCGATGCAGACGTTGCCGTAGTGCCGATCGGAACCCCCGCCTGGAACACGCGCCTGCATGTACTCGACGAGCGGCTTCACCCGGTTCCGGTCGGTGTCGCAGGTGAGCTCTATCTCGCTGGAGTTCAGCTGGCGCGCGGGTACATCGGGGATGCGGGGCAGAACTCGAGCCGTTTCGTCGCCGACCCGAATGGAACGGGAGAGCGTCTCTATCGAACCGGCGATCTGGTTCGGTGGAATGCCGCGGGCAGCCTCGAATACCTCGAGCGTGCAGATTTCCAGGTCAAGGTCCGAGGTTTCCGCATCGAACTCGGCGAGATCGAAACAGCGTTGCGCGCCGAACGACCGATCCGCGATGCGGTGGTCACGGTCACGACGTCGGCCACCGGTGAGCAAAACCTGGTCGGCTACGTCACCGCGGCAGCTGGCTCGGACATCGAGAGCTCAGCGATTCTGGCACGACTGCGCGCCACCCTGCCCGGCTACATGGTTCCGACAACGCTGATGACGCTCGACTCCCTGCCGCTGGGGAGTACAGGCAAGGTAGATCGACATGCGCTACCGGAGCCAGTCTTCGAGGCACGTGGTTTCCGTGCACCGACGACACCGGCCGAACTGTCGGTGGCGACCGCTTTTGCCGAGGTTCTCGGCAGCGGAAGCACGGGGGAGGTGGGCATCGACGACGACTTCTTCGAACGCGGCGGCAATTCGCTCAGTGCAACTCGGGTGCTCGGGCGGATCAACGCCGCGGCGGGCACGGACTTGCCCGTGCGTGTGGTCTTCGAGTCGCCCACTGTCGCAGAGTTGGCTGCAGTGGTGGAAACTGCCGAGCTTTCGCGGCGGCCCGCGCTGGGTTCGCAGCCGAGGCCGGCGAGGATTCCGCTCTCCGCTGCGCAGACTCGTATGTGGTTCCTCAATCGCTTCGATCCCGATTCGTCGGCATACAACATCCCGGTGGTTCTGCGATTCACAGGTCCATTGGATGTCGAGGCGTTGCGCGCCAGTGTCGCCGACGTGATCGCTCGCCACGAGGTCCTGAGAACCGTGTACCCGGAGTACGACGGAACGGGTTACCAGGAGGTCGTCGAGGAACCTCGTGCTCTCGACATTCTCGACATTGTCACGGTGCAGGAGGATTCGCTCCACAGCGTGCTGGCCGATGTTCTCGGCGTATCGTTCGACGTCAGGTCCGAGATCCCCGTTCGAGCCTCGCTGTTGCAGGTTGACGAGTTCGAGTACGTCCTGGCGATGACGGTGCATCACATTGCGGGTGACGGTTTCTCGATGGGTCCGTTGACGCGTGACGTGATGGTGGCGTATGAGGCGCGGACCCGAGGTATGGAGCCGTTGTGGGCGCCGCTCGAGGTGCAGTACGCGGATTACGCGCTGTGGCAGCTCGAGACGTTGGGTTCGGAAGAATCGTCGACCTCACTCGTCACACGACAGTTGGACTTCTGGCGGAACGCTCTCGAGGGAGTGCCCGCCGTCCTCGAACTCCCGTTGGATCGGCCCCGCCCGGCTGAGGCCTCCGGACGAGGATCGCTTCTGAGCGTGCATCTCGAACCTGCTCTGCAACAGGCAATTTCCGAACTGGCACGACGGCATCGCGCGACGCCGTTCATGGTGTTGCATGCTGCTCTGGCCGTCGTACTGTCACGGTTCAGCGGCAGTTACGACTTTGCCGTCGGGACGCCGACCGCCGGGCGCGGCGAACGCGTGCTCGACGATCTCGTCGGTATGTTCGTGGGGACCGTCGTGTTGCGCACCAGAGTCGATCCAGGTGAGGAGTTCACCGACCTGCTGTCCCGAGTCCGCGACGTCGATCTTCAGGCTTTTGCGCACGGCGACGTTCCGTTCGAGCGTCTGGTCGAGGTACTCGATCCCGTTCGTTCGCAGTCCTATTCACCGCTCTTCCAGGTCAGCCTCGCACTACAGAACCATCTCGATTCACGGTTGACTCTCAACGGGTTGCACATCGAGAGCATCGAACCTGCGGTGGTGAGCACTCAGTTCGACCTCGATTTTGTTGCGGCCGAACAATTCGACAACGACGGCCTACCGGCAGGGCTTGTCGTTCAGTTGACCTATGCCACTGATCTGTTCGAGGAATCCACCGCCTCACGCCTGATGTACGCCTTCGAATCGGTCTTGACTACTGCTGTCGCAGAACCGGATCGGCGAGTCGAGATGTTCGAGGTGGAGTCTGTGGTGGAGCGTGGGTTGGTGTTGGGGGGTG